>CAYNES010000083.1:0-4571 GCA_964396315.1 uncultured Piscirickettsiaceae bacterium | reverse complement strand
AGACAGAATTTCTTCTATATTATAAAAAGTTACGCCTCTTTGGCTGGAATTGAAAAACCCATTTCTCCTCACTCACTCAGACATGCCTTTGCTACTCACCTTGTTCAAAAAGGTGCTGACTTGCGCTCAGTACAATTAATGCTGGGCCATAGTGATATTTCAAGCACACAGCTCTATACTCATATTCAGAATGCTCAACTCAAAATTCAGCATCAAAAACACCATCCGAGAGGATAAATTATCAAGATAAATCTAAGTTATCAATCTTATAGAGTAATGGCTTTGTAAGCGACCTTAAAGACTTTTTAGGCTTTCCATTGTTATCAAAATTGCTTTTAGATAAAAACTCCATAAAGCAGCTTTCAATTCTCTGCCATTCTTTATCAATCATAGCAAACCATGCGGTATCCCGATTTCTTCCCTTGACAATGGACATCTGTCTGAAGACTCCTTCATAAGAAAATCCAAGTCTTTGTGCTGCACTTCGAGATCTTAAATTAAGAGCATTACATTTCCACTCATATCTCCTGTATCCATTATCAAAGGTCCACTTCGTCATGAGGTACATTGCTTCAGTTGCCTCTGTTGTTCTTTGCAAAAGAGGTGAAAAGTTGATGTGTCCAACTTCGATAGATCCAACTGCAGGTTTAATTCTTAAATAGCTTGCTATTCCAATCGCTTTATTAAGTTTTTTACTGACAATGGCAAAAAAAACTGGATCATCGCCACTCTCAAATGACTCTATCCATTTAGCATAGTCTTCTATACTCTCAAATGGACCATACGGTAAATATGCCCAATTCAATCCTTTTTTATCAATTGAATTTGAGATAAAGAGTTCTTTTGCAAACTGACTTGCAACTAAAGGCTTTAAAACAACCAAATCACCTTCCAGTCTAATACCTTTAGGATGAGGAGGAACTGAAAAATTATTAACTATATCGCCCTGCTTCATTATGTCAAACTCAAAAAATTAAATAATTGGCATCTGGTATGTAACAAAATCTATCGGTTCTGAAAGCTTATCATAGACCTTTCGAGCCCTAGAGTTATTAGTTGCAGTTATCCATCTTACGTAAGGCCAGTTGTTTTGAGCTGCAATGAGCTTGAGCTCCTTAAACAATAATTGAACTGCTCCAGAACCTCTAAAAGCTGAATCCACGAATAGATCATCCAAGAAACCAACAAGCTTACCTCTCAGTGGTGATGGCATTTCTCTAAAATGCATAAATCCAATTAACTTATTCTCATTTGACCTAACACCAATTGCAAAAAATTTAGTATCAGGATTAAATATCCATGACCAGACTGTATCAAGAATATCTTGATTCATTTCTATTTCATAAAATTCTGCATAACCGCAATAGAGCCTTGACCATTCTTCTTTATCACTCTGAATTAATTCGTCAACCTTCATTTCAAGAATTATTTAAGCTGATGAAATACGTCTTTAAGTCTCTGAACTGCAGAATCAACATCCTTTAGCTTGTCCAATCCAAACAACCCAATTCGAAATGTTTGATAATCGTCGCCTTCATCACATTGAAGTGGAACTCCAGCTGCGATTTGTATCCCTAAATCCGCAAACTTTGAACCATTATGTATTGCCTTGTCAGATGTATAGCTTACAACGACTCCTGGAGCTAGAAATCCTTCGGCAGCAACGCTTATAAAACTATGTTTTTTTAGAAGAGACCTAACTCGATCTCCAAGCTCTTGTTGTTTATTTCGAGCATTATCAAAGCCAAACTCGGCCGTTTCATTGATAGTATCTCTGAAGTGTTTAATGGCGTCCGTAGGCATTGTTGCATGGTAAGCATGTCCACCATTTTCATATGCTTGCATCATTTGAAGCCACTTAAGAAGGTCACATGAAAAACTTGAACTTTGAGTATTTTGAATCTTCTCAGTTGCATTTGAAGACATCATAACCATTCCAAAGGCAGGTGAAGCACTCCAGCCTTTTTGCGGCGCACTTACTAAAATATCTACTCCACATTTCTCCATATCAATCCATATTGCACCAGATGCAATACAGTCAAGCACGAACACTCCTCCAACAGAATGAACTGCTTCTGAGACAGCTTTAATATATTCATCAGGAAGAATGATGCCAGATGATGTTTCGACATGAGGTGCAAAAACCATGGCTGGCTTTTCAGATTTAATTTTGTCAACAACTAGATTAATATCTACTGGAGAAAATGGCTCTTGATAGCCAGAGTTCTTTCGAGCTGCCTTCAAGACAGTCAATTTTGAAGGAATATTGCCCACTTCTAGAATTTGAGACCAACGATAACTGAACCAACCGTTTCTTATGACTAAGCAATCTTTGTCATTAGCAAATTGCCTAGCAACTGCCTCCATGCCATAAGTTCCGCCACCAGGAACAAGAACAACCGATTTTGCGTTATAAACTTTTTTGAGCGATGACGAGACGTCATTCATCGCTTTCTGAAATGAGCTAGACATATGATTAAGAGATCTATCTGTATAGACTACTGAATACTCTAAGAGTCCCTCAGGGTCAATATTGGGTAGTAAACCTGGCATTATTTTCTCCAAACATAAAAGGAGAATAATACAACAAATTTACAAAAAAAATTCAATCAATCAGAAATAAATAAAGAATCAATTTTGTCTTTGTTTGGATTCAAAATTACACCTTTTTCAGTAATTATTCCGGTAACCAGTTCAGCAGGCGTAACATCAAAGGCTGGATTTCTTACTGAAATACCTTTTGCAGCCCATTGTATGTTTTGGTAACCAGTCACTTCAGATTTTGGTCTTTCTTCTATGGGAATATCAGCCCCGCTTTGAATGGATCTATCAATAGTTGAAAGTGGGCAGGCAACATAGAAAGGAATATTATGCCTTTTAGCCAGAACAGCAACCATATAAGTTCCAATCTTATTAGCAACATCACCATTACCTGCTACTCTATCAGTTCCAACTACTATGGCATCGATCTCACCATGACTCATCATGTGTCCGGACATATTGTCTGAAATTAATGTAACGGGAATTCCTTCTTGAACCATTTCCCAAGCAGTCAGCCTCGCACCCTGAAGAAAGGGCCGTGTCTCATCAGCTATCACTGAAATATTTTTACCTATCTCAACAGCTGACCTGATAACCCCTAAAGCAGTGCCATGGCCTGCTGTAGCAAGAGCGCCAGCATTGCAATGCGTTAATACATTAGCTTTTTCAGGCAATAAGTCAGCGCCAAAACTACCCATTTTTCGGTTAATTTTGATGTCATCTTCAAGAATTTTATGTGCCTCAGCTAAAAGAATATATGCAAGCTCTTTAGAGTCTTTTTCTTTATTATTTTGAATTATTTCTTGCATTCTATTGATAGCCCAGAACAAGTTAATTGCAGTTGGCCTGCTCTCTAAGAGAATCGAACACCCTTCCTCTAAGCCCTTTATAAATTCTTTTCTCTCTAAATCTTTAAGTTTGAGTGCTTCCAACGCAACACCATATGCAGCAGCGCATCCAATTGCAGGAGCTCCCCGGATTACCATCGATCTAATACCTTCTGCAACTGATTTAGCACTTGTGTATGAAATGTAAGTAAACTCCTCAGGAAGAATTCTTTGGTCAATCATCTCAAGATAATTACCTGACCACCTTAAAGTTTCAATATTTTCTTCATTCATCTAGTCACCCTCAAACTCGCATAGAGAAAAAACATTTTGCCCCATCAACTCTAATTTCTTTCTTCCACCTATATCAGGTAAATCAATAATAAAACAACACTCAACAATCTCAGCTTTCATTTTTTGAACTAATTTAACCGCAGCTTCTACTGTTCCTCCAGTAGCAATTAAATCATCGACAATCAAAACCTTTTCGCCCTCTTTAATTGCATCTGAATGTATTTCAATTTGATCAACACCATACTCTAATGTATAGTCCTGCTTAAATGTTTTAGCTGGTAATTTACCAGGCTTTCTGATCAACACCAGGCCAACATTGAGAAGATATGCTAGAGGTGCTCCAATTAAAAAACCTCTTGACTCGATAGCAACTATTTTGTCTATCTTTATATCTTTGTAACGATCTGAAAATAAGTTAATAGCCTCACGCAAACCTTCTGGATCACTAAATAAAGTGGTTATATCTCTAAACATAATGCCTTCGATTGGATAATTTTCAACTGTTCTTATTTTTGACTTAATAGACATTACGTATACTCTTCATAAATTAATTTAATAAACGACCGGCAACTGCATCAAGTTTTTTAATCAGGCCTTGGTCACGGCAATCTGGAGCAGTGATAATTGCATTTTCAAGACTAAATTTGCAATCACATTGACTACTGTTTTCATCTGAGGCTATAACCGAAGAAGCATTCTCAACTAATGATTTAGCGTTTTCAGCATTATCCATGAGTACTTTTATCATTGCCTCAACACTCACGTTATCATGCTCAGCATGCCAACAATCATAATCTGTAACCATTGCTACAGAAACATAACACATTTCAGCCTCTTTAGCTAATTTAGCTTCTGGCATATTTGTCATTCCAACCACATCACAACCCCAACTTCTATATAGCTCAGATT
>CAYNES010000082.1:0-4651 GCA_964396315.1 uncultured Piscirickettsiaceae bacterium | reverse complement strand
CTTCTGCTGCGGCTTCTTCTGCAGCCAAAGCCGCTGCCGCTTCGGCAGCTTCCTTAGCCTCTAAGTCTGCCTTTGCTTTTTCTTCAGCAGCAATCTTTTTAGCCTTTTCGTCAGCCTTCGCTGCTTGCTTCGATAATTGCTTTTCACGAATAGATGGGTCTCTGTACTCTTTCACAAGCTGCTTTACGCGATCTGAAATCTGTGCTCCTTGCGAAATCCAGTGTGACAGTCTGTCTTCTTCGAGTTGAAGCCTGACTTCTTGTCCGCGAGCGACAGGATTAAAGTATCCAATACGCTCAATGTAACCACTATCTCTTCTTTTTCTAGAGTCTGTTGCTACAATCGAATAAAAAGGGTTTTTCTTGGCTCCACCTCGGGCTAGTCTAATCTTAACCATGGGTTTTTTGCTCCTCTTTTAGATTGTTGAATTATTAAGGCGGGAAATTATATCAGTTTTATATGTCGCGTGCTAATTTAATCGCATCTCCGATATAGTTTGCTGGTGTCAGTTTGTAGAGCTCTTCCTTCGCTTCAGAAGGTATCTCCAGTGAGGCGATAAAGTCTTTTATGGTTTCAGCATCAATGGCCTTTCCCCTTGTCAGCTCTTTCAGCTTTTCATAAGGGTTTTCTATGCCATATCTACGCATCACTGTTTGAATGGGTTCTGCCAAAACCTCCCAAGAGTTGTCTAGATCCTCAAGCAGCCTTGCTTCATTTACCTTAAGTTTATTGATTCCCTTACAAATCGAAGAGTAAGAGATTAGAGAGTGCGCACAGCTCACCCCTAAATTTCTCAATACTGTTGAGTCACTTAGGTCGCGCTGCCACCTGGATATTGGCAGTTTAGCAGCAAAATGGTCTCCAATTGCAATTGCCAGCCCGAGGTTGCCTTCTGCATTTTCAAAATCAATCGGATTGACTTTGTGCGGCATCGTTGATGAGCCAATTTCACCCTTAATTGTTTTTTGCGTGAAATAGCCTAATGAAATGTAACCCCAAACATCTCTACAAAAATCAATCAATATTGTATTAAATCTGTTTAACGCATGAAAGTACTCGGCAATATAGTCGTGAGTCTCTATTTGTGAACTGTACGGTGCATAATTTATACCAAGACCTTCGATAAAATCCTCAGAAATCTTTTGCCAATCAATGTCAGGATAAGCACTCAAATGGGCGTTAAAGTTTCCAACTGCGCCATTAAATTTACCCATAATGCGGACATCTTTCAGTTGATTAATTTGCCTATCTAGTCGATAAGAGAAGTTAGCCATCTCCTTACCAAGCGTCGTTGGTGATGCTGTTTGACCATGAGTTCTAGAGAGCATCGGAATCTTGGCATTTTTTTTCGCTAACTCATTAATGAGATTGAGTGTATCTGACATTTCAGCCAACAAGGCATCCCTTCCATTTTTAAGCATAAGGGCATGAGATAAATTATTGACGTCTTCAGAGGTACAAGCAAAATGAATAAACTCGCTAACCTTTTGAAGTTCAGGTGTTGTAGATATTTGCTCTTTTAAGAAATACTCAACAGCCTTAACATCGTGATTTGTTGTTTTTTCGATTTCCTTAATTGCCTTTGCATCTTCGATGCTGAAATTATCAACAATGGCTAATAATTTTTGATTTGCTTCAGAGCTGAATGAAGGAACTTCAGAAATGTTTGAATTTTTTGATAGCGCCTCTAACCAGCGAACCTCAACAAGAAGCCTATACTTCATTAATCCAAATTCACTAAAAATAGGCTTAAGTGCACTCGTCTTGTCGCTATAGCGCCCATCAATTGGTGAAATAGAGGTAAGGTTATCAAATGTCATAATACGAACAATTGCTTTAAAAAATTCAAGCCTTCCTATCAAAAAGGATAAAATTATACTCTATTTATTTAATCACCTAATAGTCAGTACAGTTATGAAAGAAGCTTACCTAAAGCACTGCGATGAGAGAGAGTCAGAAAATCTCCCGCCTTTGGCGCTTGACGCCAAACAAACTAAATCAGTCGTCGAAAGCCTTTTAGAGGGGAATGATGATGATTTTTATTTAAACCTGCTAACGCACAGAGTACCGCCAGGAGTTGACGAGGCCGCTTACGTCAAAGCTGGTTTTCTCACCAGTATCGCCAAGGGTGATGAAACCTGCAATGCTATTTCAAAAAAACACGCTACTTTCTTATTAGGAACGATGCTTGGAGGATACAGTATTGCATCTTTAATCGATCTTCTTGATGACGAGGAAACTGCTGAGGCAGCCTGCGAAGCGCTCTCGCATACAATTCTGATTTATGAGGCGCACCAACAAATCCTGGAAAAGTCCTCAAGCAACTCTTACGCTAAAAAAATAGTTGATTCATGGGCATCGGCTGACTGGTTCACATCGAAAGAGCCGCTCCCTGAAAGCATCAATGTAACTGTTTTTCGTGTAGACGGGGAAACCAATACAGATGATCTGTCTCCAGCAACCGAGGCTTGGTCACGCCCTGATATTCCTCTTCATGCAAAAGCGATGCTCATCAAGAAAATGGATAAGCCTCTTGAAAAAATTGAAGAACTCAAACAAAAAGGCCTCGCTTTAGCCTATGTTGGAGATGTTGTCGGTACTGGATCTTCAAGAAAATCAGCCATCAACTCAGTGTTATGGCATATGGGAAAGCCAATAGACTATATTCCGAACAAAAATAGTGGCGGAATAGTCCTTGGCGGAAAAATCGCGCCAATCTTTTTCAATACGGCTGAAGACTCGGGCGCTCTTCCGATTCAGTGTGACGTTTCTAAACTGAAAATGGGTGATGAAATTACTATTTACCCTTTCGAGGGAGTGATCAAAGACTCTTCTGGAGAAATTGTCTCGAAATTTGACCTCGCCCCAAGCACGATGCCTGATGAAGTGAGAGCAGGCGGAAGAATTCCGCTCATTATCGGTAGAGGTCTCACCGATAAAACGAGATCTGAACTAGGCCTTGAGGTCAGCGATGTATTTCTCCGTCCGGTTGACCCAACAAACAGTGATTTAGGATTTACTTTGGCTCAAAAAATTGTCGGTAAAGCTTGCGGTGTTCAGGGCATTAGACCCGGAACGTATTGCGAGCCCCGAATGAGCACCGTTGGTTCGCAAGACACCACAGGCGCGATGACTCGTGACGAGCTAAAAGAATTAGCCTGTTTAGGGTTTTCTGCAGATCTAGTGATGCAGAGTTTTTGTCATACGGCGGCCTATCCAAAACCGATTGACCTCGAATTACAGCATACACTTCCAGACTTTATGCATTCTCGAGGCGGCGTTTCTCTCAAACCTGGAGATGGCATCATTCACTCTTGGTTAAATCGAATGCTGCTACCGGACTCAGTTGGAACTGGCGGAGATTCACATACACGCTTCCCGATAGGAATTAGCTTTCCAGCCGGCTCTGGCCTAGTTGCCTTTGGTGCGTCCATTGGCGTTTTGCCTCTAGACATGCCTGAATCAGTACTAGTCAGATTTAAAGGCGAAATGCAGCCGGGTATCACGCTGAGAGACCTTGTCAACGCGATTCCTTATGTTGCTATTCAAAAAGGATTACTGACGGTCGACAAATCGAATAAAAAGAACGTATTCTCTGGTCGCGTTCTAGAAATTGAAGGACTCGGCGATCTCAAGGTTGAGCAAGCCTTTGAGCTTGCTGATGCGACAGCAGAACGCTCAGCCAATGGTTGCACGGTCAAGCTCAACAAAGAACCAATTCAAGAATATCTTAACTCGAACATTACGCTGCTTGGCTCCATGATTGACTCTGGCTATGACGATAAAAAAACCATAGCAAAGAGAATACAGGACATGAAAAAGTGGCTTGAAAATCCTGAACTCCTTGAAGCTGATGAAGATTGCGAGTATGCAGAGGTGATTGAAATAGACCTTGAGGAAATTAAAGAACCGATATTGGCGTGTCCGAATGACCCGGATGACGTCAGGCTTCTGTCAACTGTTGCCAAAACTTCTATCGATGAAGTTTTTATAGGATCCTGTATGACCAATATTGGTCACTTTAGGGCCGCAGCTCAGCTCCTCAAAGACAAGTCAGAACTGAACACTGTTTTGTGGGTAGTGCCGCCAACGAGAATGGATGAAAAGCAATTAAGGGCGGAGGGAATTTACGAAACATTTGAACGCCTTACAGATAGAACCGAGGTCCCTGGGTGCTCTCTTTGTATGGGAAATCAGGCTAGGGTTGAAGAAGGCGCTTCGGTCGTTTCCACATCCACAAGAAACTTTCCAAATCGACTTGGGGACAACAGTGACGTCTTCTTGGCGTCTGCTGAGGTGGCTGCAATTTCAGCAAAGTTAGGTTACATTCCTACTCCTGAGGAGTACCTATCCTTGATGAAAGATATTGAACCTTTATCAGGTGAAATTTATCAATATCTTAACTTTGATCAGATTGCAGACTATCAAGAATCTTCTTCAAATGTTCCTCTTGAAGTAATCCTCCAAAGTTAAAAATTGAACATTAAAAAAGCCGCATAAAGCGGCTTTTTTATATTCTGTCAAAAGAATTACTTGATCTTGGCTTCTTTATACATCACGTGCTTTCTAACAACGGGATCAAATTTCTTAACCTCGACCTTCTCTGGGTGAATTCTTTTGTTTTTAGTAGTAGTGTAATAGTGACCTGTGT
>CAYNES010000081.1:0-4792 GCA_964396315.1 uncultured Piscirickettsiaceae bacterium | reverse complement strand
CTTGCGAAGCCAAGCATCATCCTGAGTCAGACTCATTCTTTGGTAAAATGAAGTCATTCTTTGAGTAAACTTGAAACAATTTGACACAAAGAATTAATGGGTTGTCTTTAAAATCTCATCTTTTATCTAATTTAATCTTTTTATGATCATTCAGACCATCAAAGCGCGCGAAGTTCTTGACTCAAGAGGAAATCCAACTATTGAAGCGGATGTCATTTTAACTAATGGAATTATTGGAAGTGCTATAGTACCATCTGGCGCTTCAACAGGACAAAGAGAGGCTCTAGAGCTGAGAGATGGTGACAAAGATAGATATCTAGGTAAAGGTGTGCTTAATGCAGTTAATTATATTAACACTGAGATTAATGACGCCCTGGATGGTATGGATGTTTCTCAACAAGAGAAGATTGATCAAGCAATGATAGATTTAGATGGAACAGAATCAAAATCTCGCCTAGGAGCAAATTCAATACTTGCAGTCTCTTTAGCTTGCGCTAAAGCAAACGCAAACGCTATGGGTGTTCCATTATTCCGCTCATTCAACTTCTCAAGCTCTTTCCAATTGCCAGTCCCAATGATGAACATCATTAATGGCGGTGAACATGCGAACAATAGCGTTGATATTCAGGAGTTTATGGTTATTCCTGCAGGCGCACCAAGCTTTAAGGAGGCACTCAGATATGGAACTGAGGTTTTTCATCACCTCAAAGCTGTTTTGGATAAAAAAGGCCTGAATACAGCTGTAGGTGACGAAGGGGGCTTTGCCCCTGACCTTAAATCAAACGAAGAAGCTCTCGAAGTTATTATTGAAGCAATCAAAAATGCGGGGTACCTACCAGGTAAAGATATCTTTATTGGGATCGATGCTGCTAGCTCTGAATTTTATAGCGATGGAACCTATAATTTGACATCAGAGGGCCTAAAACTTACTAATTCTGAGTTTACTGATTACCTTGCTAACTGGACTGAAAAGTACCCAATTATTTCAATTGAAGATGGAATGGATGAAAACGATTGGGAAGGTTGGAAAATGTTATCAAAAAAATTATCTGAATCAGTTCAACTGGTTGGTGATGATCTTTTTGTTACTAATAGCAAAATTTTATCTAAAGGTATTGAAAAGAATATTGCAAACTCAATACTAATCAAAGTTAACCAAATAGGAACACTGACTGAAACCTTTGAGGCGATGAAGATGGCACATAACGCCAACTATACTTGTGTTATGTCTCATAGAAGTGGTGAAACAGAAGATACTACAATTGCAGACCTGTCAGTGGCAACCAGTTGTGGTCAAATTAAAACTGGCTCATTATCACGTTCAGATAGACTGGCAAAATATAATCAGCTTTTAAGAATCGAAGAAGAGTTAGGTGACAAAGCTACATATCCTGGTCTAGATGCATTTAAGAATCAATCAAAAGTTTGACTACTATCTAGTTTTAAAACTTTCAGTTAATTTAAGGTTAAAATAGTCTTTCAATGACTAATATGGGTAACTGATTGGAATCACTGTCCACTTTTTGGCTAAGTGTTTTACTTTTCATTTTAATTTTAGCTTCCGCTTTTTTCTCAGCGTCCGAAACTTCGATGATGGCTCTCAATCGCTATCGCCTTAAAACACTGAGCTCAAAAAACAATACTCAAGCCAAAAGGGTTGAAAAGCTTCTCAATAAAATTGATTATTTGATTGGTGGTATTCTTTTAGGAAATAACTTTGTCAATATTCTCGCTGCGAGTATAGCAACTCTTTTATCTATAAAGCTTTATGGTGAAGGTTCGGTCATTATTGCTTCAATGATTCTAACTGTGGTCATTTTAATTTTTGCGGAAAATACTCCTAAAACTTTTGCAGCAAAGAACCCTGAAAAAATTGCACTTCCTGCTTCATGGCTTCTAGAGTTAGTAATCAAATTTTTTAAGCCCGTTATTTTTTTAATATCTTTCATATCAAAATCTATACTTAAAATTTTTGGTCTTAAAGGCGAAATTAAAGATAACTTAAATTCAGACGAGCTTCGCATGGCTGTTAAAGACTCCAAGTCCATGATGACTAGTAGCTATCAAAGAATGCTTCTCAACATCATAGACCTAGAAAAAGTTAAAGTTGAAGACATTATGATCCCTCATAATGAATTAGTTATTGCTGATATTGATGATGAAGAAGAATTGTTTGATCAGTTTAAACGTATCCAACATAATCGATTACTCATCTTTGAAGGCTCTGAGAATAATGTCATTGGAACAATTCATATGAGAGACCTGCTCAATAGTTATGCAAAAGATGAGGTTGATATTTCAAAAATTAAGGAATTAATTAGAGAGCCTTATTTTATTCCAGAAGGTACCTCATTATCTCAGCAGCTAGAGCACTTTAAAGACCAAAAAAGAAGACTAGGAATTGTTGTTGATGAGTATGGTGAAGTCCAAGGTATGGTTGTACTGGATGATATCCTTGAAGAAATTGTGGGTCAATTCACTTCATCTCAAGGTGAAAGTATTGATGAAATAACTTTACAGGAAGACGGAAGCTATCTAGTGGACCCTAGAATTAGCATTCGGGAACTCAATAGTGAGCTAAAAATAAAAATGCCCTTTGATAACGCCAAGACACTGAATGGGTTGATCTTAGAGCATCTTCAGAGCTTTCCTCAACACAATGTTTCTTTAAAGATTGATCCTCTGATTATTGAGATTATTCAAGTCAATAAGCAGGGTGTTAAACTAGTTAAAATCACAAAATTAAATTAGGTATTATCTTTAATTAAAATAATGATTCTAAAACATAAGGAAACCAATGTTTAAATTTTTTACAGATAAGCAATGGGCATTATGGGCCTATCTCGGTTCAGTAATAATTCTATCTTCACTCTGGATTCAAGTTCAGATCGATGTTATGATCAATGAATGGTTTGGTGAATTCTACGACATGATTCAGAAAGCGTTGGCTGAACCAAATAGTGTTACTATTGAAGAGTACTTTGCTGGATTATGGTCTTTTATTAGTCTTGCAATGATTTATGTTGCAATTGCGGTTCTTGTTTCATTTTTTACAAACCACTTCTTATTTAGATGGCGAACTGCAATGGTAGATTGGTACCATAGCGTATATGACAAGGCTCGTACTATTGAAGGAGCATCCCAGCGTGTTCAAGAGGATACAATTAAGTTTACTAGAATCATGGAAGGATTAGGCACAAGCTTTATTTCAGCAGTTATGATTATTGTTGAGTTCCTACCAATCCTTTTTGGCCTTTCTGTTGGTATTCCGATTTTCTTTTTTGGAGACTGGGAATACGGATTGGTCGTTGGTGCTCTTATTTGGTCTGTAGGTGGTACACTTTTTCTAGTTGCGCTCGGTTTAATTTTAAGGCTTGTTGGTGTTGAGTATGACCTGCAAAAACAAGAGGCGGCTTACCGAAAAATTCTTGTTATTGCTGAGGATGATGGGGATGTCAGACCGAAAACACTTGATGAATTATTTGATGATGTTCGAAAAATTCACTTTCTAAGTTATTTGCGTTATTTATATTTTAATATTGGAAATATAGCTTATCTTCAATTAAATGTCTTGAGTGCTTATGTGTTTTTAGCACCGGCAATTGTGGCAGGTGCGGTCACATTAGGGGTAATGCAGCAAATCATTAGAGCCTTTGGAAGAGTTGAAGGTAGCATGCAATACTTGTTAAGAGCTTGGCCTACCATTATTGAACTTGCTAGTGTATATAAACGTTTAAGAGAATTTGAAACTCAAATTGAATCAATGAACGACACAGCGACTCAAGAGTAATTATGTTAATGATTGCCCCATTTTAAGAGTCTCATTCGGATCAATATTTAATCTTGGTGAATCATGAGGAAGCAAAAGAATAACAGTTGAACCCATATTGAATCTCCCTAACTCATCCCCCTTAGCTAAGTTAATTTGACGATCCTTGTAATCATAAGTTTTAACTAATTTGCTAAATGGAGGAGTTATTTGACCTTCCCATACTGTCTCTATAGATCCAACAAAAATTGCACCAACCATGACCAAAGCTATTTCACCAAATTCAGTATCAAAGTAACATACAAGCCTTTCATTACGCGCAAAAACATAATCAATGTTATTAACTGTATTTTGATTTACTGAAAAAAGATTACCAGGAATGTATTTCATTGATTTCAAAATACCATTGCATGGCATATGGATACGATGATAATCTTTAGGTGATAAATAAATTGTTGCAAAACTATGGAAATAATCGTTTTTCAAATCATCAGCAAGTAGAGCAGAGACCGCATATTTTTTACCTTTTGCTTGGACAATCATTGATTCCTCTATTCCTCCAAGCTGTGATACTTCACCGTCAACCGGAGAAATTAATTTAGAGTTAGATATTGGCCTTAAGCCAACCTTAAGCGATCGTGTAAAGAAATCATTAAAATGCTTATATTCACTAAGGTCTTCATACTCTGCTTCATTCAAATTAACCTCATACTTTGAAATAAACCAAGAAGTAAAGGTATTTTTAATCCATGGAAGTTGTATTCTTGCAAATCGAAACATGAGCCTCGATAAAAGATGCTGAGGCAGTATGAACTGAAGAAATGTCATTAGGCAAGCTTTTTTAGAATGAAGCTTACTACGTCCTTAAAATCAATTTCAGCTTTATCTGAATGGGCTCTTGATTTGTATTCAACTTTCCCATTATCGGCGTGAGTATCACTTATAACCAAACGGTGAGGAATACCTAGAAGTTCAGAGTCTGCAAACATGATTCCAGGTCGCTCTTTTCGATCATCAAGCAAC
>CAYNES010000080.1:0-4945 GCA_964396315.1 uncultured Piscirickettsiaceae bacterium | reverse complement strand
CAGCATTAGCGGCAAAAGTTGAAAGCCCTTCAGAAACTCTTGGGCTTACACAAGGATAGTCAATTCCTGCCTTTTGTAGACCTTGGTGAGCAGTAATATTTCTTGTATTGGCCGCAAAATAGCCAGCTCTTCCAGCTTGTGACATAAAGTCAACGAAAGATGCTGCAACTTCTGGATGTTTAGTCGAATTAAAGGCAACAATTCCAGAACCACCTGGCATTGCTCCACAACCTCCATCACCACAAGGGATTGGAACTACTTTCCACTCAAAGTCAGTAATATTTGTATCATAGTTATTCAACATCCATGAACCAGACATATGCATAGCAACTGTCCCATCTAGGAACAGAGGTGCTGCATTTCTATAAGCTGTACCAGCTCCTGCAGGCCAACCTTCAGCAGGCATTAAGCCCTCCTCATGCCATCCTACAAATGTTTCTGCAAAGCTTCTAAAGCCATCATCAACTAGGATTGGAACACCATTCTCATGGAATTTAGCGCCATAAGAAAAAGCAGGTCCAGCCCATCTATGAGCAGTTCTGTCCATTGCTAAACCAGCAGTTAAACCAAGTTCAGACTTCACGACTCTTAGAGCATCAGCCCAATCGTCCCAAGTAGCGCCCTCTTCTGGCATATCTACGCCAGCATCTTCAAACATAGTGACGTTTACATATGGGCCAGTAACCGTTAACTGTGTTTGCCAACCATAAATTCCATTGTCTCCAGATGGCTTTCTATACCACGGCAATGTAGCACCATAGTTAGCTTCCCATACACCAGCATCAACGTATGGTGTTAGGTCAAGGTAATACTGATTCAGCCCACCTAGATTAGTAATACGTGCTACGTCTGGCGCAGAACCAGCTTCTAGTTGGTTTTCAAGTTGATCTCTAACCACATCATAGCCCACTACTTCAAAGTTTACTGTATTCCCTGTTGAGTTCTCCCAAACAGATGACATCTGCTCTAAAACATCACACTCATTCGAATCTTGATAGCAAACAAATTTAATTTCTGCTGCGTTGACGCTGAATGAGGAGGCTGCTAATACGGATGCTAACAAAATACTTTTTTTCATATTTCTCTCCAAATTTAATTAAAAAAATTTCTCCATTATCTCTATAAAACTTAAAAGACCAAAAACTGCGAATTTTATGCTTTAAAGTCTACTTTTAGTAGATTACCACCTCAAATAACTGGTGGTTTTAACTTATTTCGATATTTTTCATTTATACCAAAATTATTGTAAATATATACGAATATCTGTATTGTGTCAACTAATTTGAAAATTAAAGAAAAAAAACGAAAATAAATGAAAAATAATCATTAAATCTATAATATAATGAATCGATTATGGAAAAACTAAACAAACGTCAACGTGATATTCTTGCCCTTGCAGAAGAAGAAGGTTATGTAAGTGTTGAGAGCTTGGCTAAAACATTTAAAGTGACTCAACAAACGATAAGAAGTGATATTAATAATTTCTGCAACAATGGCTTGTTAACACGTGCACATGGTGGAGCTTTTTTCTCTAAAGCACACAATTATGCTTACAAATCCAGAAAATCTCTTGCCAGTGATGAAAAGAAAGATATTGCTGATGCAGTTGCCAACATCATTCCAGATAACTCTTCTGTCGTTCTTGGAAATATATACAGTACAACAAGTGGAACAACAACTGAACAAGTGGCTGAGTCTTTGTTCAATCACAAGGATCTTAAGGTAATTACAAACGACATTAATATTGTCAATATTTTGACTCAATTTGATAATGCTGAAATTTGGCTTGCAGGTGGAAAAGTTCGTAACATTGATTCTGCTGTTATTGGACTGAATACAGCTGACTTTATTAAGCAGTTTAAAGTTGATTTTGCAGTTGTTGGGGTTTCAGCAATTGATAATGATGGTGCATTAATGGACTTTGACTATGAAGATGTTCTTGTTTCAAAAGCGATATTTAACCACTGTAGAAAACTCATACTTGTTGCAGATAACTTTAAGTTCGATAGTACAGCACCAATGCTTATAGGCAATATATCTGAAGTTGATATCTTGGTAACTAACTTTAAACCTCCCACTGAAATAATAAATATTTGCAATACAAATAATATTGAGATTGTTATAGCCTCTAAATCAGATTATGAGGAAAGCTAAATTCGAATTAGGAAACAAACTTAACATCACAACAATCTTTAAAACTAACCATTGAAGAAAATTACATGACTATACATAATCTAGGAAAGCTCATTCATTTGAAAAAACTTTGCACTGATAGAGCTCATTTTCAAATGCTTGCTGTAGATCAGAGACCACCAATCTTCAATATTATTTCAAAGGCTAAGGGTAGAGATCATAAATACAAGGAAGTTGTTGAGTGCAAGAAGTTAATTACTTCGAGTCTCTCCAAACATGTTACAGCAATTTTAATGGATCCCAACTACTCACTATCAAACATTCTTCAATACAACAAGTCAAAGGGACTTGTTATTACTCTTGAGGAGCACAGCTTTACAGAGACTGATCGAGGAAGGCTCTCTGAAAATATTCAAAATTGGAGCGTGGAGAAAATTAAAAAAGTTGGCGGTGACGCGGTCAAAGTTCTCGCTTGGTATAGACCTGATGCCGACACAAAGTCTATTGAGCATCAAAAAAAATATGTAAAAAAAATAGGTGAAGAGTGCGAAAAATATAGTATTCCTTTTCTTCTTGAACTTCTTGTATACCCATTCCAAGATGATGAAAATCACACCACGGAATATCAAGAACAAAAACAGAAAAAAACTCAGCATGTTATTGATAGCGTTAAAGAATTTGCAAAAGACGAATATAAAGTTGATATCTTCAAACTTGAGAGCCCAGTAGACAGTAGTGAGCTTGAGAGTGAAATAACTAAAGAGACCGAGAAAGCATTTAGTGATCTTGCAGATGCAACCAATAATAAACCATGGGTTGTTCTCTCTTCAGGAATGGGCAAAAAATCATTTTACAAATGTCTAGAACTTGCCTATAAAAATGGAGCTTCAGGATATCTTGCTGGAAGAACAATATGGCTTGATGCATTCAGTAACTATCCAGATATCAAACAAGTAGAGGATGGATTAAATGAAGACTCTGTCAATTATGTTAAAAAACTTAACAAATTAACTGCTGATAATGCTCAATCTCTAGAAACTTACTTCAATAATGGATTTAAAATCAAGAGTCCTGAGCAACTTAGTAGTAACTTTGGAGGGTTCGTATGATAGGTTATTTAGCACTAGCAAGAGAGACTTTTGATGTTGAGTATGCTAAATCTAAATTTGAGAAAGCAAAATCACTTTTACTGTCTTTGTCGCCAGATGCAATTGGCTTTGATAATCTTATAACAAATGATGCTGATGCAGATAGCGCTCTATCATTTTTTAATAGTAATGATTTTGAAAAGGTTTTTCTCTTTCAAACAACTTTTACTGATGCCAAGTTTCTCTTAAACTTTGCTAAGACGATTCAAAGGCCAATATGCATCGTTTCTTTTCCAGAACCAAGAACAGGTGGAAGATTGAGACTAAACTCAATTTGTGGACTTAATCTGGCAATGCACTCACTAATTAAAAATAGCATTGCTCCTGATTTTGTAATCATGGAAGAGGATGACAACATTAATAAAATGTTATTCTCTAAATTCATCGAGAGTCAAAATGAAAGTAAAGAAACCTTATGGGATATAGCTACTATTACTGATGATCAAGCTGATTTTGACTATTCTATTGATAAACAAACAATTGGGATTATTGGAACAAGGCCTGAAGGATTTGATACCTGCGACTACGACTCAAATGAGGTCACGTCTAAGCTTAATGTTTCACTAGTTGATCTCGAGCTTGAAGATCTATTTAATGAAGCTAAAGAGATTGAAGTGGAGACAATTGTTAAAACTAAAAGCACTGTTTCCAGTTACCTAGCAGGCACAGAGGAACTGGTTCAAGAAGAGTTTGATAAAAGCCTTTCTATCTTCCACGGACTTGAAAACCTTAAAGATATGCATAATTTAGACGCATTTGCTATTCGATG
Organism: uncultured Piscirickettsiaceae bacterium; assembly: GCA_964396315.1. Taxonomy (GTDB): domain Bacteria; phylum Pseudomonadota; class Gammaproteobacteria; order PS1; family Pseudothioglobaceae; genus Pseudothioglobus. The sequence continues at coordinate 895 of CAYNES010000080.1, read as the reverse complement.
CTGGCCAGAGACATTTACTGAATATGGATGCGCCTCGTGCGGACCGATGGCAATGATGAATGAAAAAAAAGTAAGTTGCGCCTGCGAAGCAGATGTTTTGGGCGGAATAAGTTGCAACATTCTCAATCAAATGAACAATGATCCCTCGCTTTTGGTAGATATTGTTGATGTTGATAAATCAGATAATTCTTTAGTTTTTTGGCATTGCGGATTGGCTCCTATCAGCATGGCGAAAGAAGGCACTGCAAGATCTGGAATTCACTCAAACCGAAAAAAACCACTACTTCATGACTTTAGTTTGAAAGAGGGAGAAATTACCATATTTAGAGTCTCAAAGGCGAAAGGAAAGCTGCAATTTTTTGTAATGAAAGGTCAAGTTCTTGATCGACCAAATTCATTCTCAGGAACTTCTGGAGTAATCAACTTAGGAGACAATAGCGCCCATAAACTTGAGCAAATGTTCAAGGGCGGCCTAGAGCATCATGTTGCTTTCACTTATGGAGATATTTCTGACAAACTTATTCATTTTGGCCAACAAATGAAAATACCAACATACACAATATGAATGAAAAAATAAAATATGCCATCATTGGTGCCGGATGTATGGGTCAAGAACATATCTTAAACATTGCTTTAATTGATGATGCTGAGGTTGTTGCATTGTGTGATACGAGCGAACAATCAATCAAAGAGAGTCTTGATTTGCTTAACAATGAAGTCGCTATTTTTGATAATTACAATGACTTAATTGAGGCAAACATTGCTAATGCATTTATTATCGCGACTCCCAACTTCACTCATATCGATATACTCAAAGATGTCATGAAGTCAGAGGTTCATCTTTTAATTGAAAAACCCCTTTGTACAACAGTCAAGGACTGTCAAGAATTTGAAA
>CAYNES010000079.1:0-4993 GCA_964396315.1 uncultured Piscirickettsiaceae bacterium | reverse complement strand
TGGGAGCCTGATTTATTTTTAAACAAAATAGAGGATAAAGGATATACGCTTACAGACATTTGGATTACTCATTGGCATGGCGACCACACTAACGCAGTGGATGACGTGGCAAATAAGACAGGAGCAAAAATTACCGCTGGCGTTAATGAGATTCCTTATCTAAATATTGAAAACCCTATTCATACGGTTGCTGATGGAGACACTATCAAACTGGGTAACGTTGAAGTTAAAATAATTGAAACCCCTGGACACACAGCTGGTGGAGTTTGCTATCTTCTTGATGAACACCTCATAGCTGGGGACACTTTGTTTGTCTATGGAGTAGGCATCTGTAGTCTAGCTGGATCAAATCCAGTCACCCTATATCACTCACTTAAGAAACTCATTGCTCAGGTTCCTGATCACATTCACTTGCTGTGTGGGCATAATTATGGCTCAGAAATCACAACCACAATTGCTGAGCAGAAAAGGGCAAACCCCTTTTTATTAATTGAAGATGAGGATACATTTGTTCGTTACAGGATGCATGTCCATGACTCTACTCGAACTTACCCAATGTCCCCAATGACGCTAGATGAGGTAAACGCTTTGTTATGATAGGAATTTATGGCGGCTCCTTCGACCCCGTTCATTTAGGACATCTCAAAACTGCAGAATCAATTAAAAAAGAACTCAATTTTGAGCGCTTGTTCCTTTTGCCATGTTGTGAGCCTGTTCATAAAAAATCGCTTCAATATTCCTCTAAGCAAAGGCTTGATATGCTCAGCCTTGCAATAAGAGAATTTCCTTCACTTGAAATCGATACAAGGGAAATTGAACGAGGAGGAAGTTCATTCATGATAGATACCCTGGCTGACTTATTAAAGGAGTTCAAAGGGAAAACAATTTGTCTTATCATTGGAATGGATAGCTTTATAAGCTTTAAAACATGGAAAAAGTGGGACGAATTCGCAAAATTAGTTCATTTAATAATTCTCCCAAGAAAGACCGATAAACCCTCTCAAAATAAACTTGATACTTTTGATGTAGCTATTGATAAGGCAGATTTGAATAAGCAGCCAAATGGACTTTTATATTTTTCCAATTCTGAGCTGATCGATATTTCGTCAAGCGATATTAGAGGTAAAATTGCTTCCAATCAAAATCTCGATGGCTTGATGCCATCCTCCGTTATTAACTTTCTTCAATAAATATGAAACTTGCTGAGCAGATAAGGGTTGTTGAAAACGTCATTGAAGAATTAAAAGGGGAAAACATCACGACAATTAACGTGATGCAGCAGAGTGACTACATGGAAGCCATTGTTATTGCAACTGGACGTTCCATTCAACATGTCAGAGGAATAGCTAATAATGTGAGTATTGAAGCTAAGAGACTCAATATGCCTGTTCTGGGAACTGAGGGTGCTGAATTTAGTGAGTGGATACTGGTTGACCTCGGGGAAGTCATTGTCCATATCATGACAGAAAAAACTCGAGAGTTTTATAAATTAGAGAAGCTATGGTCCATCGAGGAAGATGAGGATTAATCTCATTGCTGTTGGTAAAAAAATGCCCGACTGGATAGCCGATGGCATTGAACATTACAAAAAACAACTCCCAAAAAACTATAACTTTGAAATCACTTCAATTGAATCTCAAAGCAGGAAATCAAACAGCCCTGAGATGACAAAAAGCCTTGAAAAAAAATTAATTTTAGATGCCGCTTCTGACTCAACCCTATTAATTGCATTTGATGAACTTGGTAAACAACAAACTAGTAAAGAGTTATCCAAATCAATTGAAAAATGGCAGCTGAATGCTGAGAGTGTTGCCTTGATTATTGGAGGCGCAGATGGGCTTTCTAGTGATCTGAAACAGAAATGTAATTTAATCTGGAGTCTCTCGAGCCTTACATTAACTCATTCGATGGCTCGATTGCTAGTGGTAGAACAAATCTATAGGGGTTACAGCCTATTGAGCAATCATCCCTATCATCGGAGTTAGATAGTCTTATAAAATTGAATTGACGTTTTCTGGAGGTCTTCCAATAGCAACGCCATTCTCTGTTCTGACGATAGGACGCTCGATCAATATAGGAAACTCTAGCATTGATTTTATAAGATGGTCTTCGCTCAATGACTTATCTGAAAGTCCCAGCTCTTTGAATTTAGCCTCACCCTTACGAAGAAGGTCTCTGGCGCTAATACCTAGGTCTTTTAATATTGACTTGAGTTCTGATTCGCTTGGAGGATTAACAAGATAATTAACAACTTCAAAGTCAACATCGTTTTGTTCTAAAATAGCTACAGTTGCTCTAGATTTAGAGCAGCGAGCATTGTGATAAATCTTAGTACTCATAGTAATTATTCATGAAAAAATATCTTATTATACTCCTCCTGATTGCTCCTTTTCAGGCAAGCCAAGCGCTAAGTTTTAGTGAAGTGATTGACTCTGTAAAGCAGCTAATGCCTTGGCATGAAACGACTCCAGAGCTGACCTTTGAACTGAGAGACACCAAAGGAAATATCTTTACAGAAAAAAATACACGGGGAAAGTATCTTGTTGTTAATTTTTGGGCCTCTTGGTGCACTCCTTGCCTGAAGGAGATACCAGCATTTGTTGAGTTCTATAAAGAAAACTCTGGGCATGTAGAAATTCTGGGTTTAGACTTTGAGCCTGTTAATCTTGAAGTGATTAACGAATTTGTTGAGCGCTTTTCTATCAACTATCCAATTGTTCTTTATACTCATATTAATGACTCTGAGTACACCAAATTTGGAGAAATTGTCGGCATGCCAACAACACTGATTTACAGTCCTGATGGTGAACTACTGCAAACCTTTATGGGAGAGATCACGATTGAAGATCTGAATAAATATATCTCACCACTCACTTAGATTACTTCATTATGATTTCACCACCAATAGCAGATGGACTTAATGAAAAACAGCAGCAATCAGTCACTTTATCGGAAGACATCAACGCTTTAATTCTTGCCGGAGCAGGAAGCGGAAAAACGCGTGTTTTAACACACCGAATTCATTATCTAGTTTCTGAAAAGAATTATTATGCTGATGACATTCTTGCTGTTACTTTTACTAATAAGGCTGCTAATGAAATGAAAGAGAGATTGAGCGATCTTCTGAGACAGCCTGTTGGAAGAATGTGGTTTGGGACTTTTCATTCAATTGCTCATAGACTTCTTAGAGCTCATGCTATAGAGGCAAATCTTACGCCTACATTTCAAATTTTAGATTCTCAAGATCAACACCGAATCGTTAAACGATTGATGAAAGAAAACAACATAGATGATACTAAGTTCCCAATAAAGAAGGTTCAATGGTTCATTAATCAGCAAAAAGATGAGGGTATCTCTCCTCATGAAATAGATGCTGGTTATAATTTTTTCGTTAAACAAAGTGCTAAGGTATTTGACCTTTATGAAAAGCACTGCCAAGCGAATGATCTAGTCGATTTTGCAGGCCTTTTAATGAAGAGCTATGAGTTACTTAAAAATAACCAAAACCTATTAGAGCATTATCAAAATAAGTTTAAGCACATCTTAGTGGATGAATTCCAAGATACCAATCGTATTCAATATCAATTTATCAAAATACTCCATAACGAAAGTAATCACATCTTCTGTGTGGGTGACGATGACCAGTCTATCTATGGCTGGAGAGGCGCTAGAATTGAAAACATACAAAAAATAGAGAATGACTTTAGGCCAATAGAAATTATCAAACTTGAGCAAAACTATCGTTCTACAGGAAACATTCTAAGCGCTTCCAACGCCTTAATTGCTAACAATCAAAATAGGCTTGAAAAATCCCTTTGGACATCATCAGGTGATGGTGATCTCATCAATGTATTTAATGCAAGAACCGAAACAGAAGAAGCTCAATATGTGGTTAGAGAAATACAAAGCCAATTTAACCAAGGAATAAACTTAAATGAATGCGCAATACTCTATCGCTCAAACATACAATCTAGAGTCTTTCAACAGTCACTAAGAACACACAATATAGATTATAAAGTCTATGGTGATGTCCGATTTTTTGAACGAAAGGAAATTAAAGATGCAATGGGCTATATTCGACTGATTGAAAACACTTCAGATAATATTGCCTTTGAAAGAATAGTGAACTTTCCAACACGTGGAATTGGACTCAAAACAATTGAAGAAATTAGATCTCATGCAATTCAAAATAATACTAATCTATTCCAATCTGCAATTGCGATTCTAGATAATCTTCCAGCAAGAGCTGCAAATGCTCTTAAAGCCTTTATCGATTTAATTGAAGAAATAAATGACAACACCAAAAACCTTATATTAAGTGAGAAAGTTGATTCAATCCTGATTCAGTCTGGATTGATGGATCATTATTCAAAAGACAAAACTAATAAAGCAGGAACCTCGCGTGAATTCCTTGAGGAGCTTGTATCAGATGCTGCACAATATGTTCATGAAGAAGAAAACGAAATGAATGAGACTCAAGGCTTTATTGCTCAAAATACACTTGATTCTAGTGGTGATTCAAATCCAATTCATAAAGACTGTGTTCAACTTATGACTGTTCATTCTGCGAAGGGATTGGAGTTTCCTGTGGTCTTTTTAACTGGACTTGAAGAGAATTTGTTTCCTTCAAGTCAGAGTTTGGATGAGCCTCATTTAATGGATGAAGAGAGAAGGCTATGTTATGTTGGAATGACAAGAGCGATGTCCTCATTAACTCTTTCATATGCGAGTCGACGCTTTATCTATGGACAATCTATCTATTCAATGCAATCAAGGTTCCTTGATGAGATTCCTAGGAACTTTTTAAACTATGTTAAAAATTCTAATAGTGATTCAGTTGTAACATCGTTTGAGGATGCAAAAAACTCTCCCCAGAAAATGGTATCAAGCTCTACAGATTCTAAGTACGCTATTGGCCAGGTTGTCAGTCATGCTAAGTTTGGAATGGGAACGATACTTAACTATGAGGGAAGTGGAGACTCGATGCGCCTTC
>CAYNES010000078.1:0-4994 GCA_964396315.1 uncultured Piscirickettsiaceae bacterium | reverse complement strand
TGCATAATATCTGATGGACAGATATCTACACAGTGTCCACATCCATCGCATCGAGTCATGTATACAAATGTTGGCATAATATTTTCTCCGAAAAATTAATTAATAGTGACGTGGCGCTTCACGTTTTATTCCTAGGCCAAATTTCTCTGGCAAGTCGGCTGGCTCTGGAAGATTCTCTCTTGAACCATCTGCCTTGGTAACCCTTTTTTGATAAGCAGCAGCCGGCTTATAAAACATATGAGCAAATTTAGACCAAAGCACTCCACCAAAAAGAACAGTGCTTGAAATAATAAAAAGCCCAAAGAATAAAGTCTGCCAAATAGCAATTTGGCTTGATTGAAGATAAGACCAAATCAGAGCAAAGGTCGCCATTGCAATAAGCGAGAGGACAAATAAGTCGGCTCTCATAACCCTATACCACTTATTACCTTCAGCAGCTACATCAACTCTAATAAAGAACCAGAACCAATATCCACCAAGGCAAAGCATTGCAGCGCCTAAATGCCACATTAATGGCCAGATTGAAGGTGTAATTGAGTTAGGAGTTGAGTATGAAAAAATCATTACAGCAGTTGCTATCACGAACAGAACAAAGCCATACATAGTCAGAAGATGTGCTAGCCTTCTTCTTGTGCTGCAAAATTCTGAGGAAGTGAGTACCTCATTGGTTGCTGTTTTAAAAGCTAAAGATGCTTTCTCCCCAGAACCCACATTTCTTGTAGCGGATTTTTTAGCTTTCACTGAATTGTTAAAAAAGTACTTTGCACTTTTTTTGTGAATGACATCAAAGATGGTTGCACCAATGACTAGAAGAAACATAGCAACTACATATGTCTGCATTACAAAAGATGGTATGAAAGTTCCTATTTCAGAAAATGGGTTTATTGAGATCATTATTTTTCCTTTTTTAAATTGTCTTACAAATATATTATTTTCAAATTAAATGCACTACATTTCCGAGCGTGCAATTGTAGAAGAAACCTGCCTTAAAAGTGTGAATTTTATAGAACCAGAAAACTCAGAACTAATGGACCAGCTTTTTTCATAATTTATCATATCACTCTATTTTGCAGAATGCCCTTTAAGTTCAACTTTCACTTTATCGCTATCCTTTAATCCTGCGTAATATTTTTGAAGAATTTTTAATACCTCTGGCCTTGAAAAGTTTTCTGGAACTTCTTCGTTCTCACTAAGAAGATGTCTCAACTTTGATCCTGAAAGTAATAATCTATCTTCATGATTATGTGGACATGTTTTCATGCTGGACATACCTGCGCACTTATTACACCAAAATGTCCAGTCAATTTTGAGTGGCTTAGTCACTAAATCACTATCAATTTCATCAAAAATATTGTGTGCATCGAAAGGGCCATAATAATCACCAACGCCAGCATGGTCTCGTCCAACTATCAAATGTGAGCATCCATAATTTTGTCTAAATAGAGCATGTAATAGTGCTTCTCTAGGCCCGGCATATCTCATATCTAATGGGTAGCCAGATTGAATGACAGTGTTTTTTACAAAATAATTTTCAATTAATGTAGAAATTGCTTCTGAACGGACATCAGCAGGAATATCACCAGGCTTGAGCTCTCCCAAAGTTGAGTGAATCATTACACCGTCACATATTTCTATAGCAATTTTTGCTAAATATTCGTGAGATCTATGCATTGGGTTTCTGGTCTGAAAAGCTGCTATGGTAGACCAGCCTTTCTCCTCAAAATATGAGCGAGTTTCTGAAGGTGTCATATAAAGTTCGCCATATTGCTCAGGAAATCCTCCATCAGAAATTACTTTAACTTTACCAGCAATATTATATTTCCCTTGAGACATGACTATTGCGGCTCCTGGGTGATCCGTGTTTGTGGTTTTAAATACTTCTGTACATTCTAACTCTTTGTCAATTATGTATTTTTCAGAAACAAGCATTGTGGCAATTATTTCGTTAGTTTTGTCATAAACAATTGCAATCTCTTGGCCTTCATTAATATCTTCATCATTGGTCGAGAGGGTTATTGGAATTGGCCAAAACGTACCATTTTCTAAAGTCATATTTTTGCAGACATTTAGCCAGTCAGCTTTATTCATAAAGCCTTCAAGAGGAGTAAACCCTCCTATACCAAACATTATCAAATCACCAAATTCTCTTGACGAACAAATTACTTTAGTAAGTTTTTCAGATTTCTCTTTCTCAATTAATACTTCATCAGCACTTAACGCAAGTGGCTTTAGAGTTTTACTTCCATGAGGAGGGACAAGCTTTGACATAGGTTTAATTGTAATGTTAGTATTAATTTTGCAGAATTATCAAACTCATATACATGAGTTAGTGATATGTTATCATAGGTTTAATTATTAAAATATAACAATTAAAACTTGATTCTTATTTATACTTATTTTCTCGCAAAAAAGTATACATGAATTAATATATATCTTTAATTTTTTTTAATTTTTTATAATAGTTCTTTTAATTTATTTAGATTTTTTGATCTTGAGTATGATTCAATCGGCAATTAAAGTTTCTCTGCCAATTATGTTCGGCTTTGTTCCTTTGGGCATAGCTTTTGGTTTGTTATTTCAAGATCTTGGATACCCATGGTACTTTGCATCTCTTATGGGGATTATTGTTTATGCAGGAGCAGCACAGTTTATGGCTATTGGTTTTTTATCTGCTGGTTTGGGAGTAATTGAAATCGCGATGTCAACATTTTTTTTAAATTCAAGACATATGTTCTATGGTCTTTCATTTTTAGAAAGTTTTGGAAATTGGAATATCAGAAAACTGTATTTAATATTTGGAATGACGGATGAAACATATGCTTTGCTTACAACAATCAAAGTTCCAGATAGCTATCTAAAAGAACGCTATTATCTTTACATTACTCTGTTTTCTCAAATTTATTGGGTTTTGGGATGTACGATAGGAGCTCTACTGGCAGATATTTTAACTTTTAATACAGACGGAATGGAGTTTGCAGCAACAGCTCTATTTGTAGTTTTGTTGATCGAGCAGTGGATAATGGTTAGAAGACTTCTGCCTTTTATTTTAGGCTTTATCTCATCCATAATAGCGCTAATGTTTTTTATAGAGCACATGTTACTGGTTGCCATTTTGCTCTCTATTGCGTCGATAGTTTTTTTGCGATTAATAAAAAGTGAGCTATCATGAATGAATTAGAATATCTAATCATTGTCATAATTGTGATGGCATTATCAACCTACTTTACAAGGCTAATTCCTTTTGTATTATTTAGCTCGGGTAGAGAAAGCTCGATACTCAACTATGTTGCAAAAAGCACACCACCAATGGTAATGATGATTCTTGTTATCTATATGTTGAAAGATGTGAATTATTATTCCAATGAGCCTGCTTATACACTTCTTTCCCTAGCAATAACGATTGGTTTCCAAGTTTATAAGAGGAATGCATTATTAAGTATTGTAGCCGGCACAGCGGTTTATATGCTTTTTGTGCAGATATAATATGTATCAAAATGAATTAATATTTTTGCTGTGCTAAATGTAGATCGGAATTACTATATAATCTACCTCCCATTTGAATCAACCACTTGTTAGAACCCCTTAATTTATGAATCAATTAGCAAAAATTTTTCCTTTTATAGTATGGTTTCGACTGACTACCTTGGAAACAATTAAGGCTGATTTTTTCGCGGGGTTGACGGGCGCCATTATTGTACTTCCTCAAAGTGTTGCGTTTGCTACCATTGCTGGAATGCCTCCAGAGTATGGGCTTTATACCGCAATGGTTGTCCCAATCATTGCTGCACTATTTGGCTCTTCCTTCCATCTTGTATCTGGCCCAACAACTGCAATTTCAATCGTTGTATTTGCAGCGGTTAGCAAATACGCAACCCCAGGAAGTGAGGAGTTTGTTTCTTTAGCTTTAACGCTAACTTTTCTAGCTGGTGTCTATCAACTGGTTTTTGGTCTTGCCAAATTTGGACTGTTAATTAATTTTGTCTCGCACAATGTTGTTATTGGTTTTACAGCTGGCGCAGCTCTGTTGATTGCAAGCAGCCAAATCCCATACATTGTCGGCATTGACATTCCAAGAGGAGAGGACTTTATTCATACCTGGTTTGATTTATATTGGGGAGTTGCAGAGTTTGATATTTTTCTTTTGATAGTAGGACTGGGTACGTTAATGAGTGCCATTCTGGTAAAAGTTTTAAGGCCTAAGTATCCTAATCTATTAATAGGGATGCTTGTTGGAGGAGTTCTTGCTTTTTATTTAGGAAATTTTACTGACAACATACAAACTGTTGGAGCAATGCCTGCATATTTTCCACCATTATCATCACCAGACTTTTCTCCAGGATCTTTAAAATCTCTTGCGCCAGAAGCATTCGCTATTGCTCTTTTGGGTCTTATAGAGGCCTCTTCAATTGGCAGATCAATCGCGACAAAATCCAATCAAAGAATTGATGCTAATCAGGAATTTATTGGACAAGGAGCTTCTAACATTGTTGGAAGCTTTCTCTCAAGTTATGCTTCCTCTGGGTCGTTTACAAGATCTGGGGTAAATTTTGAGGCTGGGGCAAGAACCCCATTGTCAGCAATTCTTGCAGCAATTTTTTTGATTGCTATTGTGCTTTTGGTGGCACCTTTGATTGCTTATTTGCCTCTAGCAGCAATGGCTGGAGTTATTCTTCTTGTCGCCTATAACTTAATTGATTTCAAAAATATTAAAAAAACTTTTAAATATAGTAAATCTGAGAGCGTCATTTTTACGGCTACATTTCTTGCTACTTTATTATTTGAATTAGAGTTTGCTATTTATTTAGGTGTACTATTATCATTAATGCTTTTTATCGCTAAAACGTCAACACCTGATGTTCATACTCTAGCATTTGCAACTCCTCCGGGAGAGGGTGATAGACGCTTGCAAAGTATAAGAAAGGCTCCATTAGTTCAGTGTCCTCAGCTTAAAATAATTCGAATCGATATGTCCATTTATTTTGGTTCAATAAATC
>CAYNES010000077.1:0-5000 GCA_964396315.1 uncultured Piscirickettsiaceae bacterium | reverse complement strand
CGATAAAAAGCTGTTAGTCGGAAAGATTAATGGCTTTTTTGGTTTACAGGGCTGGGTAAAAGTTTTCTCATACACCGATCCTAGGTCTAACATTCTTAACTATTCTCCCTGGTCTATCAAAGTTGATGGAAATTTTCAAACCATTGATATTTCAAATGGGCGCGAACAGTCTAAAACAATTGTCGCACATATTAAAGGGGTGGATAATCGAGAGGACTCTCAAAAATTTATTGGCCAAGATATTTATATAGACAAAGAGCAACTCCCTGAACTCCAACAGGGCGAATATTACTGGCATGAGCTCATTGGATTTGATGTCATTAACCAAGATCAAGAAAAGCTTGGTATAGTGGATTATTTTGTAGAGACTGGGGCAAACAATGTCCTAGTGGTTAAAGGCAAAAAGGAACACTGGATCCCATATATTGAGCCCTTTTTAGTTTCAATCGACTCCAAAAATAAAAAAATTTTAGTTGACTGGGACAAGGATTTTTAATCAGAAGTAAAAAAAATCTGTGTATATCTGTTCTAGTTAGGTACACTTATTAGTGGATTAAAACTTAACTTCAGAAACATATTTCATGATTTGGATAACAAGACTATTTCCATTTTTGTTATGGATTAAAGACCTTAGTAACCCAAAAAATCTCAAAGCCGACGTTGTGGCAGGTGCAACCGTTGCCTTCGTTTTAATTCCTCAGTCGATGGCCTATGCACAGCTTGCAGGGCTCGGACCAGAGTACGGCCTTTATGCCTCATTTCTGCCGGTATTGATTGGCGCTATGATGGGCTCATCAAGGCAGCTTTCAACAGGCCCAGTTGCTGTAGTTTCTTTGTTGACGGCGGCAGCGCTTGGAGAAATTGTAACTGATCCGTCGAGCTATGCCGTCTACGCTGCTCTGCTGGCTTTAATCGTTGGCGTGTTTCAATTTTCGCTAGGTATTCTGAGATTAGGTTTTGTTATTAACTTCCTTTCTCTTCCTGTAGTAACCGGTTTTACAAATGCAGCGGCAATCATTATTGGAGCCTCTCAGCTCCCAAAAGTTTTTGGAATAAGGGTCATTAATTCGAACGACACGGATTGGGAGAGTGCGTGTCAACCATTAACTCTTATTGAAAGAATTGAAAATGTTGACGCCAACGGACTTCATACAATTTGTAATGCCGATCAAAGTTATCAGACGATTGCTAGGCTTTTTGAGGCGGCAATCTACTATACTCATCTTCCTACACTGGCCATGGCCAGTGCTGGCGTATTAGGAATTATTCTGTTTCAGCGTTTTTTCCCTAGATTGCCAGCAATCTTATCGGTCGCAGTGCTATCAACTGCAGCATCGTTCTTGATTGACTATCAAGGCATGGGGGGCGCTATAGTGAGCTCAATTAATATTGAGGGCTTGGTGAGCTTTAAGTTGCCAAGCTTTGACTTTAATGCTATTGGAACTCTCTTTATCTACGCGATTACAATATCTTTAATTGGATTTATGGAAGCCATCTCAGTAGCAAAATCAATGGCCGCAACCACCAAGCAGCGTTTAGACGTTAACCAAGAGCTCATTGGCCAAGGCCTATCTAACATCACCTCAAGCTTCTTTCAGGGTTACGCTGTCTCGGGCTCTTTTTCTAGATCCGCAGTGAATCTAAGCGCTGGCGCAGTGACCGGATTCTCATCTGTCGTTACAGCCATCATTGTTGGGTTGACGATCATTTGGTTGACGCCCTTACTCTATCACCTTCCGCAAGCAACACTAGCGGCAATTATTCTTATGGCTGTCGTTAACCTGATTCATTTCTCGCCTTTGAGACATGCATGGAAGGTTGAAAAGCATGACGGTCTAGTCGGTCTGCTCACTTTCATAATGACACTCACTTTTGCACCTCACTTAGAGAACGGGATCGCCTTTGGAGTGATTATGTCTTTAGGATTGTTTCTTTATCGCACTATGGAGCCGAACTTTGCTGAACTATCGGTTGAGCATGGATCGATTATAGCTTCAAGGTTTGCCGACGAATCGGTTGAGGTGAGCCCTTATGTCAAGGTTGCGAAATGGAGTGGCTCTCTCTACTTTGCAAATGCTGCTTATTTTGAAACCAAGTTGCTGGATTTAATCGCTAGGAACAACGATCAATTGAAGTACGTGATTGTTGATGTGGCCTCCATTGTTCAGGTTGACGCAAGCGGTGAGCAAGTGTTGTCAGGTCTCGTTGAGACATGCTCAAATTCTGGTGTTGAAATCCTTTTTGCAAGAACAGAAAGGTTGGAGGCTGAATTATTTAGATCAGGATTTAAGAAGCGCTATGGAGAGAATCGATTCTTTGATTTGAGGGCAGACGCCTTAAAGTTTGTCTGGCAGGAGTTAGAAATTCTTGAGAGAGAGGAAGGACAACAACAAGATATAAATATTGATGATGGCGTCATCATCTAATTAGATCTCTTTGTAGTAGGCCTTTATGAAATACAAGCCTTGAGGCTCCGCAGTTGGCCCTGCTTTTTTTCTATCCTTGCTGGCTAAAACCTGTGACATCCATTCAACACTCTTTTCACCCCTCCCTATTTTTAAAAGGGTTCCAACAATGTTTCGAACCATGTGATGAAGGAATGCATTTGCTTTGATATTAAGTATCAACTCATCTTCAAATGTATCGATCTGAATGTGTTCAACCGTTTTTATGGGTGACTTTGCTTGACACAAGCTTCCTCTAAAGCAAGAAAAATCATGCTCACCTAGTAGCAAATCTGCAGCCAACTTCATATCTTCAACATTCAGAGGTCTAGGCTCCCAGAGGTAGTAATCCGCTTTGAGTGAAGACCTGACAGGGTGATGATGAATTTTATATTTGTATGATCTCGCAAAGGCACTAAACCTGGCATGAAAGTCATCACTGACAACCTTAACCCACTTAAAGTTGACATCACTAGGAAGGTTGACGTTGCCACCAAAAAGCCAAGCCCTGTCTGTTCTAATCGTTTCAGTCTCAAAATGTATGACTTGTTCAACTGCATGCACCCCGGAGTCAGTCCTGCCACTACAAAAGACTCGAACCGGATGATTGGCTACCTGTGATAGGGCTGATTCGACAACGCTCTGAACTGTTCGAAGACCAGATTTTTGAACTTGCCAGCCATGAAAATTTTTTCCAAAATACTCAACGCCTAGCGCAACTTTCATAATCAACCATTGATTCTATTTATTGTAAAATTGAGATTCACATTTTAACAAACTATTTCGGCTCGCTTGACGAGTCTCTTTATGGAAGCTAGCCATATGAGTGAAAAACAAAAACCGACCGGTATAAAAAAACTTTGGTCCGCCTCTGTATATTCCGCAAAAGGGCTAAAGGCTTGCTATCAATCGGAGTACGCTTTTCGTCTTGAAGTTTGGCTGGCAGTTTTATTACTGCCACTGGGCTACTGGCTGGGCGAAACCTCTATAGAAAAAGTGCTTTTAATCATTCCAATTTTTTTGGTTTTGATTGTAGAACTGATTAATTCTGCGATTGAGGCTGTCGTTGATCGAGTGGGGATGGAGCATCACGAACTTTCGGGCTTTGCAAAAGATGTAGCCTCAGCAGCGGTTCTAATTTCCTTAATCATTTTTATAGTGACGTGGATTATTATTCTTCTTTAAAGAAGCAGCTGGATTATGATTTAGATTGTTACTTTTTTGACTCAATCGAAAGTACCAACTCATTTCTTGCAAATTCTCCATACGAAACTAAGACTCAGCTATGTGTCACTAGGGAGCAAACCAAAGGTCAAGGGCAGCATGGAAGAGAGTGGGTCTCGCAAAAAGATGGAAGTATCATCTTCTCGATTCGAAAGAGCTTTCATGAGCATACAAATGTGAATGGGCTTAGTCTGGTTGTTGGATTGGCAATCATTAAATCATTAGAGGCACAATGCCAGTTGCCTGGTCTGAAAATTAAATGGCCTAATGATATTTATTTTGCAGATAAAAAGTTTGCCGGCATTTTGATGGAAAATAACGTATACAAAGGCAAGCAATATGTCTTAATTGGGGTTGGCGTTAACTTCAAGCTGCTAGATAAAATTGAAATCGATGCGCCATGGACAGATCTATCTAAAATAGTTAAAGAGCTTCCTAACTTTCAGCATTTAACTGCCTCAATCATCAACAACATCATAGCTATGTCAGATGACTTTCAAATGAATGGTCTCTCAAGCTTGCAATCTCACTGGGAAGACTACGATATGCTTAAAGGAGTCTCAATTAAATCGAGGGAATCTAGTCAAGAGTTCCAAGGCAAGGTTGACGGAATAAGCGATCAAGGTGCACTCAGGGTTTTGACAGAAGACGGCGTCAAAGAGCTCTATAGCTCCATGCATATTGAGTACATTTAGGGTAAGATAGTTCCCCAATATAAAGGCATTTAAATGGAATGATAGGTCACCAGCTAGAAGTTAAAAATCTCTATAAAAAATATGCAAGACGTGAGGTTGTCAACGATGTCTCGTTCTCTGTCAAGGGCGGAGAAATTGTTGGCTTGTTGGGTCCTAATGGTGCAGGAAAGACAACCTGCTTCTATATCACCTGTGGCCTGGTCAGGTCTAGCAAAGGAGAGGTCAATTTAGATAACAAAAGTATAGGTCACATGCCGATGCATAAGCGGGCTAATCTTGGGCTTGGTTACCTTCCGCAAGAGCCCTCAATTTTTCGTAAATTAAGTGTCGAAGACAACATCATGGCTGTTCTGGAAATGAATAAATCAATGTCTTCCAAAGACCGGCCAGGACGATTAGAAGAGCTGTTGTCAGAATTCAATGTTGAGCATGTCCGTCATATCAAAGGTATCACGCTTTCCGGTGGTGAGAGAAGGCGGGTAGAAATCGCTAGAGCGTTGGCGATGGACCCAAAGTTCATTCTTCTTGATGAGCCATTTGCAGGGATAGACCCAATTTCAGTTGGCGACATTCAGGAAATAATTTACCAATTAAGAGACAAAGGAATTGGCATACTGATTACCGATCACAACTACAG
>CAYNES010000076.1:0-5196 GCA_964396315.1 uncultured Piscirickettsiaceae bacterium | reverse complement strand
ATTTAATATTCGTTTTTTACGAATATTATATACATATTTATTCAATTTATTTTTATAAAAACTAGTGGTATGATTAACGCTCATTTAAAATTATCGGAGGAAGTTATGAATTTAAGTGGAAGTAAAACTGAGCAATCTCTAAAGGACGCATTTGCGGGAGAGTCTCAAGCAAACAGACGCTATCTATATTTTGCAAATCAGTGTGATGTTTTAGGCGAGCCAGATATGGCTGCACTTTTCAGATCAACAGCTGAAGGTGAAACTGGACATGCGCATGGTCACATGGAGCACCTTATTGAGGGTGGAGTAGGCGATCCTGGTACTGATATGCCAGCGAAAGAGGTAAAGGATATGCTTGCAAGTGCTGTGCATGGCGAAACTCATGAGTACACAGACATGTACCCTGGTATGGCTAAAACAGCTAGAGAAGAAGGTTTTGATGAAATTGCTGACTGGTTTGAAACTTTGGCAAAAGCTGAGCGTTCTCACGCAAACCGTTATCAAAAAGCTTTAGATAGTATTTAAAGTCTTTGCTGCTTTGGGCTTAGCCCATGGCAGCAATAATCCAATTATTTATTAAAAAGTATGTCTAAATTTAAAGAAGGAAATTTAGAGGCCCCAACTCGCCACCCTCTTAATTGGAAAGATGAAGATTTCTATGACGAAAACTCTCTTAATAATGAACTGGAGAGAGTTTTCGACATTTGTCATGGTTGCAGACGCTGCGTTAGCTTGTGCAAATCTTTTCCAACGTTATTTGATTTGATTGATGAGTCAGAAACTTTTGAGGTTGATGGCGTTGACAAAGCTGACTACAAAAAAGTAGTGGACCAGTGTTATTTATGTGACCTCTGCTACATGTCAAAATGCCCCTACGTGCCTCCACATGATTGGAATGTTGACTTTCCTCACCTCATGTTAAGAGCAAAAGCGATACAATTTAAAAAAGGTGAAACCAAGTTATCTCATAAGGTTTTAACTTCACCACAAAAACTCGGTGCTATTGCATCTAAGCCAGTTATTTCGTCAGTCGTTAACTGGTCAAATAAGAACAAAACGCTTAGAAAGGTTACTCAAAAAGTATTGAGTGTTCATGAAGATGCAGTCGTTCCAAAATATCATTCCAAGAATTTATCTAAATTATTCGTCGAAGAAAAAACTCAGAGTGATTTCAAGGTGGCTATTTTTGGTACCTGCTATGGTGAATACAATGACCCTAAAACAGTCATCGATTTAGTTGATGTTTTGAGACATAATAAAGTTGAAGTTAGGCTAGTCAATAAGACTCAATGTTGCGGTATGCCAAAAATGGAACTTGGAGACCTTGACTCAGTTGTCAAGTACGCTAAAGCAAATATTGAGCCATTAATCAAATTAGTAAAAGACGGTTACAAACTCATAGCGCCGATACCATCCTGTGTTCTTATGTTTAAGAATGAATTACCGATGATCTTGTCAGATAATGAGGATGTTAAATCTATTTCAGAAGCATTTTATGATCCGTTTGAGTACCTTTCACTGCTTATAAAGAATAATCAGTTTGATGAGAACTTCAAGGCAATTGATAAAGAAGTTCTTTATCAAATTGCGTGCCATCAAAGAGTACAAAATATTGGCGCACATACAAAAAAAATTCTTGGTTTAATTCCAGATTTGGATGTTAATATTGCAGAAAGATGCTCTGGTCATGACGGTACATATGGCGTTAGAAAAGAAACACATACCTACTCAGTAAAGATTGGTATGCCAGTTACTAAAAAAATTACGGATAAAACCGATCTGGTGGTAAGTGATTGCGTTATGGCTGGGAATCATGTAGCGCATATTGCTACTCAGGATATAGACTCCATTCATCCAATTAGTTTGGTGAAAATGGCTTATGGTTTATAAATAAATTAGAGGATTTGACTATGTTAGAAAAACAAGATTTATTATCTCTAGAAGAATATGCTGAAAAGCGCTCAGCGATTCGTCATGACACTATTCAAATAAAAAAACTTAGGGTGGTTCATCTTGGTAATCACATTAGGTTAATATTTGAAAACAGAAAAACAGTTCAATACCAAATCCAAGAAATGCTTCGAATAGAGAAAATTTTTGAGTCGAGTGAGATTCAAGAAGAACTCGATGTTTATAATTCGCTGGTTCCAGATGGCACTAATCTAAAAGCCACGATGATGATTGAATACTCTGATGTGACTGAGCGAATCGAAGCTTTATCTAAACTGATTGGCGTTGAAAAAAGTATTTATTTTCAAGTAGAAGGACATGACAAAGTCTTTCCAATTTGTAATGAGGACCTTGAAAGAGAAACAGATGTTAAAACGTCAGCAGTTCATTTTATGAGATTTGAATTCAACCAAAAAATGATTACTGATTTTGTTTCTGGCTCAACTGTAAAGATCGGATCCACGCATTCAAACTACGATTATGAAACTACATTAGATTCTCAGTCACAACAAGCATTGAGCGGAGATTTTAATAGTTAGTTTGATAAAGTTATGCATCAGACATTTCGCCTATCAGCTCCATGGCTTTGAGATTACCATCAATATAATACATACGTAATTTATCTCTTTGCCAAGGCGGGATGTTTGACTCCTGAAGTATTTTTTTAAGCGAGCTGGAATGTTTTTTTCCTTTAAGTTTGACGCGCTGGCCATCTTTTCTAAAGCGCACTTCAAAATTGGATTTTCCTTGTAGCTTTTTATAATATGGACACTCTAATTTAGCATCTACTGCCTCAGTATCAAAGAAATACAACTCTCCATTGTAACGTCTGACTTCATAGCAGTGCCATTTTAAAATGACTTTCGCATCACTCTTAGCACCCATCACTAAGATTAACTCAGTAAGCACTTTGTTAGAGGGCATCAAAAAACCTCTTTGATTAATATAGAATCTAAGAATATTTGCAATTCTTCTTGATGGCAGCGCGAGCAAATGATTGATTTGAATTTTGTTATCAACAACAAGGTTAAATTTTGCTATATCAATCTCCGCTAAATCATGCATAAGTTTTAATGCTTCAGCCTGATGATTGACGCTTCTAGAAATATTTTTGATGACGCTATCAAAACTTAATTTCAATTGAGGAATAAGTTCAGCTCTTAATAAATTTCTTTTAAACTGAGTATTATCATTACTATCATCCTCAATCCATTCCAGCTGATGTAATGATGCGTATTGATTAATTTGCTGTTTAGAGATATTTAATAGTGGTCGATATAAATATGCATCACCAAAGTTTTTTAATTTTGGCATTGAAGCGAGTCCAGCAACGCCACTACCTCTGAATAATTGCAAAAGTAATGTCTCAGCTTGATCATCCTGATGATGTGCAGTACAAAGAATTTCATCTTTAGATAAATTAGATTTTAATGAATTATAGCGACTTTTCCTTGCATTTTCCTCGATATTAGACGAAGTTTTTAGATTTATATCTATACTTTGAAAGTCAGTATTGGTTTTCTGGCATAGCTCGCTACAAAATTTAGACCAGTCATTACAGAATTTAGATAGATGATGATTTATATGAATTGCTCTTATATTGCCTGAATAGTTTGAGCATAAAAAATGTAGAAGGACAACCGAGTCGATTCCTCCGCTTAAGGCAACAACAATTTTCTTGCCTACCAAGTAGGGATCTTTATTCGCTAAATCTTCCAAAGCTTAGTAACTTTTCATGCCTTTCTTCTAGAAGCTTTTCAATAGGGAGTTCTGACAAGTTTTTAAGCTCCTTAATCAGTGCTTTTTTTAGAAATTTAGAGGCCTTTTCTGGGTCTCTATGAATTCCACCTAAAGGCTCGGGAATGACTTTTTCAATTAGTTTATTTTTCTTTAAGTGCTTACTTGTTAACTTAAGCGATTCAGCAGCAATCGACGCCTTTGATGCATCTTTATAGAGAATTGAGGCGCAGCCTTCTGGTGAAATGACAGAATAAATACTATATTCAAACATCATCATGGTATCGCATAGTCCAATAGCAAGGGCTCCTCCTGATCCACCTTCGCCAATCACAACTGATAGAATTGGAGTCTTTAGCGTAGACATTTCGAAGAGGTTTTTAGCAATTGCCTCACTTTGACCTCTCTCTTCTGCACCAATTCCAGGGTAGGCGCCGGGGGTATCAATAAATGTAATTACGGGCAGACCAAACTTTTCTGCCATTTTCATGAGTCTGAGGGCTTTTCGATATCCCTCCGGTCTAGTCATTCCAAAATTATGATAAATTTTCTCTTTAGTCGATCGACCTTTTTGCTGGCCTATAAACATAAACGTTAGGTCGTCTATTTTTGCAATGCCACCAATCAATGAGTGATCATTTGCAAATGTACGATCTCCACATAGCTCTGTAAACTCATCAAAAATATTATCTATATAGTCGAGCGTATAAAGTCTTTGTGGATGCCTAGCGAGTTGAGAAATTTGCCAGTCACTAAGGGAGGAAAAGATTTTCTTAGTTAGTTGCTCACTTTTGGTCTTGAGTAAGTCCATCTCCTTGGCAATATCGACATCATCTTTAATGCTTTCAAGGGCATCAATTTTATCTTCCAATTCTGCAATTGGTTGTTCAAAGTCTAAATAGTTCAGGTTCATTTAGCGTACTGCTTATGGTAGAAAATTTAGTGATAATTATAGCAGATGCAATGTTTATAATCTTGCAATGGATTTGCTTACCTTAATTTCCCTAATTGTTGCTACCTTTGTTTACGCTATTTCACCGGGCCCTGGTTTATTTGCAGTCTTAGCAATATCAACTAGATTTGGACCAGTTCCAGCTATATGGCTTTCAATTGGACACACTATTGGAGACATCATTTACGTCGCTCTGGCTATGCTTGCTCTTAACGCCTTAGCTGAATCAATAAATAACAGCATGCTTTATGTCAAAATCTTAGGCGCATCCTATTTAATATTTATTGGATACCAGCAATTTTGCTCTAAGGGAGTTAGCTTTGAAAAATCAAGTAAGAGGAGTTCAATCTTTAAGCTCTTGATAGCAGGGTTTATTGTTGGAGTGACAAACCCAAAAACTATAATTTTTTATTTATCTTTTCTTCCAGTCTTTATTGATTTAAATAATTTAACATTAAAAACTGAAGTTCAGGTTCTAGTAGCAATTGGGGCTACTGTATTCTTTGTTTTAAGTTTGGCAAATATTCTAGGTATTAGATTAAGAAAGCATATCGAAA
>CAYNES010000075.1:0-5243 GCA_964396315.1 uncultured Piscirickettsiaceae bacterium | reverse complement strand
ATTGGAAGTAACTCAATTTTATCTATGTTATGTTTATAGTGATTTCCCCACCAGTTATTATTTTTTTCAAAAACAGTTCTTACATCCTGCTCTCTAAAAGTAATTTCAAATGGTCCGGTTCCGTTTGCGTTTGATGCACAATAAGAAGTCTCACCCGCATCCCAATTGTATGAAACTTCACATCCATTTGCTTTTGCCCAAGCTTCAGACATTACAAATATTTGAGTTAATTGGTTTAAAAGAATTGGATTCGGTCCATCAGTTATTACTTCAACAGTATTATCATCAATCGCTCTTGCTGATTTAACGCTTTTAATTAAATCAACCATATCAGATGGAGCAGTCTTTGCTCTATTGATACTAAAAGCAACGTCACCTGCTGTTAAAGCTGACCCATCATGAAACGTTACACCCCTACGGATGTTAAATATCCATGTATCATCAGCTGTTGCAGCCCATGATTCTGCAAGCTGAGGCAGGACTTCCATGTTAATACCTGGAGTTACTAAGCCTTCATATACTTGACGAGACACCATGTGCGTTGGTCCTTCGTTTTGTGCATGCGGATCAAGAGTTAAAGAATCACCAGGCATTGACCATTTGATCGTATTAGCAGAAGCCGGTGAAAAAATACCCATGACTAGCAATGACAAAACAATGCTTAACGTTTTTTTCATTTTTTTCTCCTTTATGTATAACGCCAAATTAGGCGCAATATATTTTTCTGAATAAAAAAACCAGCTAAAATTTCAACGCTGGTCAAGGACAACTATATAGCATCAAAAATGTTTGGTCAAGGATTTTTAATTTCTTTAATGATATCTTTACATAAGATTTTTTGATAATGATAAAACTGGTTCACTCTGGTTCATGCTGTAGAAGTGAAAACTATTTACTCCATTTTGCTTCAATTTTTGACACATTTCATTCACAATATCCTCTCCAAACTCTATTAAACTTTCAGAATCATTTTTATACAGCTCTAAATGATTTAGGATCCAGGCTGGAATTTCAGCTCCGCAAGTTTTTGAAAAGTTGGTTAACTTCTCAAAATTTGTTATGGGCATAATTCCTGGAGTTATTGGAATATCAATGTTTCGCTTTTGCAACTCATCAATAAAGTGAAAATAGGCATCAGAATTATAAAAAAATTGTGTCGTAGCATGAGTTGCCCCTGAATGAACCTTATCAACAAAAAAATCAATGTCCTTGGCAACGCAATCTGACTGTGGATGTTTTTCAGGATATGCGGCAACATGTATCTCAAAATCGTCATATCTTTCCCTAATAAATCTAACTAAATCAGTTGCATAAGTGAAATCTCCTGAATTTAACATTCTTTCAGGAATATCGCCCTTAAGAACCATTAATTGAGATACACCTTGATTTTTATATTGGTTGAGTAACTTTATCACTTGAACTCTAGTCATTCGTATGCAAGAAATATGCGGCATTACAGGAACCTTAGTTTCTTGTGAAATATTCTCAACAGTATCAAAAGTAGAGCTTTGAGATGACCCAAGTGCGCCAAAAGTAACTGAAAAATAGTCTGGGTTAATTTTGTTAAGTGTATTGTATGTTTTCTTTAATGATTGCTTTGATACTTTAGATCTTGGCGGATAAAACTCAAAGCTAATTTTCAAATCTTTGCTTAAATCATTTTTTTTTCCCCAATACTCTGAGACTTGTACAGCGTCTGGCTCTTCTGACTCCTGAAATTCTTTTGTGGAATTTGGGTGATGTAAGTGAGTTAATAGATTATCAAATTCTAATTTCAGACCTTTCGCCTTAATTCGAGAATTAATTGATTTGTGGTGATATGCTTTTTCAGTAGATTTGCTCATTTTTCCCCCTAAAGTTAAAAAAAATGAGCGTCGTTATGATTGCCAAGCCTGATTGAGTTAATTCTCAATGCAACGCCCCTTGGCACATTTACAATTACCATTAAATGATAATGAACAAGCAAATTATAGAAATTTAGAGTTGTTGTAATTATTAAATGAGAGAAAAGGGGGTTAATTTCTAATAACAACTCTAATTAAGAAATATTTTTCTTAAAAGTAACCTTAAATCATAATATCTTTTCCTTAAAAAATTAGCTAGCACTATAATTCATTTATTAATTATTAATATTTCTTTAGGTTTGATATGATGAAAAGCAAAGTATTGGAGTGGTTTGGTGTTATTACAGCAATAATGTACTCAATGATGGTAGCTTTGAATATTGGAGTTGAATTTGCTGGTTTTCTATTACTTCTTATTTCGGCTGCATCAATTGGTTATTGGGCATATCTCGGAAAACATCGAGGAATCCTCTTTCTCCAGTTTTTCTATGCAACTGCTGGAATTATTGGTATGGTCAGGTGGTATTAAGGGTTTGACTATCGAAAGACTCTGTATAAGCCTACTTCTGGCCTGTAGAGTGATGATTAATCATTTTAAATTAAAACGGATCCATTCTCGGCTCTTACTTTTTTATAAATTCATTAGAGCATTCAATAATAATCTTCGACAAGTGCATGCAATCTTCTAGTGAGAATGTCAAAGGTAATCTCAAGTCAAATAAACTAGAGAGAATATCATCGGATATATTTAATTGTTGCTGACTAACATATTTCCAACTCTTATGATTACTGGTAAAACCACTAGGGTCATCATTACCAAACCATTTAAGCTCAACACCGAGTTGTTTATTTTTTTTAATAAATCGCTCAGCTTCAGACTTAGTAATTCCAGGGATTCTAAACTGAATAGAGCTTCCCACATACCTCTCTTCGTCAAGCCTTTGTGGAACCTCCATACCATTAATCTCTCTTAACTCTGCCTCAACTAATTGATAACGCTCATTCCAGCGATTAATACTCTTTTCTAAATTTTTTAATTGAGGTCTAAGGATTGAAGCTCTAAGATTATCCATGCGCCCAGAATAGTTTGGTGTTTGAAGTCTTATTTCTGAAAATACTTCCGAACTTGGTGCAGCGCTATGTCTCTCATAAAGCATGTATGAGCCCGAATAAATAATGGCTCTAGCCATAAACTCTTCATCATTTGAAGTTAAAAGACCGCCCTCTCCAGAATTCAAGTGTTTGTAGGTCTGCGTGCTGAAACATCCAGCGAGTCCAAAATTCCCGCTCTTTTGTTTTCTCCATTGAGTACCCATAGTATGAGCACAATCCTCAATCAAAATTAAATGGTATTCATTGACGATTTGCATCAACTTATCCATATCAACAAGGTGGCCTCGCATGTGTGATATTAGCAAAAAACGAGCTCCACTCTCAGAGACTTTTTTGGAAAGATCGTCCAAATCTAAAACTAAATCTTTAGTAATTTCTACAAATACAGGTGTTCCACCAGCGTTTGAAATGGATCCTGGAACTGGCGCAAGTGTAAAGGCATTTGTCAACACACTTTCCCCAAGCTTTAGTCCTGCAGCCTTTAATGCTATAGTCATTGCATAACCACCTGAAGCACAGGCTAAGCAGTATTTGCTTCCTTGGTAAGCAGCATACTCTTGTTCAAGAAGTGACACTTCTGAAAGTTCATTTTCAAATGTATTATATCTATGAAGTCTTCCTGACTTTAGTACCTCAGTAGCAGCATCAATCGCTTCTTGATTAATTGGCTCTTGCTGAGTAAAAGGTCGTGTAAATGCTTTAATGGCCATTATTTCTTGTTTTATTTCAATCAGATACAAAGAAAGAAAATAATATAGAAAATCTCTTGCTAGAAGGTGTTATTTTTGTGAAAAATCAAGAAAGAATCCTTATAATTAGTTACATGAAAAACATGCCACCCGTAGTCATTGTAGCAATTATTATCGCAATAGCTGTTCTGCTTATACAGTTTTTTTTCGAACTCTAATTGAATTGACTGCATAAATTACATGCACTCCCATAGCATAGGAGAGGAATGTAATAAAAATTTGAATAAGCTAGGCTGAATAATTAGAAAAAATAAGGTGCCCAATAACACTAGTATTAAAAAAATTCTTATTTTCGGGTTCGATTGTAAACCCTTTCCCACTAGAGATTGACTTGAGTTGTGGTTTGATAAATTTTGTCTCATAGGAATCCTAAGTCTTATCCTTTAAAGAGAGAGTAAGCTCAAACTTTGCTACAATGTCAGTTGAGAGAGAAGGAACAATAGCTTCAATATTTAACTTAAAGTTATGTCTAACACTTGATTTGGCAACTTTTTCTACAAGTTCTCTCACGGCAAGTCCATCATTACATATGAAATGAACATCACCCTCTGGCCTTTTTAGAAAGTCAGCCTTGAAATCTTTGAAAATGAGGTTAATTTTTCGTCCACTTTCTTGAATGGGATTCATAGCAAGAAATCCGCCTGTTATATCTGCACCTACAGCAAGGGCTCCAAAATACATACTCCCTAAATGGTTCTTTGTTCTTCTTTTAAGTGGAATTTTAATTTCAATCTTTTCCTCTGTATGCTCTATAACCTTAGGTCTGCAATACCAAATCATTGGCACCTTTGTAATCCCAAACAATTGAATTAATCGATTTGTTTTGATTGCCATTGAAGCCATTGTGTCATTTAAAAACATACATAAAAAATAGACTATACAGAATAATCATCAATTGCGGAGCATTCTGCACTAACGGCAGTAGCTGTTAAAGTGTCGACATCATCTGATGGCCATCGGAATACTTCAGCAAAATAGAAGCTCCCAAAAGAAAATTCAAAATTATCTCCATAAAACTGCTCACCATTCTCGGAAAAATCATTAATCTCGAGTTCAATTCCGCTGAAGTAGTTAACATCACTTCCAAACTGAATTAAATTTTCATTGATAACCCTGAATTTAAATTTTTGAGGAATATAATTAATAATCTTTCCCTCTTTAATCTCTATAGCCTGAGTCATTTCACAGTAATATAAATCGCCAACCTTAGAATAAGCATAAAAGGGGACTAAAGAAAGCAATAGAATCCAAAAAAAAATCTCATATTGAACCTCAATATATATATTTTAAAAAAACATTAGTTATGCTAGTCTATTTTTTATTTAGCCTAGAATTAATTAAATTAAATTTTATATGGATAATTAGTTAATTTTTTTAATAATCTAAATAGAATAAAATTCATATATATGATATAATATACTTCTCATTAAATTTTATTCAAAAAAATTTAATCACAGTTTTTTAAATATGTATAAGGAGTAGGCATGATTCAATTTATAGTTCATGACGAAGACGATTCCGTCGGAGTTGTTACAGT
>CAYNES010000074.1:0-5271 GCA_964396315.1 uncultured Piscirickettsiaceae bacterium | reverse complement strand
ACTCTTCTCTCAAGCCGAGCTTGTATCCAATAAAGTCTTTTTTACCTGAGACCATACCTCCCATTCCCAGATCATACGCACTGGTTTGACCATTTAACTCTGGGCCTGCCGCGTGCCCTTTCTCAATTCTCATAACGCCGAGTGCTTCAGTTCCATAAGGAACAACATCAAACTCTTTGCCCGCCTCCATCATGACTCTCATCAATGAATCACCATATCGCGTTGGAACTGCAATTTCGTATGCCAATTCACCCGAAAAAGAGATTCTAAAGAGTCTTGCTGGCACGCCACCACAAACTGAAATTTCTGCTGCGCCCATGAAAGGAAATCCTTCATTTGAAATGTCATGCTCTGGATCAATAATCTTCTCTAAAAGCTTACGAGAGTTAGGGCCTGCAACTGCATATTGCGCATATTGCTCAGTCACTGAGATCATGTGGACATCTAAATCAGGCCACAACACTTGATGACAAAATTGCAGGTGACGATAAACACTGACCGCATTTGCAGTTGTTGTTGTCATGACAAAGTGATCTTCAGCTAGTCTGGCTGTTGTTCCATCATCCATAGCCATTCCGTCTTCTCTTAACATCAGACCATATCGCGTTTTTCCAACTGGTAATTTTGCAAAAGCGTTGACGTAAACTTTGTTCAAGAATTCAGAAACATCTGAGCCCTTAATATCAATCTTTCCTAAAGTTGTGACATCACAGATACCCACGGAAGATCGCGTTTGAATGACTTCACGGTCAACAGATTGACGCCAGTGAGTCTCACCAGGCTGAGGAAACCATTGTGAACGATACCACATCCCTACCTCAACAAATACAGCGTCCTGCTCTTCAGACCATTTGTGACTCGGAGTGTAACGAGTAGGATAAAACTCCATTCCTCTTCTTCTTCCAGCAAACGCTCCAATTGCGACGGGAGAATACGGCGGTCTAAATATCGTCGTTCCAGTCTCTTCCATGGTCTGATCCATATTTTCCGCCATGATGCCAATACCAAGAACGTTAGCCGTTTTTCCTTGGTCAGTAGCCATACCCAGTGTGGTATATCGCTTGACGTGTTCAACCGATTTAAATCCTTCCTGATTAGCCAATCTAACATCTTTTGCTGTCACGTCATTTTGGAAATCAACCCAAGCGCGATTTTTCCCACTCGGAACACCCCAGTTAGCAACTACATTGTATGCAACAGCCGGCGTTGAAGCAGCCTTTAAATCGGAAGCTTTATATCCTAGCTCAGATGCAACTGATAAGCCTAAATCATGTGCCTCTTGTATCGCATCAGAGAGAACCATGGTTCCTTTTGCTCTTCCTGCAACCGACATTCCGGGAGGCGCTTTATCATCAGGTACAAAAGAAGCTATGTCTTCATTCCACTTGGGAATGCCTCTGTGGTGGCATGTTAAGTGTAAGTTCGGGTTCCAACCTCCAGAGACTGCGAGTGAATCTGTATCGATACTTTTTCCATTTGAAAGCTTGATTGATTTAAGTCTTCTTCTGCCTTTTGTATCAACGACGTCAGTGCCCATAAAGATTTCAGCGCCCTGAACTGGCATCACTGGACTGATTGAACGTGAGTCTATGACTGCAACGACCTTCACTCCCTTAGACCTTAAATCTTTAGCAGTTTGCCAACCATCATCATTATTGGTGTAGACTGATACTTTTTCGCCTGTAGCAACTGCAAATCTATTCATATAAGCTCTTACAGCTCCAGCAAGCATAATCCCTGGACGATCATTATTTCCAAACGCAATTGAACGCTCAATTGCGCCAGCGCAAAGAATAGATCTTTTTGCATAAATTCTCCAGTTGACCTGTCTTGGCTTCTTTGAATCTTCTCTCGATTCAGAAGATCTGTTTTCGAGAGCACCATAAATGCCATGGTCATAAACACCAAATATGGTTGTATCTGACATCAAGGTCACGTTGTCCATTGCGCTTAGTTTATCGACTGCATTCTTTGCCCATTCATTTCCTGCTTTACCATCTATCTTCGCAGTCTCAAAATTTAAGCGACCACCCATCAAAAAGTCTTCATCAGCCAAGATGACTTTTGCGCCCGAGCTTGCAGCAGTTAGAGCAGCTGACAAGCCTGAGGCTCCAGCTCCAATAATAAGAATATCGCAGTATCTAAAACCTTTGTCATAGGTATCAGGGTCAGGTTCTTTTGCAAGTGTGCCTAGTCCTGCTGAGTTTCTAATAGCTGGCTCATAAATCTTTTCCCAGAATGCCTTTGGCCACATAAAGGTCTTGTAATAGAAGCCGGCACCGAGCATCGGTGAAAAGAAATCTGTAATAGCCATTAAATCAAAACCTAAGGGTCCTCTATGGTTTTGACTATTTGCCTCTAAACCATTGTATAGCTGAGTAACAGTTGCACGCGTGTTTGGTTCTTTGTATGCGGCGCTTCCAATCTCCATAATGGCATTTGGCTCTTCAGATCCTACAGTGACGATACCGCGAGGACGGTGGTACTTGAATGATCTTCCAACTAAATGTTTATTGTTTGCAAGTAAAGCTGAGGCGAGCGTATCGCCCTCATAACCTCTTAAAATCTGGCCATTAAAGGTAAAGGTTAGTGTTTTATCTTTATTGATTAGGCCGCCATCTTTTCTATTTGTCTGACTCATTTTCCTCTACCCATAGCCCTTGAGATATCTTGAGCAAGCTCAACATTCGTAATCTCATGTGTTAAAGTATTTCTAGTGACAACTAACCAAGATTGATCACCCTGCTCGTGATACCAAAGCTCTTGATGATCACCTGCAATATTTTCTCTAATATATTGATACTGATAGAAGTCTTCAGCTGAAGCCTCTTCTTCCCAATTAGTAGGCCTATTAATGAGATCCGTAGATCCAAGATAAACAAATTCTTCTGAATCTCGAGGACCTAGCAGCGGATGATTAATGATCATGTCTTGTCCTCCTTAGTGTAAGTTAGGTTGAGCACCAACGCCCTTTTCATCGATAATTGCACCGCGCCTAAATCTATCAAGCTTGTAGGCTGATGCAACTTCATGAGAATTATTGGTTGCCAGTAAGTGCGCGTAACAGTAGCCGCTCGCAGGAGTCGCTTTAAAGCCTCCGTAACACCAACCACCATTAAAGAAAAGCTCTTCGACTTCTGTACTATCAATGAAGGGTGATCCATCCATTGACATGTCCATGATGCCGCCCCACATTCTAAGCAGTCTTGCACGACCAATTGAAGGCATGATTGCCATACCGCCCGAGCATACATCTTCTACCACTGGTAAATTTCCTCTCTGAGCATAAGTATTGTAGCCATCAATGTCACCACCAAAGACAAGGCCTCCTTTGTCTGATTGAGAGCAGTAAAAATGACCAGCACCAAATGTAATAACGTTATCCATAACAGGCTTAAGTCCCTCAGTCACAAAGGCTTGAAGTACGTGACTTTCAATCGGTAATTTAATGCCTGCCTTTGACATCACTCTGCCAGAAGAGCCTGCAACACAAACACCAACTCTGCCTGCTTTAATTTCACCCTTTGAGGTTTGAACACCTAAACATTTTCCATTTTCAATATTAAATCCAGTGACCTCACAGTTTTGAATAATATCAACCCCAAGATCACTTGCGCCTCTTGCATAACCCCAAGCAACAGCGTCATGTCTGACTGTTCCGCCGCGAGGCTGAGCAAGGGCTGCCTTGATTGGGAATCTTGGATTATCCATATCTAAGAATGGATACCTCTCTTTGACTTCTTTGGCTTCAATATATTCACAGCCTGCATCAGCAAAAAGCATTGCGTTCCCTCTTCTAATGAAGGCATCGCGCTGTGCATCTGAATGAATTAAATTCATAATTCCACGCTGAGATACCATTGCGTTATAGTTTAAATCTTGCTCGAGATTCTCCCAGAGCTGCATCGATAATTCATAAAAAGGTTCGTTACCTGGTAGCAAATAGTTTGAACGAATAATCGTCGTGTTTCTGCCAACGTTACCACCACCAATCCATCCTTTTTCGAGGACAGCAACATTGGTTATGCCATGATTTTTAGCCAAGTAGTAGGCAGTTGCTAGCCCATGACCTCCACCACCAACGATGATAACATCATAACCATCAGCTTTTGGCTCAGCATCACGCCAGGTAGGTTCCCAACCTTTATGGCCAGTTAATGCTTCTTTTAAGACCTTAAAGGCGGAATAACGAGTTTTACTCACAATTTAACTCCAAGGATAAGGGCTGTTAGAAACTGGGTGTAATTTACCCTCTTTGAAACGACTAAATCTGAATGGCTCTAGAAGCTCTTGTTTTTCTCCTAACAACTCTTCAGCTACTAAACACCCGACACCTAACATCTTGTAACCGTGGTTACTGTCCGCAATGATAGTGACGTTACTATTAAAGGTGTCAATGACCGGGAAACTATCTGCAGTCATACAACCGATACCGCCTGAAGGCTCCTTGTGATAATGAGGCATCATACCCTCAAACCTTTTGTGACAATGAGCAAGAGCGGAAACCCACATCTCCGGGAAATCTTTACTTGCAATAAACTCGGTACTAGCAGGACCGTAGGGATCGATTGCAACATCATCGACTGGCGTGTCTACTGTGTACGGAGCAGCGCCGCCCTGGATACCACCAAAGCCCCAGTCTGGCTTGTAGTAAATACCCCACATTTCATCAGTAATTAAAGAACCATCAACGGTAGAATATAAAGGGGCATCGGTATCGACATGAAGTACTGGTGGAATATTGCCATCGTTAGTCACCAATGTTTCTGGTGGAATCTCTAAGACACCTTCTTCCAATTGCCAAAAACGCCACATGTCAATCCCTTCATGAACGTTACCCTCTAAATCTTTCAATTCAATTTGTGAAGGCAAACCAAGCATACGCCAAAAATCTCGAACCCATGGCCCTGCACCAATAATTAAGTTGTCACATTGAATTGTTCCTTTGTCTGTTACTACAGCTGTGACACTTTGACCTGCACCTTCAGTTTCAAAACCCGTTATTTCAGTCTCAAGGACAACAGTGACGCCAAGGTCCAATACTTTCTTAGAGAGGCCTTCCATTGCTTTGACATTATTCGCATAACCGCCTGGCTTCTCGTGAAGAACTGATGTAATACCCTCGGCTTGCCAATCGTCAAAAAGATTGAGCATGTATTCACGAGACTCTTCTTCACCTTCAATAAAGACACTCTCGTAACCGATTGCAGCTTGCTCAGCATGGATTTGTTTGACATCCTCTCTCATTTTTTCACAAGAGATTTGCATGTA
>CAYNES010000073.1:0-5447 GCA_964396315.1 uncultured Piscirickettsiaceae bacterium | reverse complement strand
AGTCCAAGTCCAAATACAGCCCCTAAAAGACATACAGGGATACTAACCGCGACCCAAAAAGCTGTTTTCAAAGAGAGAAACACCCCCAAAACAACTAGAACTAGTGCGAGCCCTATGTAGCCATTTTTAATAATAATCTCGAGCCTGTTTGCAACTGCCTCTGAAGAGTCGTCGGTATAAAAAATATTAATGTCGTCTGGAATGTTTTTTTGAAATTCAGCGACTCGCTCCCTAACTCTTTTGACAGTTCTAATAATATCTGCTTGAGGCTGTTTTTTGACTTGAAGGACGAAACCCTTTGTTCCATTAACTCGGATAATTGAGTTTTCTTCTTCTTGTCCTCTAAAAACCTCAGCAATATCATTCAGCTTTATTACAGGACCATCAAAGCTAGACTTGATAACAACATCTTTAATATCATCAATACTTTCAAACTCAGAAAGAATTACGATATTTTTCTCTAAACTTTCTTGGTTATTGTCACCAACAGTAAATCGGGCATTTCGACTTGAAATGGCTGATATAACCTCATTGATTGACATCTTGTATTTATTAAGCTTGTCAGGGTTAACCTTAATTTGTATTTCACTGTCAAGGTAACTCGGGTTATCAACTGAAGCAACGCCTTTGATCTTAGTTAGAGATGTCTGAAGGTCATCAGTAATTTGCCTTGCTTGATTAAAATCCCCAGATGTGCTGTCAATATTAATGGTAATAACTGGAAATTCAGTGACGTTGAAATCAACTACTTGCGGCAGGTCAGTAACCTCTTCAGGGAAGGCTTTGACACGATTTACTGCATTTCGAATGTCATTTTTTACAGTTGTAACATCCTTAAGGTCTGCCTCAAGCGTAACAATGATGCTAGAAATGCCCTCTCGAGAGGTGGATGTAATTTCTTTAATTCCACTTAGACTGAGTAATTCCTCTTCAATGACATTCGTCACAGATTTTTCAACGTCTTCAGGTGAAGCCCCTGGGTATGCTGTAGTGACACTCAGCACTTCAAAATCTACAGTTGGGAATTGATCGCGCTGCATTCCCAAAACTGAAAGAACACCAATAGCAATAAAGGCAAGAGAAAAGACAAGAGCAAACTTCTTCTGTCTAACCAGAAAGTCTAAGAAAGCATCCATATTAAACTATTGTTTTAACAAAAAATGTGATTATATAGACATTAAAATGAAGAAACAATGTAGATTGAATGAATATCTAAGCTAAAAAAGTAAGAAATACTATGAGTTTCTTGCGCGTTTTCTTTGATTCTCAGTTAATAATCTTTTTCTTATTCTGATATGATTTGGCGTTACTTCGACAAGCTCATCATCATCGATAAATTCAAGTGCTTGCTCTAAATCAAGACTAATTTTGGGAGTTAATGCAACCGCTTCGTCAGACCCTGATGCACGAACATTAGTTAACTGCTTGCCTTTCATTACATTGATTACAAGGTCCTTATTTCTAGTATTAATTCCAACAACCATACCTTCATAGACATCTTCACCATGACCTACAAAAAACTTTCCACTTTTTTGCAAATTAAATATAGCATACGCAACAGACTTACCTTGATTCATAGAAATAAGTGAACCATTTATTCTTTGACCAATCTTTCCATCCTTTTGAGGTCTGTATGAATCAAATGATGAATACATAAGACCCGTACCAGTTGTTGCAGTTAAAAATTCTGTTCTAAAGCCAATCAAGCCTCTTGCCGGGATAACAAAGTCAAGCTTAACTCTTCCTTTGCCATCAGGGGTCATATTTGTGAGTTCTGCCTTTCTTTCGCCCAATTTTTCCATCACAGAGCCTTGATGAACCGACTCAACATCAACTGTGAGCTCTTCAAAAGGTTCACACACCTTCCCATCTATATCTTTAAGGATGACTTGAGGTCTTCCAACGGAGAGCTCAAAGCCCTCTCTCCTCATTGTTTCAATCAATATAGAGAGGTGTAATTCACCTCTTCCTGAAACTAAAAATTCAGAAGAGTCTTCAGTATTTTCAACTCTTAATGCAACATTGTAAATCAACTCTTTGTCAAGTCTTTCTCTAATGTTTCTTGAAGTAATATATTTTCCATCTAGTCCAGCAAATGGAGAATCATTAACCCTGAACGCCATACTCACTGTTGGTTCATCTACACTTAAAGGTGGCAAAGGATCTATCTTTGATGGCTCACAAATTGTGTCAGAAATCGATATATTTTCGATGCCTACTATTCCAACTATATCTCCCGCATTTGCTGAATTTACTTCATGTCTCTCAAGTCCGTTAAAGCCTAAAAGCTGAACTATTTTTACGTTACGTCTAGAGCCATCAGAAGCAATTAAAACGTTTTGCATATTTTTTTTGGCAACCCCTCTTTCGATTCTTCCTATTCCGATTGCACCAACAAAGGATGAGTAATCTAAAGATGTAATTTGCATCTGAAATGGCCCATCTAGGTCAACATTAGGAGCAGGAGCTTTTTCAATAATAACTTCAAACATTGAAGTCATATCTCCATCTCTAACGGAATCATCTTCAGAGGCATAGCCTCCAAGTGCAGAAGCATAAATCACTGGAAAATCTAATTGCTCTTCGGTCGCACCTAGTTGATCAAAAAGCTCAAAGACTTGGTCAATGACCCAGTCAGGTCTCGCACTTGGTCTGTCAATTTTATTTATTACCACAATTGGATTCAGTCCTTGCTCAAAAGCTTTTTTGGTAACAAAACGAGTCTGAGGCATTGGACCATCTACAGCATCGACTAATAAAAGTACACTGTCTACCATAGATAGAACCCTTTCTACTTCTCCACCAAAATCAGCGTGTCCTGGTGTATCGACAATATTGATTCTATATTCGCCCCATTTAATCGCAGTATTTTTTGAGCTTATTGTTATTCCTCTCTCCTTTTCAAGGTCGTTTGAATCCATCATTCTGTCAGTTGCCTGAAAACGATCATCAAAGGTTTGCGATTGAGAAAGTAACTTATCTACTAGAGTCGTCTTACCATGATCAACATGAGCAATAATTGCTATATTCCTTAATTTTATTGCCATAATGATTACTTATTAAAAATCGATGGCATATTATCCCGGAAAAAATTCATGAACCCCAACATAAATCAAAAAATCAATTCAATAATGTGCAAAGCACTTCTCTTATAAAATAAATCTATTAATTTTAAATCATTTAAATCATGGCAAAAAAAGGAAGCTCACGTCGCTGGATGCATGAACATTTGAGTGATGAATTTGTTAAAAAAGCACAAAAAGAAGGCTACCGGTCTAGGGCAGTGTACAAGTTATTAGAGATTATTGAAAAAAATAAAATTATTCAAAGTGGTGACAAGGTTTTAGACCTAGGCGCAGCGCCTGGTGGCTGGTCTCAAGTTGCAGCAAAATCTGTTGGAAATAAAGGAAAGGTCATTGCAAGTGATATTTTGCCAATTGAGGAAATCACTGGTGTGATTTTTCTTCAGGGTGACTTTACTGAACAATCAGTTTATGATGAATTGTTGGAGTTGACTGATGGAGCTAAAGTAAATGTAGTTTTGTCTGATATGGCGCCAAATATGAGTGGCCAACTATCTGTAGATCAACCGAAATCAATGCATCTTGCAGACCTTGCTATTGAAATGGCCATTAAAACATTAGATTTAAATGGTAGTTTCATAGTTAAGTTATTTCAGGGAGAAGGGTTTGATGCTTTTGTTCAAAATGCAAGAAGTTCGTTTAAGAAAGTCTCAGTAGTCAAGCCAAAAGCGTCTCGCCCAAGGTCTAAAGAAGTTTATTTATTGGCAAGTCAGTTAAAATAATTCCTTATGCAAAAGTTCACTGAAATACAAGCTCTTATGAAGAGCGAACTTGACTTAATGAATAAGATTCTAGTCGATCGACTTGATTCGAATGTTGACCTTATAAGCCAAATGAGTCATTACATTATTAATTCCGGTGGAAAAAGAATAAGGCCCTTGCTTCTTCTACTTTGCGCAAAAGCTACTGATTATGATGGAGATTATCATTACTCAATGGCTGTTGTTATTGAGCTTATACATACAGCAACTCTTTTGCACGATGATGTAGTCGATCAATCGACAACGCGTCGAGGTCAAGAAAGTGCAAATGAGCTTTGGGGAAATGCGCCTAGTGTTCTTGTTGGTGATTTTTTGTATTCAAGGGCCTTTGAAATTATGGTTGAGCCAAACTCCATGGCAATAATGAAAATTTTATCGAAAGCCACTAATCAGATTTCAGAGGGCGAGGTCTTACAATTATTGAATATAAAAAACGCTAAAGTCACACAGACAGAATACTTTACGGTTATTGAAAGAAAAACAGCCTGTCTTTTTAAAGCGGCATGCCAGATTGCTGGAATTTTATCTAAGTCAAACCAAAACATCATTGAAGGAATGGGAAGTTTTGGTATGCATCTAGGAAATGCATTCCAAATCATTGATGATACTTTGGACTATGAGTCAAACTCTGACATTATTGGAAAAGAGATTGGTGATGACTTATCTGAAGGAAAGGTAACCTTGCCGATGATTTATGCATTAGAAAAAACAAATAAGACTGAAAATAAAATACTAACAGATGCAATTCAAAATGCAGATGCTTCAAATATTAATCAAATTGTTGAAATCTTACTGAATGTTAATGCTTTTCAATATAGTCGAAATATTGCAAAGAGGGAATCAAATAAGGCGTTGCAATTAATTGATATTCTCCCAAACTCAGAATATAAAACTGCACTAAAACTATTGTGCGAACTTTCGCTTGAGAGAAGCTCATAAGTCATTTAATGCTAACTCCCAAACTCAAACAGCAGATTCGTTCCTCTTTTGATGGAGCTAAAACTCAATTAAGCAATTTTAGCAATCGCTCATCTCAAAACAAAATGATTGCTGAAATTTCCAAAACATTGATGGGCGAATATTCTGATTCAAATCGAATTATTTGTGTTGAAGCACCAACGGGCACTGGAAAAACAATGGCTTATCTTGTGAGCTGCCTTCCAATTGCAAAAGCCCTAAAAAAGAAACTTATTATTGCGTCAGCAAATGTAGCACTTCAAGAACAAATTCTCAATAAAGATATAGTTGAAGCTACAAAATATTCATCTGTAGATTTTGAATTTGCCTTGGCTAAAGGAAGATCTCGCTATGTCTGCATAAGAAACTTAATCAATCTTACTGAAGAAAATTCAAACTCAGCAACTCTTTTTGAAGATGCCCTTCTTTGGGACGAAAAACCAACCAAGACAGATCTTGATGAGCTGTCAGATATGGCTGAAAGCTACTCGTCTAAAAGCTGGAGTGGTGAAATTGATGACCTAGAAAGTCCTCCAGAAAATAGCCTATGGCAAAAAATTGCATGCAATAGATTTACGTGTAATTCAAAAAATTGTGAATTTTATAATGACTGCTCTTTTTTTAAGGCTAGAAAAAAAGCTTCAAA
>CAYNES010000072.1:0-5512 GCA_964396315.1 uncultured Piscirickettsiaceae bacterium | reverse complement strand
TTAAAAAAATTCCTGTGGTTAAAGGACATGTATTGTCTGCACCCTCGTTTCTAGCTAATTCTATTCGCATCTCTTTAATAGTTTTTGAAGAGCCCAGAGGAATTTGATTAATATACTTTGCAATATTCTCTGGTGATGAAATGAGCATCTTTTGCCCAGCAATCATGTCAGAAAAACTTTTATCAAGAACTTTGACTATATTTTGGCTCATTTAATTAAGGAAGTAAGTTCAAATAATGATTTACTTTTTAACCTGAGAAAGAATATCCATCATACCTTCTTTATTTTCGAAAATTTCCTCTTCTGTGAGCCCATCCATTTCATGAGGAAACACAAGCCAATCATCAGTTTCATGAATGAAATAATCAGGCACCATATCTATTATATTTCTCTCTGGTTTGTACCAAGGCATTGCCATTCGAATTTCATGAGGAATATTTTTTCTAGCCTTCTCATTAAGTGTATCAAGTATTGCTTTAATACTTCTACCAGAATCAAATACATCATCTACAATAAGTAACTTATCCTCTGAATTCATGTGACTAATTAGATAGTCAATACCATGAACTCTTACTTCTTTCGATTGTTGATTAAGGCCATAATATGACGAGGTTCTAATAGCTATATGGTCAGAGTCATTTCCAAGGTATGCAAGTATTTCTTGGATAGCTATTCCAACAGGTGTTCCGCCTCTCCAGACTCCAACAATAAAATCAGGCTTAAAACCACTGTTGTGGATTTGAACTCCTAGTTTAAAAGAGTCATTGACCAACTCATCAGCTGTGATATATTTTTTTGCAATGGACATATTAGGATTCCGACATTAAATACTTAAATTTTAAAGGGTTTTTAGCTTTGAAATTTCTGAATTTTTTCTATCAACCTAGATTTAATTTTAGATTCAGCAAATGAGGCCTCCATAGCCATTAACGAAATCTGCTTTAAATCTTCAATGTTTAAATTAAAGTGTTTTGCACTATCGTGATATTCTTGACCAACAGTTGTATTAAAAAATGGTGGGTCATCAGAATTAAGGCTCACGCTTATAGCTTTATTCATGATTGATGGAAGAGGGTGGGTATCCCAATCAGGGAAGATAGAGAGTGATAAATTACTTCCTGGACAAATCTCTAAATGAATATTACGTTTAACTAGTTCTATTAGTAGTTTTTCGTCATTAATGCTGTTCACACCATGACCAATTCGACTGATTGGCAAGTAATCAATTGCGTCCCAAACACTCTCAGGCCCGCAGATCTCTCCAGCATGAACTGTGCAGTCATAGCCTGACTTTTTAGCAATTTTATAAACTTCTGCGAATTCCTCTAATGTATATGCGTTTTCATCACCCCCCATGCCAAAGCCAACAACATAGGGATGAGGATTATCAACCATTGTTTGAACAACATTTAGCCCTTGTTCTGGCCCCAAGTGTCTGACGCAAGTAACAATAATGCGGCCAACGATTCCAAAATCACGCTCGGCATCATCTATGCCGCTTGCAATGCCTGAGATCATATCATCGTAACTAATTCCACATTCTGCAGCGTGATCGGGAGAAATAAAAGTTTCCGCATAAATTACGTTTTCTTTAGCACAATCTTTAAGGTATTCATAAGTAATATCTCTATAGTCCTTACCTATTCTTAAGCAAGAGCTGACGCTATCATAGGCCGTTAAAAAACTTGCAAAATCACTCCACATATAGCTACCATTTTCATGAAAAAGATTTTTGTCTAAGGAGACAGAATTCCGTTTAGCTATCTCACGGGCAAGCGTTGGCTTAATCGTACCTTCAAGATGACTATGAAGCTCTACTTTTGGAAGTCTGTGGATTTGCTCTTGCATCTACCTTAGCTCACAAGCCTTACCGTTAGTAAGCGATTTAATTTGAAGGTGCTTGGCAATAGTTTGACCCATATCTGCAAACGTATCTCTTTTGCCTAGATTTTGAGCTTTGATGGATTTTCCATAAAAAACTACAGGTACGTGTTCACGAGTATGGTCGCTCCCTGGCCAGGTAGGATCGCAGCCATGGTCAGCTGTAATAAGAACAAGATCATCGGTATGCAGTTTGGATTCGATTTCTGGAATACGCTTATCAAAATCCTCAAGCGCTAGAGCATAGCCTGGAACATCTCTTCGATGTCCATAATTTGTATCAAAGTCAACCAGATTTACAAAAATTAAGCCGTCTTTAACTTTATCCATTTCACTCAATAATTCGTCTACTAGACCCATATTGTTGGGCGCTTTAACGGTATAAGAAACACCTTGATTTGAAAAAATATCACCAATTTTACCAACAGAAATAACTTGTCCATTGGCCTCTTGAATTTGATCAAGAAGAGTCAAGTCATTGGGAGGGGTTGTTAAATCCTTACGATTGGATGTTCTTGTAAATCCATCCTTAGAGTTACCAATAAAGGGTCTTGCAATAACTCTCGTTATATTTAATGGATCAACTATTCTTTTGGCAACTAAGCAGAGCTCATAGAGTCTCTCGAGTCCAAAGTGCTCTTCATGGGCAGCAATTTGAAATACAGAGTCTGCTGAGGTGTAACAAATTGGAAAACCAGTTTGGATATGCTCATCTCCAAATTCTTCAATAACCTGGGTGCCTGAGGCATGTTTGTTCGCAAGTGTTCCAAGAATATTTCCTTGTTTCATTAGCTCATCTATTAGGCTCTTTGGAAAGCAGTTTTCAACTTTTGGAAAGGTTCCCCATTCAAATGGAACAGGCAAGCCACAGATCTCCCAGTGGCCACTTGGCGTATCTTTGCCAGCACTGACTTCTTTGGCAAAGCCAAAGGCTCCTTCAGGTTCAACTCTATCAATTGGAAGCGGCGCTCTCCGACTCTCTATTGCGGCTTCACCAAGGCCCCATCTAAGTAGATTAGGAATATTTAATGGGCCACTTCGCTCTAAGCTATTGGCTTTACCCAAATCACATTCCTCGACAATATGGCCAAACGTATCTGAACCTTGGTCACCGTAGAGATGAGCATCATCACTTGAACCCAAGCCGAGTGAATCTAGAACTAAAATGATTGCTCTTTTCATCAGTTTAAGCCCTCATTTAAACTGAACACTTCTTTGATTAAGCTTGGTACCTTGGGTTTTTTCTCATCTAGCTGAATAAGAGAAGGAATCTCAGATTTCAGAAAATCTAGCTGTGTTTGATCACGACAATATGCCATTGCAAGAGGATCACCTTTACTAATCCATTCTCCTTTGCCCACTATTTTATTGAGACCAACGCCATGATCGATTGGGTCACTCGACTTTGTTCTACCGGCCTTTAAATGAATCATGCTAAGTCCTATAGCTCTGGCATCAATCTCTGAGATATATCCAGATGAATTTGATTCAATAGAACCAATCACAGGCATCGGTTTTAGGTGTTTTTCTGGATTTTCCATTAGATCTTTAGGGCCACCAAGTTCACTAATCATTTTTCCAAAAATTGAGGCAGCTTTTCCAGACTCTAAAGCGTTTTTAGATTTGCTTCTTGCAGAATCTAAGTCGGGCTCCAAACCGCTCAATTGAAGCATATAGGCAGATAATTCAATAGTCAGCTCTAAAAGCCTTTGATCAGCACTCTTGGGGTTTTTTAGGAAATCAATACACTCAGTCACCTCGATTGCATTTCCAACACTATGTCCAAGAACCTGGTCCATGTCAGTAATTAAGCAGCTTGTTGGGACGCCAGAATTGCTGGAAACATTGGCTATGCTTTGGGCTAACTCTTGAGCCATTTTATAATCAGCTGCAAAGGCACCATTACCGGTTTTAATATCCATAACAAGTGCATCAAGACCAGATGCTAGTTTCTTGGATAAGATTGAAGCAGTAATTAAATCTATTGACTCAACAGTAGCTGTAACATCTCGTGTAGCGTAGAAGCGCTGGTCGGCAGGAGCTAAATTTGCTGTTTGTCCAATAATTGCACAGCCCACTGTCTTCACAATAGACTGAAAATCTGTATTATTGGGAGTGCCATCATATCCAGGAATGCTTTCAAGCTTATCTAGTGTGCCTCCTGTATGTCCAAGCCCTCGACCTGAAATCATTGGGACATAGCCTCCACAGGAAGCAACGACTGGTGCTAACATCAAACTAATTTTGTCTCCAACTCCACCGGTAGAATGCTTGTCTACAACAGGGCCATCTAGATTGAGTTTATCCCAATTTAAGGTCTCACCTGAGTTCATCATATGTCTTGTTAAATCGACTCTCTCATCCATAGTCATGCCGCATTTAAAGATAGCCATAGCAAAGGCTCCTAGTTGCGCATCTGTTAAGCTGCCATCAGTAATACCTTGAACCATAAATCCAATTTCGGGGTCACTTAACGATATACCATCGCGTTTTTTTCTGATGAGTTCTTGTGGTAAGAATAATTCGCTCATTCTTGATTAGTCACCGTAAGGCGTCCAAATATTTTTTATTTCTGTTGCATTTCTAAGAAATTCAAGACCTTCGCCTTGCAAAGGGTCACTCCAATCTCTATCTCCATCATCGTTAACCCATAAACGTTTTAAATCTCTAGCGCTAATAGATTCAACTGAAGATACTAACTCATGCTCAGCCCAGCACCACATTGCGTCAGTTTCAGCATGGCCTGCAAGCTGCTCTGCAAGTTCTTGTTTGTTTCCGCTAACAAT
Organism: uncultured Piscirickettsiaceae bacterium; assembly: GCA_964396315.1. GTDB lineage: Bacteria > Pseudomonadota > Gammaproteobacteria > PS1 > Pseudothioglobaceae > Pseudothioglobus. The sequence goes on along the minus strand of CAYNES010000072.1, from coordinate 845 downwards.
ATTGATCACACCAGCTGGGACATCTGAGGTCTCAAAGGTTTGAACGAGCTCCAAGGCAACACTAGCAAATTTTTGGCTTGGAATAAGCACAACTCGATTACCCATGGCTATGGCGGGAGCAATCAATGAAATTGTTGAAAGCAGTGGAGACTTCTCTGGAGCAATCTGAGCAAGAACGCCTAAAGGCTCAGGAAGTGCCATAGTAACGCCTCTATATGGAGCACTATGAACAGCTCCATCATATTTGTCAGCCCAGGCGGCATAACTAAATAATCGGCTGATACTCTCATCAAACTCAGCTTTTGCTTGTTTTTTAGTGATTCCACATAGAGCTATTAAGCGCTCAATCCATTCAGATTCTCGTATCGACATGTTTTCTGCAATAAAATAGATTACTTGCGCTCGTCCATGACCACTAAGAGATCCCCATGATGATGCTTTGGAGGCGGCACTTACTGCATTTCGAATATCTTTTCTATTGCCTGAACCGACATATGCTGCGTGAGAACCATCTGCATTGAAAGTTGCAAAACTATGACCACCATCAGGCCTGACTTGCTTCCCACCAATATAAAACTTGAGTGTTCGATCAATCGCCTTTTCTTTAACTTTAATTGATTTAGATGAAGATTTAGTTGAAGATTTCAAGCCTTGAGGTTTGAGATATTCATAGAGACCCTCCTTTCCTCCTTCTCTTCCAAATCCAGATTCCTTGACACCGCCAAAACCACATGATGCATCAAATTGATTGTGACAATTAATCCAGATAACACCAGCATTAACTTTTGGAGCCACATCCATAGCACGATTTATATTTTCACTCCATACACTAGCTGCAAGACCAT
>CAYNES010000071.1:0-5575 GCA_964396315.1 uncultured Piscirickettsiaceae bacterium | reverse complement strand
TGTTCAATTTATTCACAGGCCAAAATCTTTCTGTTGACCTTGGCACAGCAAATACGCTCATTTATATGGATGGTAAAGTTGTCCTCAATGAACCCTCTGTTGTAGCACTCAGACATGAAAAGGGAGCCTCAGAGTCATCGGTAATTGCTGTGGGTCAAGAAGCTAAGAATATGCTTGGAAGAACTCCTGGCGCTATTGAAGCCATAAGACCTATGAAAGATGGCGTGATTGCAGACTTTAAGGTGACCGAAAAGATGCTTCAGTTCTTTATGAAAAAAGTCTTAAAGTCTGGCTTTTTCTCTCCAAGCCCGAAAGTACTCATTTGTGTTCCGTGTGGCGCTACTCAAGTTGAAAGACGAGCTATTAAAGAGAGTGCAGTTGGCGCTGGAGCTAGAGACGTATATCTAATTGAAGAGCCAATGGCAGCGGCTCTTGGAGCTGGTATGGCAATTGAAGAGGCATCGGGCGCTATGGTTCTTGATATTGGTGGTGGAACCTCTGAGATTGCAATTCTATCACTCAATGGAATAGTTTACTCTGACTCACTTAGGGTTGGTGGAGACGTATTTGATGATACCATTGTAAAATTCGTTAGAAGAGTTCACGGGATTATCATTGGAGAGGCAACTGCGGAGCAAATTAAAGAAGAGGTTGGTAGTGCTTTTGAATCCAAAATTATACGAAAGAATGAGTTTAGAGGAAGAGCAGTTTCTACTGGACTTCCAGTGAGTTTTGAAGTAACCAATACTGAAATATTAGAAGCTTTGAGTGAACCATTAGGAATGATTATCAGTGCACTGAGAACAGCATTGGAGCAAACCCCACCGGAGCTTTCATCAGACATTGCTCAAAATGGACTAGTTATTACTGGTGGTGGTGCCTTATTAGAGGGAGTGGATAAACTGATTCATAATCAAACTAATTTGCCAGTCACTATCGCTGATGACCCACTAACGTGCGTTGCAAGAGGTGGTGGAATAGCTTTAGATATGATTAACCATCATGATATGGGGTTCCTGGCAACAGAGTGATTCTTATTAAGTCGAGATCCTAATAATGCGACTTTTAAAACTTTTTGTTCCCATATTTCTATCAATCATTCTCATAGTTTTAGATGCTCGTTTCTCCTATCTTGATAACTTCAAGCGCTTCACCCTAACTCTACTCAGTCCAATTTATTTGGTAGTTGATTTGCCAAGTCAAGTTATCGATTGGGTCAATGATAAAGGAACAGAAAATGAATTGTTGGTCAGTGAAAATGACTTTCTTGAGGGGCAGCTTATTGAACTCAAAGCAAAACTTCAAACCTACAATAACTTAGCACTAGAAAATCAAAAATTATCCAATCTACTTGAGTCAAGTTACCTGATCCCAGATCACAATGTAAAACTAGCCCGAATTAAATCGATCTCTCAATCAAGACTTTTAAAAAAAATTATTATTAATAAAGGCTTCAATGATGGTGTAACGTTATCAGATTTAATTATTGGTTCAGATGGAGTTGTCGGAAAGGTGACAGAAGTAACTCCAATGTATTCTACAGTCAGACTTCTTTCAGATCCAACCCAATATATACCTGTAAAAAACTCTAGAAATGGAATTAGAGGAATAACCAAAGGTCTTGCATCAAATGAAAGAGGAATGATTTTAAAATACATTCCCCTCGAGTCCGATATTAAATTGGGTGATATCTTTATGACAAGCAGTATTGGAAATTCTTATCCTTCTGGTTATTCTGTTGGCAGAGTTAAGTCGATAGATGAAACCCAGGATCCATCTTTCATGACTGTTTACCTAGAGCCAACACAAAATATAAATAGATTAGAATTAGTACTTATAGTGAAGGAGAAAAATGATTAACCAGTCTCAATTTTTTCTTCTTGCCAAAATAACGGTCCTTGCATTTATTGTTGGAGCAATTGCCTTGCCGAGTATCATCGAATTGATTTCACCATTTTGGTTACTCTTATTCTTTGTATATTGGCTAATCTACTCAGATAGTAATTCAATTTATAGCTCTGCTTTTGTGCTTGGAATTCTTCTTGATGTTTTTCAAGGCGGCATTCTTGGGCAAAATGCTCTTGCACTCTTAATCAGCTCTGCATACATATTAAGCGTTAAAAAATCATTTTTCGTATCCAACCTGACAACACAACAGGTTTATATATTTATTGCCTCTATGATTTATCTTATTTTATTTCTAATCACTCACATTGCGGTTCAAGGAATACAAATTCAATGGCTTGTTCTAGCTACTCCATTCACGGGGGCAATTCTTTGGCCTGTAATTCGTTTCTTGCTTGCAAAACTTAAGCATTAATTAGTTTTTTTATGGATAAGATTGGAAATCTAAAGAGAGAGAGAAAAGTATTCAGATCTAGAGTAGTTTTTTCTATAGTCATTATGCTATCAATGACTTTAATACTCACATTTAGACTCTTTAATCTTCAAATTACTCAGCATGAGTACTATGTTGAAGAGGCCCTTGGCAATCAAATGCAAAATCTGCCAATCACTCCTATTAGAGGTGATATTTTGGATCGCAATGGAAAAATATTAGCGACCAATGAATTTTCTTATAGACTCACTATTACTCCTGAAAAAGTAACTAATTTAAATGACACTCTCGTTGAATTAGAAATCAATGAATACATTGATACTAAAGATATCGAAAGGTTTAATAAGAATTTAAACCGCTACAAAAAATTTCATAATATTCCGATCAAATTTAATCTTTCAGAATCTTTAGCTGCAACATTTTTAGTCAACAATCAAATGCCAGGAGTTGAGGTTGAGCCATACTTTCATCGCGTATACCCTTATGGTAAATCAAGCTCACACCTGATTGGCTATGTTGCTTCAATGAATAAAGAAGATAAAAGTAAATATGACAAGAGTAATTATGCGGGCACTACTTTTATAGGAAAGATTGGGATTGAAAAACAATATGAAAATTTACTTCATGGGCAATCTGGAGTTAAACAAATTGAGAGAAATGTTGCTGGCAGGGTAGTCGATTCAAAGGTCATTACCCCTTCAATACCCGGTGAGGATGTATACTTGAATATTGACATTGATCTTCAATTAAAGGCAGAATCCCTGCTTGGAGAGAGTAGAGGAGTTATTGCTCTTATTGATGTGAACGATGGATCTGTTATAACACTTGTAAGCACCCCCTCCTTTGATCCTAATTGGTTTGTAAATGGAATTTCGGTTAAACGCTATGAAGAACTCACAAGTGATTCCGACTTACCGCTCTTTGATCGAAGCACCAAAGGACTTTACCCTCCAGGCTCAACCATCAAACCGATGATTGCTCTTGCAGGACTTGAAGAAAAGAATATAACCATAAAACACTCTACTTTTTGTCCGGGTTTTTATAAACTTTCAGACTACTCTAGAAAGTTTAATGACTGGAAGAGAACTGGTCATGGTCGAATGGACACGATTGAGGCAATTGCTCAGTCTTGTGACGTGTTTTTTTATGATCTAGCCTATAGGATGGGGATTGATGAAATTCATAACAGCCTTTCATACTTTAAGTTTGGACAAAAAACAGGTCTTGATCTTCCTGGAGAATTAGGCGGAATCCTGCCTTCAAGAGAATGGAAAAAAATAAACAAAGACGAACCTTGGTATAGAGGTGAGACACTCATTACTGGAATTGGTCAAGGCTTCATGACTGCGAGCCCAATTCAATTAGCTATAGCAACTGGTGCAATAGCGAATAAAGGTACTCTTCTTACTCCTAGAATTTTAATGCACGCTCAATCTAAAGATGGTGAGTCATATTTTGAGTCTCAATTGCAGTCAAAACAAATTCCAATTAAAAATATTGACAACTGGGAGCTCATTATCCAGGCAATGAAACAGGCAATTTATGGCAAGTTAGGAACAGCAAAAAGACTGAACAATAAACTTAGATATACTCTTGCTGGAAAAACTGGAACAGCTCAGGTGTTCGGCTTAGACCCAGAAGAAAAATATATTGCTGAAAACATTGATGAAAAGCTCAGAGACCATGCCCTTTTTACTGCTTTTGCGCCAATTGAGAGTCCTCAGGTTGCCATTGCTATTATTGTAGAAAATGCGGGTAGTGGAAGCTCAAAGGCTGCACCTTTAGCGAGAGAGCTTCTTGACGAATACTTTATTAAATATCAAATAAATCCAGATCAAAACTAAGAACTTAATGCTTATACTTGAGAGGCTAAAAAATTTCGTATAAAGCTATCGAAAGAATTCGATTCTAAGGCTTTTCTCATAGACCTCATTAACTCTTGATAGTAGAAGAGGTTATGTAATGTATTGAGTCTAGAACCTAAAATTTCATTTGTTTTTTGCAGATGATGGAGATAGGCTCTCGAATAATTTTTACAGGTATTACAGTCACAATTTGGATCAAGTGGGCTCGTGTCCGATTTGTATTTTGCATTGCGAATTTTTACAACACCTTCTGATGTAAATAAGTAACCATTTCTCGCATTTCGAGAGGGCATAACGCAGTCAAACATATCAACGCCCATCGCAACGCCCTCAACAAGGTCGAGAGGAGTTCCAACGCCCATCAGATACCTTGGTTTATCGTTTGGCATATGTTCGGGTAAAAAATCTAGGACCTTCATCATTTCTTCTTTAGGCTCTCCCACTGAAAGACCTCCAATTGCATAACCATCAAAATCCATCTCTATTAGTGACTCAGAAGACTGGAGCCTTAAATCCTTATGCATTCCACCTTGAATAATGCCAAAAAGAGCATTTTTGTTATTTAGGTTTTGATGCTCCATTAAAGAGCGCTTTGCCCATCTCAGTGACAACTGCATCGACTTGTCTACTGCACTTTTATCTGCAGGATAAGCAGTACAATCATCAAATATCATGACAATGTCTGAGCCTAATTTTTTCTGAATTTGCATTGACTCTTCAGGACCCATGAAAATAGATGAGCCATCTTTTGGCGAGCGGAATGAAACCCCCTTCTCAGTAATTTTTCTCATTTTTCCTAGGCTGAATACTTGAAAGCCCCCAGAGTCAGTTAAGATCGGTCCTGACCAATTCATAAAATCATGCAGATCTCCATGCTCTTCAATGACATCAGTTGAAGGTGTAATGGATAAATGAAAAGTGTTTCCAAGAATGATTTCAGCACCCAGCTCTCTCAACTCTTCTACAGTCATCGCTTTCACTGTGCCATAGGTGCCCACCGGCATAAAGGCTGGAGTATTAACACTTCCTCGATCAAACTTAATTCTGCCTAGACGAGCCTTTCCATTTGTATTTAAGAGTTCAAATTTCATATAAGAATTTAATTTTTAACTTTAAAACGCTTGATTTATCTGATCAAGATTAAATCCTCTTGATTGTAAAAACCTTTTTTGTTTTGCTATCTCTTTGAAATCTAATGAAGACGCATCTCCAAACTTTTTTTGCCTTATTTCTTTAGCTAATTCGAACCAATCGAATGGTGATAAATCAAATGCAGCTATACCTCTCATTTTGAGTTCTGATGAAATTTTAACTGGCCCCTTGCCTTGGTTAAAACGCATCAAAATAAAATCTTCAGAAAAACGATCATCAC
>CAYNES010000070.1:0-5589 GCA_964396315.1 uncultured Piscirickettsiaceae bacterium | reverse complement strand
TTGGAAGATTTAACATGAATGAAGTTTGTTTTAAAAACCTTGATAAAGAAAACCCGGCAAGTTTTGCAACGTATGAGGCAAATGGCGGATATAAAGTTTGGCGCAAAATCCTTAATCGGGAGTTAACGCCTGACGAAATCATATCGGAATTGAAAACCTCAGGGTTGAGAGGTCGTGGTGGCGCTGGCTTCCCTACTGGACTGAAGTGGAGCTTTATGCCACGAAATCAAGAAGGACAGAAATACGTCGTTTGTAATTCTGATGAAGGTGAGCCCGGTACATGTCATGATCGCGACATTCTTAGATACAATCCTCACTCAGTCATAGAGGGTATGGCTATAGCAGGTTTTGTGATGAATGCAACGGTTGGATATAACTATATTCGTGGCGAGTTTATGGAGCCTTATTACCGCTTCGAAGAGGCGCTGAAGGATGCATACGAAGCTGGATTATTAGGAAAGAATCTTCATGGAAGCTTTGTTTCTTTCGACTTGTATACTCATCTCGGAGCTGGAGCATATATTTGCGGTGAAGAGACGGCTTTGCTTGAATCATTAGAGGGGAAAAAAGGACAGCCAAGATTTAAGCCGCCATTCCCAGCTAATGTCGGACTATATGGCAAGCCAACAACAATTAACAATACAGAGACTTTTGCCTCAGTTCCAGAAATCCTCTCAAGAGGCGGGCAGTGGTTTGCTGATTTAGGAGTTGAGAATTCTGGTGGAACAAAGTGCTTTTCAGTGACAGGCAGTGTTAAACATCCTGCAAATTTTGAAGTTCCTATGGGTACACCCTTTTCTAAGTTACTAGAATTAGCTGGAGGTCTGAAAGAGGGGCGAACACTCAAAGCGGTTATACCAGGAGGATCATCAACGCCTGTCTTAACAGCTGAGGCTTCAATGAATATGACTATGGACTACGACAGCATTGCAAATGCGGGGTCAATGCTCGGTGCAGGTTCAGTCATTGTTATGGATGATACAACTTGTATGGTCAAATCACTAACGCGTCTGGCGCATTTTTATTATGACGAGTCATGTGGTCAGTGCACTCCTTGTAGAGAGGGTACTGGTTGGCTCTACAGGATGCTTCAAAGAATTCTTGATGGAAATGGAAAAGAAGAAGACTTAGATCTACTCTTATCTGTTAGTGAAAAAATTAATGGAAATACAATCTGTGCTCTTGGTGAAGCTGCTGCTGCTCCGGTTGAGAGCTTTATTAAACATTTTAGAGATGAGTTTGAATACTATATCAAGAATGGCAAGAGTATCGTTGAAGACGAGCACAATTTAATTGAGGAAGTCTCAAGTGTCTGAAATAGAAATAGAAATCGATGGCAATCTAGTCAAGGCTAATCAAGGCGACTCTATTATTAACATAGCCGATAGAGAGGGTATAGATGTGCCTCGTTTCTGCTATCACAAAAAGCTATCCGTTGCTGCCAACTGTAGAATGTGTTTGGTTGATGTTGAGGGCGTTCCTAAAGCGCAACCCGCATGCTCGACACCTGCAGCCAATGGTATGAAAATTCATACAAAAAATGATAAAGCAAAGTTCGCCCAAAAAGCAGTCATGGAGTTCTTGCTCATCAACCACCCTTTGGATTGTCCAATTTGTGATCAAGGAGGAGAATGTGAACTCCAGGATGTAGCGATGGAGTACGGTTCAGATGTTTCAAAATTCAATGAAGGTAAGAGAATTGTTCCCGATAAAGGTATCGGCGCACTCATCCAAACCGATATGACTCGCTGTATTCACTGTACTCGATGTGTGAGATTTGGAGCTGAAGTTGCGGGCATTGTAGAGATGGGTGAAACTGGAAGAGGTGAAGGCGTTAAAATCGAACCTTTCTTAACAGAAGGAATTCAATCAGAGTTATCAGGGAATATGATTGATGTATGCCCTGTTGGCGCTTTGACTTCAAAGCCATTTAGGTATGAGGCTAGAACTTGGCAAATGAATGCAGTCCAAAGCGTTGCTCGTCATGACTTAGTTGGTTCAAACATCTATACTCAGAGTTATAGAGGCAAAGTGAAGAGGGTTGTTGCTAGAGACAATGACTCAATAAATGAAACCTGGATTTCCGACAGAGATCGATTTTCATACGAAGGCTTGAATCATGAAAGCCGTGCATTGAAACCTAAAGTTAAAATTGATGGTCAGTGGCAAGAGGCTGATTGGCAAGAAGCCCTTAAATTCGCGACTGATGGGATTAAAAGTAATGCAAAAAGTCCAGAACAGTTGGGCGTTTTAGCATCAAAATATGCCTCATTAGAAGAGTTCTACCTTTTGCAAAAATTAGCACGAAAGTATGGCTCAGAAAACATTGACTTCAGGTTAGATCAGGCGCAATTAAGCAATGGAAGCTCTTTAGAATCAACAATAACTTTGTCAGAAATTGAATCAATTGATCACGCTTTAATTGTTGGTTCGTATACTCGATTAGAGCAACCCATGATTAATCACAGAATCAGAAAAGCAGCTCTTAATGGCGCTTCGGTTAATACAATAAATAGTAAAAAGTTTGATTTTAATTTTAAAACTGGGCTTGATGTTTTGACTGCCCCTCAAAAGTTAATACCAATGCTTCAATCTGTTCTCAAGTCAATTCATAACAAGACTAACAAAGACGCTCCAAGCTTTTTATCTAAAGTCAGCCCTGAAGATATCCACAATAAAATTGCAGATGATTTAATAGATTCAAGTAATGGGGTTATTGTTCTTGGTGAGCATCTAAATAGTAACTCAGACTCTATTGCAATTACAAGCCTCATTGACCAAATTGCATCGGCTGCTGATTTAAAAATTGCAAATATAACTTTGTCAGGTAACTCTCTTTCAGCTGAAAAGGTATGCTTTATGCCAAATGGAAAAGGAATGAGTGCAACGTCTATGCTAAATGAGAGCACTAAGGCGTTCTTACTAATGGATGTCGATTGTGAATATGACTTTTTTGACTCAAAGTCTGCGCAAGATTGCTTTAATAAAGAAGATGTATTTGTTATTGCGCTTAGCAGTTTTGAGAGTCAGTCATTGCTGAGTTGTGCAGATGTTATTTTGCCTATGGCCTCATTCTACGAAACTTCAGGAACTCACATTAATTTTGATAATCAAGCTCAATCATTTAGTGCCTCAGTTAAAAGTCCAGGTGACTCAAAGCCTGGATGGAAGATCATCAAAGTGATGGCGGATTTATTGGATTTAGAGGGTTTTGATTATATTGATTCTACTCAGGTTAGAGAGGAGGCGCTCCAGTCCTCCAAAATTAAATCAAGTTTTGATGATCTGGGTCATGAGAGTTTTGATGATTCTCAAATCATGACTCACTGGCAATACGCTCCTTATGCAACTGATAACGTTACTCGAAGAGCGGCAGCACTCAAGGAATCGAATATTGGAATGATTAACAGTGCTTTTGTGTCAGAAGTGACTGCTAAAAAGCTTGGCCTTAATGATGATGATTTGTATTTTGGCGTCCCAGTTTCCATTGAAGATTCGGTCGCTGAGGATTATGTTTTTGTTCACACTAATCAGGCCAGAAAGGCATAGGGGGTATAGATTATGTGGCAATCATTCGTAGACCTTACACACCAACTGATTCCTTGGTTTGATGGAGGCCTGGCAGATGTTCTAATTATAGTTATCAAAGGCTTAGCTCTTATTTTCCCTCTCATCATTATGATGGCCTACATGACCTATGCAGAGAGAAAAGTGATCGGTTTCATGCAGCTTAGAATTGGACCAAATCGAGTAGGCCCTTTTGGTCTTCTGCAGCCTTTTGCTGATGTCTTTAAAATGTTATTTAAAGAAGTCATTTTTCCATCAAAATCAAATATCTATCTGTTTTTACTGGCCCCTATTTTAGCTTTTGTGCCCGCTGTTGCTGTATGGGCAGTTGTACCACTAGGAGAGGATTTTTATATAGCCAATATCGATGTTAGCCTTCTCTATGTCATGGCTATTGGGTCAGTGGGTGTCTACGGTATTGTTCTGGCTGGTTGGGCGTCTAACTCTAAATACCCACTTCTGGGTGCACTTAGAAGTACAGCCTTACTTATTTCATATGAATTGGTTATAGGATTTGTACTCGTCACAGTGGTTATGGTTGCGAGTTCAGTGAACCTTAATACCGTTGTTGAAAGCCAGTCTGGTGGAATTTTGAATTGGTACTGGATTCCGTTATTCCCAATGATGATTGTATTCTGGATTGGAGCTTTAGTTGAAACTAACAGAGCCCCTTTTGACGTAGTAGAGGGTGAATCTGAGATTGTGGGTGGTACTCATGTAGAGTACTCAGGTATGCCATTTGCGCTATTTTTTATGGCTGAGTATTTCAACATGATCTTTATGGCAATGCTTGCTGTCCTCATGTTCTTTGGCGGCTGGCATTCTCCATTTGAAGGTATTCCATTTCTTGAAGGTTTATTTGAGTTTGTCCCTGATTTGATTTGGTTGTTGGTCAAGATGAGTTTCTTTTTGTTTTTATATTTTTGGATACGTGCTTCGTTCCCAAGATTCAGGTATGACCAAATCATGAGGCTTTGCTGGAAAGTATTCTTGCCGTTCACAATTGTTTGGATATTTGTTGTTGCTCTGATGACTCAGCTAGGAATCGGACCTTGGTTTTAAGGAGATAGAGATATGAAGAAAAAGTTAAAAAAATTAGTAAACGACTTTAGTCTCAATGAACTTCGAACAGGACTAAAGGTTACAAGTAAAGAATTTGTAAATAACAAGATTACGGTTCAATTTCCTGAGGAGAGGACGCCAATTTCACCTAGATTTAGAGGTCTGCATGCGCTTCGCAGGTATCCAAATGGTGAAGAGCGCTGCATCGCTTGTAAGCTATGTGAAGCAGTCTGTCCGGCAAATGCTATAACCATTGACTCTGAGATGAGAGAGGATGGGACTCGAAGAACAACACAATACGACATCGATTTATTTAAGTGTATTTTTTGTGGCTTCTGTGAAGAGGCTTGCCCCGTTGATGCGATTGTTGAGACCCATATATTTGATTATGCCTTTGAATCAAGAGAAGGAAGCGTAATTGACAAAAAGGCCTTATTAGAGATTGGTGATAAAAATGAAAGTGCAATCAGTAAGGCTAGAAAGGAAGACTCAAAGTATAGGTAAAAGCAACTATGGAATTTACATCAATCTTATTTTATGTTTTCTCACTCTTTTTTGTGGGCAGCTCCTTGGTAATGATTACATCAAGAAATACTGCCAAAGCGGCCCTATGGCTGATTCTAACTTTCTTTAGTGCTGCAAGTCTCTGGCTTCTTCTTGAGGCAGAGTTTTTAGCTATCACACTCATACTAATTTATGTCGGCGCTGTGATGGTTCTCTTTATGTTTGTGATCAAGATGCTTGATACTGAAGCATCAACACTTAGAGCGCAATTTACTCGATACCTGCCTCTAGGTATTTTTGTATCTTTGGTTGTTATTGTGCAAATGGCTTTAGTCCTTAATGCTGGACCATTTGACCTAGAGACAGTTGGCTTGCCAGATCAGCATGGACCTTCATACAGTAATATTACCGCAATCGCTCAGCAGCTCTATACCATCTATGTTTACCCATTTGAGT
>CAYNES010000069.1:0-5605 GCA_964396315.1 uncultured Piscirickettsiaceae bacterium | reverse complement strand
ATCCCTCTATTTGATGATTATGGACATCATCCAAATGAAATTTCAGAAGTATTTGACACCCTAAGAAATACTTTTCCAGAGAAAAGACTTGTAGTCATTTTTCAGCCGCATCGATATTCTCGTACAAGAGATCTTTTTAATGAATTTGTAAGCAGTTTATCTAAAGTAGACGCCCTAATACTTCTAAATATTTATTCAGCAAATGAAGCACCAATAAACACTATAAGCTCATCAACACTTGCTGATTCAATCAGAAGAAGAAGCTCAATAGACCCTATTGTTGCTAAAGATATTGCTGAGATCATTGAAATCATTCCAAACATAAGCCTAGAAAATGATGTGATTCTTACGCTTGGTGCGGGTGATGTAAACAAGATTCCTTATCAGCTCAAAGAGCATTTTTGTTGAACGATATCATGCTTAAATTTAATGAGCCCATGTCAAAACACTGCTCTCTGAGATCTGGAGGAGAGACAAGTGAATTTTTTCAACCCTTTGATATGCAAGAGCTTTCAAACTTTTTAAAAAAAAATACTAAACCAATCCTTATGGTGGGATTGGGAAGTAATCTTTTGGTTCGTGATAAAGGATTTAATGGCGTTACGATTCATACGAAAAATTTAAAAGAACTTAATATATCTGATAACTTAATCGAGTCTGGCGCTGGAACGTCTCTAGCAAAACTATCAAGGTATGCTTTAGCAAATTCTAAATATGGTGCTGAATTTCTTAGTGCAATTCCTGGAACAGTAGGAGGGGCTCTTGCAATGAATGCAGGTGCATTTGGTTCTGAAATTTGGCAATATGTCGTGTCCGTCAAAACAATGAATTTTTCTGGTGAAATGAAAGAAAGAATCCCTAGAGATTTTGAAATCTCTTATCGCTGTACTATTCACAAAAATAGTGATGAGTTTTTTGTCAGTGCTGTTTTTAATTTTAACTTGAAAAAGCAAAATGATAATGTAGGTGATTTACTCGAAAAGAGAAACTCTACTCAACCTATTGGACTTCCAAGCTGTGGTAGCGTGTTCAAGAATCCCAAAAATCATTTTGCCGCAAAACTTATAGAGTCTAGCGGGCTAAAAGGCTATTGTATTGGAGGGGCTTGCGTTTCTGAAAAACATGCCAACTATATTATCAATCAGAATAATGCCACGGCCCAGGATATTGAAAATTTGATTGCTCATATTCAAGACACCATTAAGAGAAAATACAACATCGAACTTGAAACCGAAATAATAATTATATGATTGCTGTTTTAATGGGTGGCTACTCTGCTGAAAGAGAAATATCTCTTCTGAGTGGAGAAGCTGTACACAAGGCTCTTATTGAAAGCAAAATTGATTGCTTTCCATTTGATCTGAACGACAAAAATCTTGATGAGTTATGGAAGATTAAATTTGACAAAGCATTTATTGTCCTCCATGGAAGAGGCGGAGAAGATGGATTTATTCAATCCGAGCTTAAGAAAAAAAATATTTCATTTACTGGCTCCAATGCGAAATCATCCAGTTTGTGCATGGATAAAGCATTAACGAAAGATTTATGGAAAAAACATAACCTGCCTCTCTCTGATTCAATCGTTGTAACAAAAGGAGAATCATTTGGCTCTATTTCACTTTCTCTGCCGTGGGCAGTCAAGCCTACCTTAGAGGGGTCTAGCATAGGAATTACTAAAGTAACAAATGAATCAGAACTTGATTCCGCGCTAGAAGAAGCATTTCAATATGGGAATCAAGCATTAGTTGAACAATGGATTGATGGTGATGAATATACTGTTTCAATATTGAATAATCATGCCCTTCCAAGCATAAAGATAACATCAGATCACGATATTTATGATTATCATTCGAAATACTTCAGCAATAAAACTGAATACCTATGCCCTTCAGATTTAAGTGAAGAGCAAGAGCTTAACCTTCAAAATATCGCACTAAAAGCGTTTAACATAACTGGTGCTTCTGGCTGGGGGCGAGTTGACTTCATTCTTGATAAAGATAGAAACCCTTTCCTTTTGGAAATCAACACAGTTCCTGGAATGACCTCTCATTCACTTGTGCCGATGGCAGCAAAGGCTTCAAATATGAGCTTTAATGATTTAGTTATCAGAATACTTAATGCCTAAGGAAAGAAAAAATCAAGTAAAAAAACAAAAGACACCTTTAATGAGTGTTGTTAGAAATTTAGCTAGAAAGCTAGCTTACTTGTTGTTAGCCTTTGCTTTAATCTTTGTTGTTTATCTCGTTGATCGTTCAAAATTATTAGATCCAAAAATTGCCTGGGAGATTGACGGCCAATTAGTTAGTGATGCCCAGCGATACGAGGATTTAGTCAAGCCATTAATTAATAATAAATATCTGCTCAATCTTAATCAAATAAAAGACAAGCTAAGAGAGAGTGCATGGGTTTCTGATGCTCAAGCTCAAAGGATTTTTTGGAATCAAATTAAAGTGTCAATTCAGGAGCATGATATTGCTATGAGGTGGAATACTGAAGGCTATATCTCCTCTAAAGGTGTTCTATTTAAACCTAACCTAACAGTCATATCAGATGCCCCCTTAGGAATTTTTGCTGAGATGAATGTCGCCGAATCTTATTTTGACTTTAGGCAATATCAAGCGATTTTAGAGCCAGTCAAAATCTCTATTTTTAAAAGAACATCGATTGATGAATTGACTCTCGAGAACAATATAAAGGTTATTTTGGGACATCAAAAACAAAATGAACGATTAAAGATCTTTGTTAAGTCTTTTGAGAAGCTAAAAAAATACAAAAAAATTAGGACAAGGGGAATTTTTGATATGAGATATCCTAATGGATTTGCGCTGAGTTATTCGCCATTATAACTTTATAGCAAAGTGCAAAGCTAATGGCCATCCAGAATATGATCAATACCATTGCGCTCCAAAAGATAATTTCACCTACCCCAAATAGAATTATAAGGCCAACCAATATAGCTGGAACCCCTAATTTAATAATGAGAACCCCAAATTGAATACTAAGGCTGAGTTTAATTTTTTTGTATGAAGCATCATTTGCTAAACCAACAAGGTTAAGCGACATTGGGATAAGCAAAAAATAAATAATAGGCACTAAAAAGGGGGAGATAAAAATTGGAAACTGTGTTGCTATTGATAAGAATATAAATAATAGAAAAAAACGACCTAATCTAAGATTTGGAAAAACTACGCCCAGTCTAGCAACTGAACCATGGCCTGATACAACTAGGCGATAGATATTGATAATGAGCGCCATATAGGCGTAGTCAAACATCAATAAATATAACTCATAGAATCTTGGGTACTCTTGAACTTGCCCAACGCCAAATAATTGTGCTTGAAGAATGGTCATCAATTCTGGCAATATAGTGATAAATGGGATAGCTGCAAGAAAAGGGAATACACTAGACTCTAACAATTTTTGCCAATTAGAAAAAGCAAAAGCCAAAGTCGCAAGAATTGTTTGTCTGATAGGAATATTGTTCATGATAAGTTTGAATTTACTACGTTAATTGTAATGGTTAGCTTGTCTCCAGGTTGCAAAATATCTTTCTCATTTAAATCATTCCAATCTCTTATCTGTGAAACTTTAACTTTATATTTCTGAGCAATTAAGGAAAGGTTATCGCCTCTTTTAACCGTATAAACTATATTTCTGTTTATATCAATTCCAGTATTTGTTATTTTAGCTAACTCTGTCTTCTCTTTATCATCAATCAAAATAACTAACTCTTTGCCAATCGATAGCGGTGCAGTTGGTGCTATCTTATTCCATCTAACAAGATTGTTTACAGAGACACTAAAGTCTTGTGAAATCTTCCAAAGGCTATCACCAGAGACTACTTTATAAATCAATTTTTCTGAATTTTTAGATGCATTTAACCTGCTTTTTTCTCTTTGAGCGTCAGACAATGAATAATAGTCTTCGGTCTCTCTTGCTATGGGCACAATCAGGTAGCTGTTTGCTTTTATTAAGTTGCCTTTAATGTCGTTTACACTCTGGATTTGATTAATTGTTGTATTAAAGTTTTGAGCAATGACACTTAAACTGTCGCCCTCTTTCACTTTATAACGAGTCCAACTAACCTTAGGCCGGTTTTTTTGGTTAGATAAAGTTTCTTTAAAGTCATCTACTATATCAATAGGTAACAAAATCGTATAAGGCAGCGCCTCGGGTGTTGCCCATCTTTTAAGTCCAGGATTAAACGAATAAATTTCATCAATACTTAAGTTTGTCCACTGGGCAATTAGGGCTAAATCGAACTGAGATTCTAACTTAATCGACTCTAAGTATGGTTTATTTTCAATCCTTGAGAATTTTTGATTATAGCGCTCAGGATTTTTTAGGACCTTCCCTATTGCTAGAAGTTTTGGGACGTATTTTTCTGTTTCTTTGGGCAAGTCTAAACTCCAATAGTCAGTCTTCTTGCCTTGCTTACGATTATTATCTATGGCCCTTTGAACCCTTCCTGGTCCAGCATTATAAGCTGCAATTGAGAGGAGCCAATCCCCATCAAACATTTGATTTAAATCTTTTAAGTATCGAACTGCTGCCTTTGTTGAGGCTAATACATCTCTTCGATCTTCGTGCCACCAGTCTTCATCAAGCCCATACATCCTTCCTGTTGACGGAATAAATTGCCAAATACCGGTTGCTGTCCCGTGAGAATATGAGAATGGATAGTAATCAGACTCTACTATTGGCAGCAAGGCTATTTCAATCGGCATCTCTTCTTTCTCAACCTCAGAAACCACTAGATAAAGAAATGGCTCAGCCCGTTTTGAAATGTTGGCTAAGTAATCTGGTCGCTGACTAATCCAATCAATATGACTTTGAATTCTAGGATTGTCATCAACTTTAATTTCTTGATAATCAGCAATTACTCTCCACAAGTCGTTATCATCAGAATAATTACTTGTATCAAGTGTTTCAGGCTCGAAAATTGCTAATTTATTATTACCTACTAGGCTCTGACAGCCCGATAAAAGCACAACAATAATTAAAAGTAGCGATCTCACAAACACTTTTTAGGATTTGCTAGCGCATTCAGGAGAATCGGGCGCCGTCTTTCGCTTCTCCCATTCTTTTGGGGTATAGGTGTGCATTGCTAAAGCATGGATATGTTTGAGTTCTTCAGCAAAAAGCTTATTTATAAAGCGGTGTCTATCGATGAGCTTCATTTCATCAAAATCTGAGCTAACAACGACAATCTTGAAGTGAGACTCAGTTGCTGGCCCTGAGTGCTGGCTTGATTCATTCACCACTTCACAGTGCTCAGGCTGAAGTGCCAGCTGGAGTTGATCTTCAAGGTGATTCTGCATACTAATCATCAGCTTTACTCGCATTTGCATATTCAAAAGAGTCTGAAAAGAAATTTTCTTTGTTTAGTTTATTTTCAATACAGCTTTTTGCGGCCGCCTTTACCATGACAGGGGGGCCGCATGCGTATACCTCAAAATCAATTAAATTCTCAAAATCATTCATGACAGCCTCGTGTACATAACCAGATTTTCCATTCCATGAACTATCAGGCTCCGATAAAACTGGAATAAAGTTAATATTAGCATGTTTTTCACTCCACTCAGATGGCAGATTTAAATAAAAG
>CAYNES010000068.1:0-5857 GCA_964396315.1 uncultured Piscirickettsiaceae bacterium | reverse complement strand
CATCTATGGTTTGCCTAATCTCATCATTTGTATTCATTACAAATGGGCCATAAGATGCTATAGGTTCATCAATAGGCTCGCCACTGAGAACAAGTATTTCTGCATCGTCTTCGGCTTTGATTGTAAATTCATTGCCTTTGTTTTCAAAAAGCACAAAGTGGTTTGTTGGTGCTCTCTCACTATTGTTAATAGTGACATTCCCTTTGATAATTAAAAGTCCAGTATTGTGACTTTCATTGAAGCTTAATCTGGTCCCTTTTCCTTTATTGAGCTTAACGTTAAAGAGGTTTAAGGGAGTGAACGATGAAGCGGGCCCTTTATTGTTTTCGAATTCACCAGCGATAATGTCGATTGAGCCAATACCCTTTTCAAGGTCGACTTTTGCTAAATCCTTGTTTTCAATGTTTTGATACTTTGGCTCTGTCATTTTATCTTTTGCAGGTAAGTTGACCCAAAGTTGCACCATTTGCATATCGCCACCTTTTTTACTGAAATTTTTCTCGTGATACTCTTTATGAAGTATCCCTTTTCCAGAGGTCATCCATTGGATCCCACCTTCTTCAATAATACCGCCAGCACCTGTACTATCGTTATGCTCGACTTTTCCTTTGTATGCAATGGTGACGGTTTCAATGCCCCGATGAGGGTGAGAGCCAACGCCGCGAGGTGTACCATTATTTGGCGGAAAGTAGTGAACTGGAGCATAGTCCATCAAAAGAAATGGGCTCATACGTTTCATAGTCAAAGGCTCTCTTCTTCCTAAGATTCCATAAACCCTGAAGCCATCTCCAACGAAATGAAGGTTATCGGGAGGAAGGATCGCTTCGATAGATCTTAATGCCATAGATTTATTTGATAGAAATAGATTAGTTAAATTATAGATTGCTTCTCTATTTTTTAATAATATTTATTGAAACTGTCTGTTTCATTAAGTTTAATAATGTTATGAATATAGCGCTCTAATACGGTATATTGGAGCCAAACTTTAATTGGCCAATAAGTGAATCTTAAAAATCTGATTATTGTAGCAATGTCTCTATCTTTGATAGGTTGTATTGGAGGTAGTGGAACTAGTTCTAGCGTTACAAGCAGTACTTCAACTGCTGATTATGCTTTAGCTAAAAGCACATCATTTACTGAGGGTAGTTCATCCTCCCAAAATTCTATTAAATCAGAAACCCAGTGGACTAATGTCGATTATTCAGGGAGTTCAAGCAGTGTTCACCCATATGAGCAAATGAATGTTCATAAGGCTCAGTCTTTTTCAGATGGAACCAATAACCTAACAGGTGTGGGACAATTTATTCATATCGCAGACTTTAACTGTGATGATAACCATAAGGTTTATTTGAATAAAACGATTCATAATCTCGATGATGGTGGCTCTGGAGAGAGTACATTTGGCGCTGCTGATTCTGACGACTACCATTGTCAAGCCGTTGCCTCAATGGCAGTTGGAGATGGGACCGGTGACGGAGATACTTCAGGTCAGAATTTGATAAGTGGTGTTGCGCCGGATGCCGATCTTATTCTATCAAGCATTCCAAATACAAGTGGCAGCTACAAGACAGATGACTTTGCTGCTGACCTTGATTTGGCTAGAAGTTATGAGGCGGTTGCTTCAAATAATAGCTGGGGGATGGGAGATAGTACTGATTCAAATGCAAACGCAAATTGGAATATTACCGAACTCAAGAGCTATATTTCTGATAATAGCTTAACCAATAACCAAGGCTTCGCTGCATTAATGGAGGGCTCTTCTAGTTCTGATGCAATCACAGCCACTCAGTCCTACATCACTGCGCTAGATAACTTTCAAAATAATGGGGTGATTGTTTTTTCTTCAGGGAATTATTCTGGAGAGTCTGATGTGAGTGCAGTTGCTGCACTTCCGGAATTGTATTCTCAGCTTTCCGAGGCTTGGCTAACTGTAGGTATGGTTGACTTTACGGGTAGTGATATTGCCAACGCGAGTGAATCTGAATTCAGTCTGAAGGGGAATAAATGTGGATCTGCAAAAGAGTACTGCATTGTTGCTGATGGTTGGCAACTTAATGTAGGAGGATACATTAATGGTGGAACAAGTGTCTACCCCACTCAAAAATCAGGGTCATCGCTAACTGCACCAATGGTCTCAGGTGGAATCGCTCTTTTATCCCAGGCCTTCCCAAACCATACACCTGAACAGCTAACGGATAGGGTATTAGCCTCAGCCAATAACAGTTGGTTCACTCCTGAAGGCAATACAACATTTACCACTCATGGCAATGGGATTAAGCATGGTTATCACTCTAGTTGGGGTCATGGAGTTCCTGATTTTTATGCTGCATTAAAGCCAATAACATCTAATGCAAATCCAGCCATGTCACTCTATACTGGAGATTCTATCCAGTCTAGCGATAGTCAGTCATTATCATCATCTTATATCGCAACAACCCCTTCTTTTGGAAATACAATTTCACAGGGCTTAATTGGTGAGGTTGGATACGCCTATGACGCATTGAATGGAGGCTTTAAATACGACATGTCTTCAAGAGTAAACCTTGTTAATAATATAGATCCAAAAATCAATTTATCCTCAGAATTATTAAGACTTGATTCTCCAGTAACTAATGTCAAAAATTACTTACTTAAAAATGATTTAAGTCAAACTGCAACCCCTTTGTTTCGGGGAAATAATCTTGAAACAAGTTTGACTTTTGGAGCTAGTACGCTTCCTGTTCAAAGCTTCTTTGAATCAAGTACAAACACAACATTAGATTTGGCGGACTTTGAAACTCCTTACCTGAATACAAAAGAGGGTGGATTGAGTCTTAGTGCAAATTATGAACTAGAGAATTCTCGTCTCATGATTGGAGCTTCAAACCCAATTAGAGATAATGGTTTTAAAGACAGTTATATTGGTTCACAGCAATCGATTGTTGCCTCATTAGAGTATGGTCATTCGGCAGATAAAAGGTTTACTGTAATGTCTGGAATGACTCTAGAAAAAGATAATTTACTAGGATTGAAAGGGAGTGATGCATTCTCGACAATTGGAGCTAAGTCGAGTACCTTTTTTGGCGCTTTAAAGGCACAAAGCCATATTAATGAAAATTTAACTTTGACCGGTTTAGCAACTCTAGCCAGAACAAATATGTCAAGACCTGAGTCAAGTTTTATTGATTCTGCTAGCAACGTTAAATCATCAAGTCTAGCATTAGTTGCAAGTCAAAAAAATATTTTAGGAGATGACCAATTTTCATTATCAATTAGTCAACCAAATAGAATAGATGATGGGGAGATGTCAATCAGAATGGCGAATTTAGCTGAATCTGATGGAACAATATCATATAAAAATAAAAGTATTAATTTGAAGGCTGGAGGAAGAGAAATGTCTTATGGTCTTTCTTATCGAAAAGATTTTGATGAGAGGTTGAGTATCTCTTTGAAACACATATTTACGTCTAATCTAAATCATATTGAGGATAGTGCGATTGCAAATTCAAGCTATATCGGACTCAGATATAAAGAACTAAAGTTAGGTTATAACGTCGACTCAGCTAGTGCATTAGAGAGTGCACAATTATCTTACCATTACAATTTCTAAATTGAATTTATTTAAATCTTGCCAACAAAATATTAACTGTTGACTTTTATTTCCATAATTTACAATATCAGTTTTATTATTTATCTTATTTGATTTGAAAAAGAAAATCCTTGTTTTTAAACATATGGCTTCTCAAAATCCAGGTATTTTCAGAGATTTTGCCGAGAGTCAAAATATTTCATTTCATGAGTTAGATCTGCATGCAGGTGAAAAAATACCAGAGTTAAGAGATTTTGATGGCCTCTGGGTTATGGGCGGCTCTATGAACGTCTGGGAGGAAGATGAATACCCTTGGCTGGTCGATGAAAAAGAAGCGATTCGAGAAGCCATTGATAATCTAAATATGCCTTTTCTTGGGATATGTTTGGGTCATCAACTTGTTGCTGAGGCTATGGGTGGTAGGGCCGAGAAAACTGAAAATCATGAGGTTGGCTTATTTGAAATAAAACCTACCAAGGAAGGACAAAACCATCCATTTTTGAAGAATTTTGAAACCTCAGATAAGTGGGTTAACGTTCATTTAGTTGAGGTGACTCGCGCGCCAGAAAGCGCAATTATTCTTGCGTCTTCAGATCAGTGCATGAATCATATCATGCAGGTCTCAAAGAATGCGTATTCATGTCAATTCCATCCAGAAGTTTGTAGTCATACTTTTGAAGGCTGGATGTGCATTCCTGGAATCCCAGCAGCACTTGAGGATCTTCTAGGTAAAGAAGGTTTAGATAGTTTTGAGCAAGAGCTTGAAATAAACTTAATGGACAACAATAGGGCGTCGCATACTCTGTTTAAGAACTGGTGTGATTTGGTGTTTGAATAAATATATTTGATTGAATATTAATTGCTACTGTATTGCTCTAAAATATAAATAAAAATTTAGTTTCGACTGAATATGACTGCTAAAAATTGCTCTCAATGTAATCAAGAATTTGGATGCGGCGCCGGGACTGGCAACTGCTGGTGTATGATCTTTCCTCCAGTAATGTCTCCAACCTCAGAGCAAGACTGCTTCTGTCCATCCTGCCTTGGTGAGGCTATCAATAATCGAATTGAATTCTTAGTTGATGACAAAGGGATGGAGGAATTTCAGAAATTTGTTGAGCCTTATCGCGCTCAAACAAAACTAATAAAAAACGTAGACTATACTGTTGAAAATGGTCTTTATGTATTGAGTAAGTGGTACCTCGTTAAGCAGGGCGAGTGCTGCAGTAACGGCTGTAAAAATTGCCCCTATGAAATTTAAAATTATAAGAGGACTTTGAATATCAATGATAATCAGGTTGACAAAATTATAAAAGAGCTTAGAGATATTCGCGGTATTATGAGTAAAGCATATCAACTATTTTGGGTTGCAAGCTAGCTATTACTACTCATTCTTATTGTCAATTTTATTTAATGCTTATGTATAGGACTGGTTCTTACCTTTAATTATGATTAGAAAAATAGTACAAATAGGAAACCCTGCACTTCGTCAAGTTGCAGATTTTGTTGAGGTTGATAAAATCAGTTCTGATGAGATTCAAAGCTTGATTGATGATCTTATTGAAACTATGAGAGATGCAAATGGAGCAGGTTTAGCGGCAACTCAAATTGCCGTTCCAAAGAGAATCTGCGTGATTGAGGTGAACAAAAATCCTCGCTATCCATACAAGCCAGATATTCCATTAACTGTTTTAATTAATCCAAAGGTCACCTTTTTAACTGAAGACAGAATTAACGTCTATGAAGGATGCCTATCGGTTCCCAATATGAGAGGCCAGGTCGACCGTTGTCCAGAAATTTTAATTGAGGGCTACGATCGAGATGGCCAAGAAGTCAGTTTTATTTCTAAAGGAATTAGCGCAGGAACCTTTCAGCACGAGCTTGATCATCTCGATGGTCTAATCTATACAGACAGAATGTCAGATGCGAGTTCACTCACTACTTTAGATGAATTTGCAGATCACTACGAAGAAGAGTTTAAAAATCAAGTTATCAGTATTGTTAAAAAATATGGCAGTTAAAAAACCTTAATCAAATACAGTTTAAATTGAGATACAGTGCTAATAAAATTTAGTTTTTCATCAAACTGATGAGTATTTTTTATTACATATATATCTTTGGAAAGTTTCTATTTTTTGACTTATTTAAAGATAATTTTTATAGATTTAGTGTCTTACTTTCTATATACTCATTACTCGTGGGTATATAAAATTTCCTGCAAGTAAAAAAACGGAGAGAGAGATACTTTAAACTAAAAAAGGAGATAATGTTTTGGAAGATCAAATATTA
>CAYNES010000067.1:0-6141 GCA_964396315.1 uncultured Piscirickettsiaceae bacterium | reverse complement strand
GCTGCAATAGAGAGTAATCCCACACACATTAATGCAAAGTAATCTGCCGACTGGAAGCTAAGACTCACCTTGGCAAGCTGTGGCGCGGCAACCAATAAAAATAATGCTGCAATCGTACCACCAGAAAATGAAGCATATGCCGCAATGGCAAGTGCTTTTCCTGCTTGACCTTTTTGGGACATTGGGTAACCGTCAAATGAGCTCGAAACAGTTCCAGCAACTCCAGGAGCATTAATAAGAATTGATGATGTAGAACCACCAAATATGGCTCCATAATATACTCCTGCCATCAATATCATGGCCGAGGCTGGATCAAAACCATAGGTTATTGGGATCATCAGGGCAATCGCAGACATTGGACCAAGACCTGGAAGCATCCCTATGATGGTCCCTGCAAAACAACCCATCATAACCATAAGAATGTTATAGCCACTGAAGGCAGTGTTAATACCAAGCATCATGCCTTCTATCATGATATAACTCCTAAAAACTGTAAAAATGGATCTCTAATATAAACGTCCAGTAACCCATGAAGCATAAACTGAAGAGCTGCAACTACCGGGAACGAACTAAATATAATGACCTTGTAACTTCGAACGCCCAAATACAAATAAGATATGATTAAAAACAAGTTGGTTGACACAAAAAAGCCAATTGTTTTAATTAAAAGTCCATATGAAAACACGAGTGCAAATAAAACAATAACGCTGACCCATTCATACTGCCTCATATTTTCTTTTTCATTTCGTGAGAGCACCAAGGTAAGAAGTGAAACTATAATCCCTAAATAAGAAATAAGTTTAGGAAATGTTCTTGCGTTAAAGTCTGCATTTTCATCAAATGCAAACACTCTAATCTCACCTGCAAGATAAGAATAAATAAGAAAAATAAGGAGAAAGACAAAAGCACTTATCCTTGTATAGTTGATAGTCATTTGCCTTCCTCCCAGTAGATATATCGATTAAATAACGCCTAATTGTTTCATTAAGTCAGTCATTTCTTCTGTTTGCTTTTCTAAGAAGCCCATAAAGTCAAATCCAGGGTTATAGATATTGACATAAGCGTTACGCTTACGAACAACTTCCCACTCTGGAGTACTTTGCATGTCTCCTAACATTTTAGCAATTTCATATCTGTCGGCTGCATTCATATTTGGTGGACCGAAGAAACCTCTCCAGTTAACAAAATACGCATCATAGCCCTGCTCTTTAAGTGTTGGAACACTTGGAGCATCAGCTGAACGTTCGTTTGCAGTAATACCTAAAATACGAACCTGGTCACCTGCAGCTAAAGCTTCACTGAATCCAGTAGATAGAATTTGACCTTCACCAGATAGCAATCCAGCAAGAGCCGCACCACCACCATCGTAAGGGATATAAACTACATTATTTGGATTTGCGCCAGCTGATTGGAATGCCAAAGCGCCAATCAAATGGTCCATGCTTCCACGAGTTGAACCACCCGCCATCTTAACTGATTTTGGATTTGCATTGTATGCATCTACAACGTCTTGGAATGATTGGAATGGTGAATCTGCAGCAACTGCTAAAGCACCAAAATCACCGATAATTCCTGCAATAGGTGTTACATCTTTATAGGACAACACACCACTTGCAGCACTATCAGAAACATAACCAGAATGACGACTAATTGAGCGCAGTACAATTGGAGTTGATTGAACCATAATTGTATTTTTAGGCATTGTCTTAATCATCCATGAAAGCGCTTTACCGCCGCCTCCACCAGACATGTTTTCAAAAGATGCTGACTCGAGTAAGCCAGATTTAACTAGAGCTTCTCCAGTACCTCTTGCGCATCCATCCCATCCACCACCGGCACCACCAGGAACAACAAAGTGCAACTTATCAATTGCAATTGCTGAGCTTGAAAGAGCACCAATCATGAATAAGAAGGATATTAATTTTATGAACATTTTTTTCATAATTTATCTCTCCGTTTTAAAGATCTACTCAACATTAAGTAGATTAACAATTAATCAAATATCTAAGGAGAATCAAAAATATTTTTTTAATTGATAATATTGATGATAGTCTTCGAGTCTTTCGAGAACCTGTCAGATTTTTACTATTTTTTTTGGATTACAAATTTAAATTGTAGCTATCATTTAGCCAATTCTTAACCCAAGAAATTGCGACAGGGTCTATCTGAGTAGCTCTTTCTTTAAATTTGATAGCCTTCAAACCGGTAGACTGGGGATAAACACCTAGATAGTTTCTAGAGATCTGTGAAAAGTTTTTCTGATTAATAATAACTTCAAATGCTTGAGCAAATAAATCAATAATCTCATCATCAGTATTTTTGTTTATAACAACCATTTTTTGTGCGGAAAAGCCAGCAATAAAGAAGGCCTTCCAAGCATCCCAAGCACTACCTGATGGCTCTTCATTGTGGACCTTTATATAAACCTCACGAAATGTTGGAATGTCTGGGAAGTTTGGGTCTCGAATAATGTTGCCATTGTCGTCTAAAATCCCCCATGTCATAATTGGTATTGCATCACCCTTTTCAACAAGAGGTGTCACCTTAGCTAAAAAGGATGATGAGGTTTGATAGTCGATATTGACATACCCTTGTTCAAACATTAGACGACCATCAGCTCTACCCTTAATTCCAAAAATAGGCTCAACATTCATACCCAGCATACTCCAAGCCAACAGAGGAACAAGATCGAGTCGAGTTGGACCTTGTGATGCAAAAACAAAATTAACGTCTAAAGCTGACTCTAAATCCTCTTTCCAAAGGGCTCCCAAATCAGAGGGAAGATAAGCCACTCCTCCAGTTGATGAGGCCAGTATTACTTCCCAATCATTGTAGTTATATTTAACTCTTGGGTCGTCGAGTAAAAAAGGAAATTGAGTAGAACCAGATGTAGAAAAAATAACTTTTCCGTCTATTGGAGCTTCTGAGCTAAACCAATTGGCACCTTTTGTTGAGCCAGCTCCAGGCATATTAATTACTTCAACATCTGGATTTCCTGGTAAATTTTCACTGAGTAAAGGAGCATAAAATCTTGCCAATACGTCAGCACCACCTCCAGCGGAAAAAGGAACAACCCACTTAATCAGCTGTCCTTGATAGTCTGTTGCTGCGGATGAACTATTTATAATAATTAACAGAATAGAAAAAAGCAAAGAAGCAGTCTTAACCCTTAAATTTAAAGTCTTTTTCATGACCCCTAATCATATAGTGAAAAAAAATATTATCAAATATTTCAAAAACTTAATCTAGCCATAATAGATTTTTTAGCTGTCAGGAAGCTTTCCAGATGATAAATGAATCTATTTAGATATTTAAATTCATTTATACTTTTTTTTGGAGGGTTAAATTTGAAATGAGAATTGTGCTGGTAGAAGATAATCAAATGCTTGCCCAAGGGATTCAAAAGGTTCTTTTGGATGAGGGACATTCAGTTGATTATTTCATTGATGGTAGTTTCGCTGACCAACACCTTGAGTATGAAGGCGCTGATCTCGCAATTATTGATATCAATCTTCCAGGTATGGATGGAATTTCACTAACAAAAAATATTAGAAAACGTAAACAAATCTTCCCAATTATTATTTTAACGGCTCGAGGTGCTACAAGAGATCGAGTCATTGGGCTTGATGCTGGTGCCGATGATTACCTAGTCAAACCTTTTAAGATGGATGAATTAGATGCGCGTATACGAGCCCTATCAAGAAGGATCAATCCAGTTTTAGCACCTCGTGAAAAAATTGGAAAAATAGAATTTGACAGGAATTCACGAAGAATTTTTTATAAAAACTTCGAGATCACAGTAAACAGAAGAGAATTAACTTTGTTTGAAATCCTATTAAACAAAAAAGGTCAATATATTTCTAAGTCACATCTTGTTGATACCCAATATGGTGTTGGAGCAGATGTAAATGCCAATGCAATTGAAATCAGTGTATCTCGCCTAAGAAAAACACTCTCAAAATATAACATTAAAATTACAACTGCTAGAGGCATTGGATACATGATGGATGATTTAGCAGAATGAGTGAAGATAAAACCTTATCATTAAGAAGCAGGCTGCTTCTTGTAATAATAATTCCATTATTGGTTATTATGTCTATAGGTACTGTTGCACTATACTTTGACTCACAAAAAAAATCTCAAGAAATCTTTGACAACCTACTTCACACAATTTCTCAAGTTATATTAAGAGATGCTGTCTTAAGAGACGGAGACCTATTAACTGAACAACTTTTAGAAACACTAACTGATTCATTAAATGATCAAATCTTTTATCAAGTTAGAGACGAAACTAATACTCTTTTTGTAGGTTACTCGAACCCACCTGAATTACCCAACCAAGCAGAAATAAAGCCTTACCAACCAATTTATTATGACTCTATCTATAGAGACCAAGATGTAAGAGTAATTTTCTCAAGAGAATTTATCTCTTCAAAAGACATTCCAGGATGGGTCAATATTTATGTTTGGCAAACCAGACTAGGTCAAAGACAGCTTCTTTTAGAGCTTGCAAGTGATGCATTTGTTACGATGCTCATTATGGTTCTTTCAACTGGACTGTGTGTTTGGTTTGGTGTTCAGTTTGGACTCAAACCCCTTCTAGAACTTCAAAGGGCAATAAGAAAAAGATCTGCCGATGATATTAGAGAAATCAAGCGAACTGTTCCAACGGAAGTCTCCAGTCTTCTAGAATCGATGAATAGTTTATTTAGTCAGTTAAGAAAAGCATTTACTGAAAAAGATGATTTTATTGCAAATGCAGCTCATCAATTAAGAAATCCAATAGCTGGAATTCAAAGTCAAGCCGAGGCAGCTGAACGATCTAAGACTCTTTCAAGTATGAAATCAAGAGTTAAGGATGTTGCAGAAGCGGCCAAAAAAACTTCAAGGCTAACTCAACAATTATTGTCAATGGAACATATTTCACAAAGATCAATTAAATCAGAATTTAAACAGCTTAATCTTGTGAAGCTTACTCAAGAGGTTTTAACTAAATTTGCTCTTAGGGCTGATAAGCAAAATGTATACCTTTCACTCGATTGTAAGGACAACCAACTAGTAATTCAAGGAAGCGAAACTTTTCTAAGTGAGGCCATCGATAATCTTATCGATAATGCGCTCTTATATGGTTGCCCTAAGGGTGGTTTGGTTCAGGTCAGCCTTAAACAAAAAAATGGTAATGCTGAACTTACTATTAGGGATGATGGTAAGGGAATAAAACCAGCACTACTTCCAAATATCTTTGATAGATTTTTTCATGACACAGAAACAAATAGTCATGGTAGTGGCCTTGGCTTGTCAATAGCTAAAACAATTATCGAACTCCATGAAGGTGAACTAACATTGACCTCTAACAAAAAAGGAACATCACTTATTATTCTGCTTCCAATAACCAAAAAAGCATCTTAAATTACATTTAAGACCTCGTAACAAGCGCCCATTGTATGGTAATCTGTCTTACCAGCGGGACTCTTTAGATTGCCATATTTGTTATTATTCGCATCTAAAATGCGAAACCAAGCACCATACTCATGGTCAATCATATGTTTCCAGCTGAAAATCCAAATCCTTTTATACCAATCCCAATACTTATTATCTTTGGTTCGGTTTGCTAACAACGCTGCAGCTGCAAATGACTCAGCCTGAACCCAAAAATACTTATCTGAATCACATACGTCTCCATTTGGGGCAAAGCCATAATACAGCCCTAGATTTTTTGCATCCCAACCCATTTCAACAGCGTCTTCGAAAAGCTCTACAGCCCTAGGAAGAAGCCAGTCTTCACTTACATATCGCTCAAGAATTAAGAGTAGTTTTGACCATTCAGTTAGGTGTCCAACTTGAAAACCCCACGGTCTAAATAAGTCATCCGGCTTATCTATATTGAAAGTCCAATCAATCTCCCAATTGACATTGTAATGCTCCCAAATCAAGCCATCAGCTTGCTCCGCTTGTCTATTACAAATATTGTCTGCAATAATTAAAGCTTTATCAAGATACTTTGTATTGTTTGTAGCCTCAAAAGCAGCAATTAAGGCCTCGCAAGAATGCATATTTGCGTTCTGTCCACGATAATTTGATACCTGAGTCCAATCAGCACTAATCTCGTCAGCATAGAGTTCATAGTCATTTTGCCAAAAA
>CAYNES010000066.1:0-6155 GCA_964396315.1 uncultured Piscirickettsiaceae bacterium | reverse complement strand
AAGATCACTATTGTACTTTGTTGGTTCAATTATTAGTTTAATTTTGATTTCTTTTTTTGGCTTGTTTCTCGTCTTTGCTAGTTACCATACACGTCAAAAATTTCTTTCTCAATGGGCTATTTTTTGCATTTGGTGGCTCAAAATTACTCTCAACATCAAAACTAAGGTGGTAGGAAGAGAAAATATTTTGAAGTCACCCTGCATCATTATTTCAAATCATCAATCAACCTGGGAGACACTTGCCTTTCAAACTATCTTTCCAGCTCACACCTGGGTATTAAAACGTGAGCTATTGTGGTTACCGGTCTTTGGCTGGAGTTTAGCTCTATTGAGCCCAATTATCATTAATCGTGGCGATAAATTAAACGCCATTAAAAAGGTTATTAGGCAAGGCTCGGACAGGCTCAAGAAAGGGATTTCAATTGTTATATATCCTGAGGGTACAAGACAGCCATACAAAAAATTGGGCGCTTACCAAAATGGTGGGAGCGCTATTGCAAAGAAAACTGGCTACAGCATTGTACCGGTATATCACAATGCGGGTAAAATATGGCCTAAGGGCAGTTTTATCAAAAAACCTGGTGAAATTACCGTAGTTATTGGCAAGGCTATTTCTCAATCTAATTCAAAGCCTTCAGAAGTCACTGAACAAATTAGAGAGTGGACTTTGGAGCAAGAGAGTAAATTTAATTAAACATTACTAAAAAATATAAAAAATATGTCTGAAATAAACTATAGGCTTTTTCATGATAGAACCGCTGAAAATATCAGGGTGGAAGTTGGAAGACTAAGAGATGATCTTCTTTTTGGCAGCAAGAAAAAAGTTGATAAATTTGGGAAGGTTGATATTAAATGTGATATCGCCGCACTTGAAATTCTATTGTCAGATTATATTTTGGACTATAAAACACCTGATCCAAACGAAAGACAATTAAAAACAAGGGAAGAATGGCATGACTTCTTAACTGATACCAATCAAATGAACTTCAATGAATGCCTTTTGATACTTTTGGGTATCAGTCCAACGCTCTCAGACCTAATTGAACCATCGCTTTACAAGATTAAACTGAATGAAATTAAAAAGCTTCAGGACAAGCACTTAAGCTTGATTTTTTTTCAAAGAGTTGAAAACCATCTCTTAAGGGAAAGGTTCAGGAGCAATAAAATTAATACAAGTGACTTTATTAAATGGGCGCTTGATTACAAATATTTAAGAAAAATTGAGAATGAATAGGCTTAATATTCTAATTTTTTAGAATTAAAGATTTTACAAAAGAGTTCTGAAGTCTTTTGTGTGTCATATAGCGCCGAATGCGCCTCATTATTGTCCCACTCTATTCCAATCTTGGAAATCGCTTTAGCAAGAACAGTTTCCCCGCAATACATGGCCGACAAGCTGACAGTATCTATGGTTGAGAATTGATGAAATGGACTTTTTAGACCTGTCCTTATGGTTGCTGCTTTAACAAATCCAAGGTCAAAAAAAGCATTATGGCCCACCAAAATAGACCTTGAACAATCCTCCGTTTTTAGAGCGTTATTAACTTGCTCAAATATCTCAGTTAATGCCTTTTTTTCATTTATTGCAAGCCTAAAAGGGTTATCAATATCGATACCATTAAATTTTATTGCAGATGGTTCAATGTTTGCTCCCTTAAAAGGTTTAAGGTGATAATGAAGCGTTGTTTTCGGAAAAAAAGATCCTTTGTCATCCATACTCAGTATGATTGCACAAATTTCTAATATGGCATCAGTTTGGTCATTAAATCCAGATGTTTCAACGTCAATCACAACCGGAAGGTATCCACGTATTCGGTCTTTAAGTTCCATTAGTTAGTTTTCTACAAAGCACTATAATCAATATTGACTCAAAGATTCCTTAAATAAATCGTTGAGCTTCTTTCGTAATCATAACTCTTTTGTCTAGACTCTGGAAGAGAACTTAATTCGTCTTCATTAAAATCAAACCTAAAGAAGAACCTGCCTCCATATTTTGATAACGCAAAAATTGATTTTAGCTGCATATTAGAAGCTTTCTCAATTAGTAGGTGCATTAATTGTGATGAAGTGTCAGTATTATGAAATTTCTTACTGACAACCAAAGCATAAATTTCACCTATATTTTCTTGTTGATAGACTTTTAAACCAGCACACGCAATAATTTGATTTTCATTTTCAATAACAACAAAATCATCAACAGAGTTATTAATAGCCTCTAGGCTTCTATGCAGGAGTCTACCTTCCTCAACAAATGGCTCCATTAATTCGATAATTTGCTTGGCTTTACTCAACTTGTAGCCTTAAATTGATATTAGAAGCGGGTTATTTTAGTCTAAAATTTGTATTTTTTTGTTAATTTAAAAGTAATGTCAAACACTAGAAAATATTCATCTGTCGTAATTGATGGTTATGAGCGTGCAGCTTCAAGGGCAATGCTCTATCCGGTAGGCTTCAAAAAGGAAGATTTTAAAAAGCCTCAAGTTGGCATTGCATCAACTTGGTCCATGGTAACCCCATGCAATATGCACATTAATGATTTGGCTAGCGAAGCCGAGAAAGGCGTAAATGGTGCTGGTGGAAAAGGTGTTATTTTCAATACTATTACTATCTCAGATGGTATTTCAATGGGCTCTGAAGGAATGAAATACTCCTTAGTCTCTAGAGAAGTAATAGCTGATTCAATAGAAACTGTAACATCTTGCCAAGGCTTTGATGGGGTTGTAGCGATTGGTGGTTGTGATAAAAATATGCCGGGCTGTGTAATGGGTCTTGCAAGGCTTAACCGGCCTTCTGTCTTTGTTTATGGTGGAACAATTCAGCCTGGAGCAAATCACACTGATATTGTTAGCGTATTCGAGGCGGTTGGAAAGAGAGCAAATAATGATATTAATGACATCGAGTTAGAACAGATTGAGTCACAAGCAATTCCAGGGCCTGGATCTTGTGGAGGAATGTACACGGCAAACACTATGGCCTCTGCAATTGAGGCATTAGGAATGAGTCTTCCAAATTCATCCGCCCAAGACGCAATCTCTGATGACAAAAATAATGACTGCTCACGCGCTGGAGAGGCTGTCCTTAACCTTCTCGAAAAAGACATTAAGCCAAGTGATATTATGACTAAAGAGGCATTTGAAAATGCCATCACTCTGATAATTACTTTGGGCGGCTCGACTAACGCAGTTCTTCATCTAATAGCAATGGCCGATGCAATTAATGTTGACCTATCTATTGATGACTTTACTCGTATTGGAGCCAATGTTCCTGTTTTAGCTGACCTTAAACCTTCAGGTAAATATATGATGAGTGAACTTGTGCAAATTGGTGGAACGCTTCCTTTAATGAAAATGCTTTTAGATGCTGGCATGCTTCATGGGGATTGCATGACGGTTACAGGAAAAACACTTGCAGAAAATCTAAAAGATGTTGAGCCTTATGAAACTAATCAAGAAATAATCATGTCGTTAGATAATCCTATCAAAAAGGATTCACACTTAAGGATATTGAGAGGCAATCTAGCAACCGAAGGTGCTGTTGCTAAAATTACTGGTAAGGAAGGTTTAACTTTTAAAGGTAGTGCAAAAACTTTTGCCTGTGAGGAGGATGCGCTTCAAGCAATTTTAAAAGATCAAATTGTTGAGGGTGATGTTATTGTAATTCGCTATGAGGGGCCTAAAGGTGGCCCTGGAATGAGAGAAATGTTAGCACCTACTTCAGCAGTTATGGGTAAAGGGCTTGGTGGAAAAGTTGCGCTCATTACGGATGGAAGGTTCTCTGGTGGAACTCATGGTTTTGTTGTCGGACACATCACACCTGAAGCCTATACAGGTGGAGCTCTAGCAATTATTGAGGATGGTGATGAAATACTGATTGATGCCGAGAGCAACCGCCTCGAACTAATTGTGGATGAATCAATCATTAGTGATCGACTTTCAAACTGGAAGCAGCCAGAACCAAGATACACAAAAGGTGTTTTAGCTAAGTATGGAAAACTTGCTCAATCAGCTTCACGCGGAGCAATTACTGAATAAGTTAGTTTTAAACTGGAATAAACTCTATTTTTCTATCATCGAGGTTGACCGAAGCAACCTTAACGTTGATTAAATCTCCTAGTCGATAGATTCTCCCCCCTCTCTGACCTTTGAGTTGATGGTGAACATCATCAAAGTTAAAGTAGTCCTCTTTTAGGTCACGCACGCTAACCAAACCTTCAACAAATACTTCTGTTAGCTCCACGAACAGCCCAAAGCCAGCAACGCCAGAAATAACGCCGTTAAAGCTTTCTCCTACCTTGTCCCTCATATATTCACATTTAAGCCATTGTTCAACGTCCCGAGAGGCGTCATCAGCCCTTCTCTCAGTCATCGATAGGTGATCACCTAATTCAACCATTCTATTCGACTGCTCTCGATGCTTTTTAGACAAAGCTCTTTTGATTGCTCGATGCACTAAAAGGTCAGGATAACGACGAATTGGAGAGGTGAAATGAGTATAGTCTTCAAAAGCTAAGCCAAAATGTCCCTCATTATTTGGGGTGTATGTCGCCTGCTTCATTGTTCTTAAGACTACTGTCTTAATAATATTTTCATCCTCTCTTCCAGCAGCATTTTTAAGTAATTTAGCAAAGTCACTTGAATCTGGCTCTAAACCCCCATCTAATCTAAGATCTATTGCATTTAGAAATTGTCTAGTTATCTCAACTTTCTCTGGTGTTGGCTTGGGATGAACCCTGTACAGGAAATCTTCATTTTCTTTCTGAAGGTATTTTGCTGCAGCTTGATTGGCCATTAACATGCATTCTTCAATTAACCGATGAGCATCATTTCTTTTGCGGGCAACAATGTTTTCAATTTTTCCTTGATTGTCAAACAGAATTTGACTCTCTATTCTGTCAAAGTCCATGACCCCTCTTTTTTGCCTAGATATTCTAAGTGTTTGATATAGTCCATACAAAAAATCAATGTTGCTTTCAATTTTTTTGTATTTTTTCCTGAGATTACTATTCTTATTCTCTAGCATTTCATTAACCTCAGTATAGGTTAGGCGAGCGTGTGAGCGCATCACTGCTGGATAAAATTTATATTCATTAAGAGATCCTAGAGAGTCAATCTCCATTTCACAAACCATACAGAGCCTTTCTACTCCTGGATTAAGAGAGCAGAGTCCGTTAGATATTGCCTCAGGAAGCATTGGAACGACTCGGTGAGGAAAGTAAACAGAATTTCCTCTCTCCAAGGACTCAGAATCTAGCTCTGAGCCTTCTTTAACGTAATGTGACACATCAGCAATAGCAACAATTAGCTTCCAGCCATTTGATGATGGGATTGCGTATACCGCATCATCGAAGTCTCTTGAATCCTCGCCATCTATCGTGACTAATTCAAGATCTGTTAACTCGAACCTCCCTTTTTTATCCTTTGCAAGCACCTTATTTGGCAGTTTTTTGGACTCATCTAGCACTTTATCACCAAAATCAGAAGGTATGTTATGACGATGAATAGCTGAGTCGACCTCGACCCCCTCATCCAAATAGTTACCAATAATAGAGCTGACTTTTCCCGAAGCATTTTTTTCAAGGGTTGGCGAGGTTAGCACCTCAACTACGACCACTTGATTGTCTTGACATCCATCTAAGAGCTCCAGAATATCTATTTGATGCTTTATTCTTCTATCATCTACTACAACATAGCACTCATCTTGATTGATATGAAGGCGACCCACTAGAGTTTTAACTGTTTGTGTCACCTGAACGATTTCAGCGTCAAGCTTTCGATTTAAGAGTCGCACTTTAACCTTATCGCCGTGAAAGGCCAATTTCATTTGTTGGCTTGAAAGTCTTAGGTCTTTGCCGCCCTTATCTAAAGAAACAAAGCCAAAACCTTTAGGGTTGGCAATAACAGTTCCTGATAAGAGTCCTCTGTTTGAGAAGGGTCTGTATACCCCGCTTTTGTTACAGCTTAGCTGTTTATCTCTTACCATCGCTCTGAGACGCCTCTCAAATGCTTTTTTTTGATCATCCTCTATTAAGAGGAGCTCGAAGAGTTGCCGTTTGCTTTTGGGTTTTTTTTGAATAAAACTTAAAATATGTTCTCGAGACGGAATCGGGCTCTCATATTTTTCCGCTTCACGAAGATAGTGAGGGTCTGACATAATGT
>CAYNES010000065.1:0-6230 GCA_964396315.1 uncultured Piscirickettsiaceae bacterium | reverse complement strand
CATCTTGATAAATTTGCTCAATATGCTCTTTTTCAGCTTGCGATTTTGAGCTTTGGACAACTAAATCTGTGTTTTCTTTTTTGATTGATAATAACTGTTTTTCAAGCTCTTCTTTTTCAGAGCTTAACTTGGTGATTAAAAGTTTGTTAGCGTTATTTGTTCTAGTTAATTTTTTTAATTTCTCTCTTGAAGAAGGGTCAGGAGATAAATAAAATGATTTAATCCATCCAATCGTGTCATCAAACTGTATTTGAGCCCATCCATCTTCAGTACTTTGCAATAAAGATAACTCTGTTCCAGAAGGCAGAAGGCGAATTATATTGTTGCCAAAATTTTTGTCCGATCGTATTGGGAGGTCAAGCTGATCAGTAATATAGACAAAAGACTCCGCACTAACTTTCAAAGTTAGAAGAATTAATACAACAGTAAGAATCTTTAGTTTATTCATAAATATCTCTTAATCCCATCTATTGTATCTTGGCCTATGGAGTTGAATATAAGTTTTATGTGTTTTTTCAATGAATTACAGTCCTATAAATTAGAAATTTTCTCTAGTTGCTGCTCCAGATCCTTCAGAGCGCTTTCAGTTGAGGCAAGTTTTTCTTTTTCATTATTTACAATGGCTTCAGGAGCACCATTAATGAATTTTTCATTACTTAGTTTTGCTGAAAATTGAGATTTCAATTTAAGTAGTTTTTCAATCTCCTTATTAAGCCTATCTTGTTCAGCTCCTTTGTCAATCAGTCCAGCCAATGGTATCAGTATTTTCATTTCTCCCACCAGAGCAATTGCAGACTCCTCTTCCTCATCATTAGGTGATAGCAAGTCTATAGAATCCAACTTGGCAATCGTTGATAAAGTTGATTTGTTGCTATCGATGTAAGACTTGTCTTGAGAGCTAAAATTTTTGATAAAGCAGGGTAGCGGCTTTCCTGGAGCTATGTTCATCTCACCTCTAATTTTCCTAATACCCAGAATAAATTCCTTAAGCCAATTTATTTCTGCTTCAGCATCGCTATCAAAGAGCTCATCCTGGACCTCTGGAAATGGCTGAGATATCAATTTATCATTCGATTGTGCTTGTATTTTTTGAGATTGTTCAAATATCTCTTCAGTAATAAAAGGAATGATCGGATGAAGTAGAACCAGTGTTTCATTTAATACTTTAAACAAGGTCGACTCACAACCCTCTTTAGTTTGACTGTTTTCAAGAAGAGGCTTAGAAAGTTCAAGATACCAGTCACAATAATCATGCCAGATAAATTCGTATAACGTTTGACTCATTAGATCTAATCGATAGTCTAAGAGGTGTTTTTGGACGTCCATCTTGACATGCTGTAGTCTAGACAAAATCCACTTATCTTGGCTTGACAATGCTGCATTATTATTTATTTTTTTTGACTCTAAATTCATTAATACGAAGCGAGAAGCATTCCATAGCTTGTTACAAAAATTTCTGTAACCTTCGACTCGTTTTAAGTCGAATTTGATGTCTCGACCAAATGAAGCTAGAGCAGTAAAAGTAAATCTAATTGCATCTGTTCCAAAGGATGGTATTCCATTAGGAAACTCTTTTTTAGTTTGATTCTTGATTTTTTCAGCCAGCTTCGGCTGCATCATGCCTTGAGTTCTTTTTTCTAGGAGGTCTTCAAGATTAATTCCATCAATCAGGTCGATAGGGTCAAGTACATTGCCTTTAGATTTACTCATTTTTTGACCATTACCATCTTTGATTAGTCCAGTAATATAAATATCTTTAAAAGGAACATCGCCTGCAAATTTAAGGCCAAACATGATCATTCTAGCTACCCAGAAAAATATAATATCAAATCCAGTTACGAGAACACTGGTTGGATAAAATCTTGATAATTCAGGAGTCTCTTCGGGCCACCCAAGCGTTGAAAAAGGCCATAAGGCGGAAGAAAACCATGTATCTAGAACATCATTATCTTGGGTTAGTTCAACACCTTTTCCTGCTTGAATTTGAGCATCATCAAGGCTATCTGCAACATAAAATTTACCGTCCTTGTCATACCATGCTGGAATTCTATGGCCCCACCAGATTTGACGAGAAATACACCAGTCTTCAATATTTTCCATCCAGTTAAAGTAAGTTTTTTCCCAGTTTTCAGGAACAAAGCGGATACTTCCATTTTTAACGGCATCAATGGCAGGCTCAGCTAATGGCTTGACTTTAACAAACCACTGGTCTGTCATGTAGGGCTCAATAATACTATGTGTCCTGTCACCTCTAGGCACCATGAGTGTGTGTGGATCAATTTTTTCAATTGAGTTTTGCTTCTCTAAATCGGAAACGATTATTTTTCTTGCTTCAAACCGATCCAATCCTTGATATTTAGACGGGGCATTTGGATTTATTTTGGCATCGTCAGTCAACACATTGATGATCTCTAGTTTGTGTCTTTGACCAATTTCGTAGTCATTAAAGTCATGCGCCGGGGTAATTTTGACGCAGCCCGTCCCAAACTCCGTATCAACGTAATCATCAGCAATAATTGGAATTTCTCTATTTGAGATAGGCAGGTTAATTGATTTTCCAACTAAATGTTGATAGCGCTTATCATCCGGATGGACAGCGACAGCAGAGTCGCCGAGCATTGTTTCTGGTCTTGTAGTGGCGACCACTAACGTTTCATCAGAGTCAACAACTGGATACCTGATATGCCATAAGAATCCATTTTCTTCTTTACTAATGACCTCTAGATCTGACACGGCTGTTAGAAGGACTGGATCCCAATTAACAAGTCTTTTTCCTCGGTAAATGAGCCCTTCGTTGTATAGCTCAATAAAAACTTTTCTAACCGCTTGTGAGAGAGATTCATCCATCGTGAAGCGTTCCCTTTCCCAGTCTACCGATGCTCCAAGTCGCCTCATCTGAGAGGTGATTGTTCCTCCAGACTTTGACTTCCAATCCCAAACTTTTTCAGTGAATTTTTCTCTACCTAGGTCGTGTCTGGAGATGTTTTCCATGCTAAGCTGTCTTTCAACAACCATTTGAGTTGCTATTCCTGCATGATCAGTCCCAGGCTGCCAAAGCGTTTGATTGCCCTTGCTTCTGTTGTATCGAGTATAGACGTCCATAATCGTGTGCTGAAAGGCGTGACCCATATGTAGGCTTCCAGTGACATTGGGTGGAGGGAGGACAATACTAAAAGCATCTTTACTTGATGCATTAGCTTTTGATGAGAAGAGGTCGCCTTTCTCCCATAAATCACGATACTTTTGTTCGATAAGTTCTGGGTTATATGTTTTTTCCATGTAGGCGAGGTGTCGGATAAAACTGACACATTATACAATAACTAAGCTGACTAGAATAAGCCTTTAAAAGGTCACTGGTTGTAATCTTTTCGCCCTGATAGCGCATGCGCAATTGTATTAATATCGGTATACTCCAACTCACCTCCTAGTGGAATACCGTGAGCAATTCTCGTCGTTTTAATTTGGTATTTTTTTGCTAAATTATGGATGTAGTGTGCGGTAACCTCACCCTCGATTGTAGCGTTCGTTGCCAGGATGAGTTCATTAACCTCTTGATTAGTTAATAAGACTTCGAGCTCATCAAGACCGAGTTCAGAAGCACCAATACCGTCTATTGGTGAAAGGTATCCACTTAAAACAAAATACTTTCCTTTGTATACCCCGCTTTGTTCAATCACATGAATATCAGAGGGGGTTTCGACGACACAGAGCTGTGAGTTGTCACGAGAGTCATTGGAGCAAATTTCGCAAATAGTTTTTTCAGTCAAGGTTCTGCATTTTTCACAGTTTTTGACATTTTCCATTGCCTCCTTGAGTGCTTTTGAAAGTTCAAGACCGCCCAGTCTATCCCTCTCAAGAAGATGGTAAATAAATCTTTGTGCAGTTTTAGAGCCTACTCCTGGAAGTTTGCTAAAAGCTTTATTTAATTTTTCAATCATCTTAAATTAGAAATAGTTAGCTAGAATGGAAGGTTAAGTCCACCTGTCACATTTTTCATCTTATCCTTGGAAATTTTATTTATTTTTGAAGAAGCGTCATTGACAGCCATTATAAGTAAATCTTCCAACATTTCTTTGTCAGAAAAAAGAGATTCATCTATAGCAATGTCGGTGACTTGGAAGTCACCATTCATTTCAACTTTTAAAGCGCCTGAAGCTGCTATACCCTCACAGCTGAGAGATTTTATCTCTTTTTGAACAGTCTCCATATCCTCCTGCATTTGTTTTGCTTTTTGCATCATTCCTGCCATTCCACCTTTAAACATTATCCGACTCCTTTATTGATTTGATAGATTTAAGATCGACCTTAGAATTGAACACTTCTTGCAATTCTTTAAGGCCCTCATTGCTTAAAAATTGGCTCTCTGTTTCTTTACGTTTTTGCTCTTTCTCAACTGACTCCTTTTGGGACAGAGAGTCGCCATTGGTTTCTCCAGGTTCAAAAATTAACTCTACTAAAGGATATAATTTATGCAGTCCATTTCTTATCGATTCTTCTGTTTTAGAGGTGTGAAGATTAACAAAGTCCGAGCTCAATGTCAGGATCAGCGTTTGATCTTCAAGCGACTTAAATACAGTGTTTTTTGCTAGCATTTTTGCAGCACCATTGAAGTCAAAAGTCTTAATAATATCTTCCCACTCCTTTTGAGATTTAATCTTGAGACGATTGGTATCTTTTTTAGGTGCTTTTGTATTTGATGAGGCCTTAGAAGGGCCCTTTGGAATAGGGGGGTCTGAAACTTTTGAGTTTTTATTAAGTGGCGGCTTTAGATTTTTTTTTTCAACACCATCATAATCTGAATGAAAGGCAATCATTCTGAGAAGCGTCATCTCTAGACCAATTTGTTCGCTAGGAGATAAATTCATATCTTTCTGGCCGTTGATTGCAATTTGGTAGTATAGCTGCAAATCTTGGGCAGCAAAGGCACTGGCAAGGTTGGCAATATCAGGGGAAACCTGTTTTTTGTCTTGGATAATTTGAGCTAAAGAAATTTGATGAAAAAGCGATGTCAAGTCCCTCAGCGCATTAACTAAGTTTTCACCCTTATGAGCTAAACCCTTTACAAAGGACAAAATCTCTTCAGCATTTCTGTCATTAATGAGTTTTGCAAGATTAATGATTTCATCATGCTTGACAAGTCCAAGCATCTCCTTAAGATCTTCCTCTTTGACGCTCCCATTCCCATAGGATATAGACTGATCTAGAAGACTCAGTGCATCCCTCATTGAACCATTACCAAATTCTGCAATTTTAGAGAGAGCACCCTCGTCAAACTTTAGTTTTTCTTCATTCATGATAAACTTAAGGTGATTCAGAATTTCCTCGTGTGTGAGCTTATTCAAGTTGAACTGAAGGCATCTCGAAAGAACAGTGATTGGTAATTTTTTTGGATCAGTAGTGGCTAGCAAAAATTTGATATGAGCAGGGGGCTCTTCTAGGGTTTTCAAAAGAGCATTAAAGCTACTTTTTGAAAGCATGTGAACCTCATCAATCAGATAAATTTTGTATAAATTCTTGGTCGGAGTGTACTGTGCATTTTCGAGAATCTCTCTCATATGGTCAACACCAGTATTAGAGGCTGCATCTAGCTCAATCAGGTCAACTGATTGGCCTTTATCAATCTCAAGACAGGTTGGACATTTACCGCATGGGTTGGAGCTAACCCCTTCTTCGCAGTTAACAGATTTAGCAAAAATTCTTGCAATTGTCGTCTTACCAACACCTCTGGTTCCAGTGAACAAAAATCCGTGATGAAGATTATTGTTATCTAAGGCATTAACAAGGGTTCTGATGGTATGAGTTTGACCTACTAGCTCTTTAAAATTATGAGGCCTATATTTTCTAGCTAAAACTTCGTAGTGTTCACTCATCAGTAATCAGATTATTGAATAA
Source organism: uncultured Piscirickettsiaceae bacterium (assembly GCA_964396315.1). Taxonomy (GTDB): domain Bacteria; phylum Pseudomonadota; class Gammaproteobacteria; order PS1; family Pseudothioglobaceae; genus Pseudothioglobus. Next base: position 338 of record CAYNES010000065.1, on the reverse strand, counting down.
AGGTAGTGCCGAGAATAGAATCCAACACATAAAAAAATTATTACCGTTGCTCCCTTCCAGGCCTGGCGGGGTTCATAACTATTTATTGTCGGTTTACCCTCGACACTAACCAAGATTTTACTTGAAATGATTATTCTAATTATTCAATATTAAATGATTCAATAAGATTTTTTATGATTTTAGGGATTGGTATTGATCATAAATTATTGACCAAATAGGTCCAGCGCATCCATTTGAAATTTGAACGTCATCAATAGAGGTGATTGGGATAATCTCTCGAGTGGAGCTGGTAATCCATACTTCATCAGCGTCCATTAGTTGTTGCTTTGTGAATGAAG
>CAYNES010000064.1:0-6295 GCA_964396315.1 uncultured Piscirickettsiaceae bacterium | reverse complement strand
CTAAAAATATAGGGAAAACCAATCACATTATTAACCTGATTTGGAAAATCACTCCTCCCAGTTGCCATCAACGCATCCTCTCTACAGGCAAAAACGTCCTCAACTGAAATTTCAGGATCAGGATTAGATAAAGCAAAAATGATTGGCTTTTTTGCCATCGATCTAATCATAGCTTGAGTGACAAGATTGCCTCTCGCAACGCCAATAAAGACATCTGCTCCATCAATTGCCTCACCCAAGGTTTTTTTATCTGTATCCACCGCAAAAGCTGCCTTGTATTTGTTAACGATGCTAATTTGCTCTTTAGAAACAACACCTCTTCGGTCAACCAGAAGCATATTTTCTTTTTTAAATCCTAGATTTAATAATAAATCTAAAGTTGCAATGCCAGCAGAACCACCACCAGCAAGAACAATCTTAGCTGAATCTACAGATTTACCTTGAATTTCAAGAGCGTTTAGAAGGCCCGCTGCAACAATAATTGCAGTGCCGTGCTGGTCATCATGAAATACAGGAATATCTAACTCTTTAATGAGTCGCTGTTCAATTTCAAAGCAGCGCGGGGCAGAAATATCTTCCAAATTGATTCCACCAAAAGTGGGAGCAATATTTTTAACCGTCTTGACTATTTCATCAACATCTTGAGTATCAAGCTCGATATTAAAAGCATTGATATCTGCAAAGTATTTGAAGAGCACCGCCTTTCCTTCCATCACTGGTTTTGCAGCAAGAGGACCAACATTACCAAGACCTAAAACAGCTGAACCATCAGTAATAACTGCCACTAAATTGCCCTTGATTGTATATTGATTGACGGTACTAGGATCTTTAGCAATTTCCCTTACGGGTGCAGCAACGCCCGGGCTATAAGCTAAACTGAGATCTTGATCATTATCAAGTTTTTTGTGAGAAGAGACATCAATCTTTCCGGGACTACTTTCTTTATGATAGGCTAAAGCCATATCATGGATATTTTTTGACATAATGAGTTTTCTATTATTGAATATTTCTAGTCGATGAACTCTTCACCGATTTTGATATCGGACTTGAGAGTTTCCAAGGCATCGTTAAGTGTAGCCTGCTCAAACTCTGAAAGATTGCCATAACTGAGTATTTTTTCAACACCATTCTTGCCCAAAAGAACAGGCTGAGCAAAAAATCTAGTCAACTCTCCAGAGCCCTCAACATAAGTACACTCAATTACATCTTTTTCGCCATTTAATGCGCGAACTAGAGAAAGGCCAAACTTTGCAGCAGCCTGTCCCATTGATAAAGTTGCTGAACCTCCACCAGCTTTTGCTTCAACAACTTCGGTTCCTGCATTCTGAATACGTTTTGTCATTGCAGCTGCCTCTTCATGACTAAATTCAAATCCAGACTGAGATAAAAGAGGAAGAATAGTTATTCCAGAATGTCCACCAATAACAGGAACATTGACATCTCTAGGATCTTTATCATAGATTTCAGCAACAAAAGTACTAGAGCGAATAACGTCAAGTGTAGTTATACCAAACAATCTTGAAGCATCATAAACGCCTTTATTTTTTAAAACTTCAGCAGCGATTGCAACAGTTGTATTAACGGGATTCGTAATAATACCGATCATAGCTTTTGGGCAATTATCTGCACAAGCAGAAACTAGGTTTTCTACAATCCCAGCATTAATATTAAAGAGATCAGAACGGTCCATTCCTGGCTTACGAGCCATACCAGCAGAAATCAGGACTATATCAGCATTTACTAGTGCAGGAGATGGATCTTCTCCTGAAAATCCTTCGACTTTAACAGGCGTTGGGATATGGCTAAGATCTGCAGCTACTCCTGGAGTCACTGGTGCAATATCATACAATGCCAACTCAGTTCCCGCTGGCAACTCTGTTTTAAGTAAAAGGCCAAGTGCCTGTCCAATTCCGCCCGCTGCTCCTAATACAACTACTTTCATTTAATCCCCCAATATCTTAGATATGTTTATAAAATTTTATTCATTGCAGCAATATTACTGACTGAAATCTCCTTTGGACAAACGGTTTCACAATGACGGTGATTAGAACAACTTCCAAAACCTTCTACTTCCATCTGATTAATCATTCTCTCAGCGCGCTTTGTACTCTCAATTTTTCCTTGTGGTAGTCGCTGAAAATGATTTATTTTTGCAGCCACAAATAATGAAGCTGATGCATTTGGGCAAACTGCAACACATGCACCGCAACCGATGCAAATTGCCGAATCAAAAGCACAATCAGCATCATCTTTGTTAACTAACTGTGAATTGGCCTCAGGCGCAGAGCCAACTGAAGTGGAAATAAAACCACCAGATTGAATAATTCGATCAAACGCTTCTCTCTTTACTGCCAAATCTTTAACAATCGGAAAACTCTTAGCGCGCCATGGCTCAATCCATAGCTCAGATTGATCAGCATAATCTCTCATGTAGAGCTGACATGTTGTAGTGGCCTTTTTTTCGCCATGTGGATGTCCATTGATAACCAATGAACAAGTCCCGCAGATTCCCTCTCGACAATCATAATCAAAAACAACACAATCCTCACCCTTATCAATCAGATCTTCATTTAACTGATCGAGCATTTCGAGAAAAGAGGTATCGCTATCAATGTCGTTGACTTTGTATGTGACAAAATGTCCACTAGACTCGGTATTTTTTTGACGCCAGATATGTAATGTAAAATTCATTTATAGTCCCTGTAAGTAGGTTTAATAAACTCAAAATCAAGATGCTCCTTATGAAGAGTGGGTTCATTTTTATTAAACTCCCAGGCTGCAACATAACCAAAATTTTCATCATCTCTCATTGCATCACCACTCTCTGCTAGATATTCAAGCCTTGCATGTGCTCCACAAGATTCTTCTCTGTCAAGTGCATCAATACACATCAAATGACCTAACTCGATAAAATCAGCTACCCTCCCAGCCTTTTCTAGAGTCTGGTTAAAGTCCTTATCACTGCCAGTCACTTTGATTTTTTTCCAAAAGTCAGTCTTTATTTGCTCAATTGATTTGATTGCCTTTTTTAAGGACTCCTTATCTCGAGCCATTCCACATGAAGTCCACAAAATACTACCTATTTTTCTATGAAAATAGTCTGGAGAATGTTTTGGATCAGGAGCATTCATAAGACTCTCAATACGATTTTTTACTGACTCAACAGAGGCTATAACCCCTGGATGATCATGAGTAATTTCTTCAAATTTTCCTTTTGCAAGATAGTTAGCAACCGTCTGAGGGGCAACAAAATACCCATCTGCTAAACCTTGCATCAAAGCTGATGCTCCAAGCCTATTAGCACCATGATCAGAAAAATTTGCCTCTCCACAGGCAAACAATCCATCAATTGTTGTCATTAAGTTGTAATCCACCCAAAGTCCGCCCATAGTATAGTGCGGTGCAGGGTAGATTTTCATAGGAACCTCATAAGGATTCTCTCCAGTGATACTCTCGTACATATCAAATAGATTTCCATATTTTTCTTTGACTTTTTCAATTCCCATTTTTTGGATGACTGATGAAAAATCTAGGTAGACACCAAGGCGCTGATTATTGATAACAGAGCCAACACCGAGCCCCTCATCACAAATACCTTTGAGTGCCCTTGATGCTATATCTCTAGGCACAAGGTTTGCAAATGCAGGATACATTCGCTCAAGAAAATAATCCCTATCTTCTTCTGGAATATCATTAGGATTTTTATCACAATCTTCAATTTTTTTAGGAGCCCATATACGTCCATCGTTTCTCAGAGATTCACTCATTAAAGTTAACTTTGATTGACTGTCTCCAGTTGGTGGTACGCAAGTTGGATGAATTTGTGTAAAGCTTGGGTTAGCAAAGTAGGCACCATTTTTATGAGCCCTCCATGTTGCTGAAGTATTGCAACCCTTAGCATTAGTTGATAGGTAGTAAGCATTACTATAACCTCCAGTACACATCACTACACAATCAGCAAGATGGGAAGAGATTTCTCCTGTAACCAAGTCTCTAACAACTATACCTCTAGCCTTGCCTTCAATAATAATAACCTCCAGCATCTCACATCTAGACGTATGCCTCACTTTTCCAGAGGCAATCTCCTTACTCATTGAACTGTATGCTCCCAAGAGAAGCTGCTGACCAGTTTGCCCTCTTGCATAAAAGGTACGAGAAACCTGAGTTCCCCCAAAGGAACGATTAGCTAAATATCCACTGTACTCTCTAGCAAACGGAACGCCCTGAGAAACCGCTTGATCAATAATGTTGCAACTGAGTTGTGCCAAACGATAGATATTGGACTCTCTTGCTCGAAAATCGCCACCTTTAATGGTGTCATAGAAAAGCCTCCATGTACTATCGCCATCGTTTTGATAATTCTTGCTTGCATTGACACCACCCTGTGCGGCAATAGAGTGTGCTCTTCTTGGACTATCGTTATAACAAAAAGATTGCACGTTATATCCCGCCTCCCCTAAGGTTGCGCATAACGAGGCTCCTGCTAAACCCGTACCGATAACAATAATGTTGTACTTTTTTCTATTTTGAGGTGCAATAAGGGATAGGTCAAACTTGTGTTTCTCCCATCGATTTTCTAAAGGCCCAGTAGGCACATTTGAGTTAAGCTTATGCATACAATACACCTATTGGAATTGAAATAAAACCAGCCATAATTAAGACCACAATAACGAGCGCAAGACCCTTTCTTTGCTTGCTGGAAATACCGAGAGTCTGAAAAACATTAGTAAGACCATGATGCAAATGAGTCGAGACTGCTATCATACCCAAACCATATATAGCCCACATGACTGGACTCCGAAATATTCTTTCAACCTCAGAATATAAATCAACCGCATCAACTGAAAGCATTTGATAAGAATGAATAACAATAAAAATAAGAATTATTGAAGCACCAGACCAGGCAATAATTCTGGGTACAGCTTTAGGGTAAGGTTTTTTATAGCGATCACCTGAACTGACATTATTTGAGAGCTGCCTTGAGATGGCAGTAACAATATGAAAAGACAGAGTCAACAATAATAATCCTAATAATATTGGATATAGAATTGAACTTTGTAACCAGACATTAAATCCTGTAAAAGCCGCCTCACCCGAATGAAAGGTTAAAACGCTAAATAAATGAAAAATTAAATAAACGAACCAAATTAGGCCCGCTATGGCCATCAATTTTTTTAGACTTACTGTGCGATTTTTAGTAAAGTTCATCGAATTCTTGACGTGGTTGAAGGTTCTCTTTTTTGATTGTTCTTACACAACTGTTATAACGCAAAATTGGATCAGCACAATGTTCTGGCGCCATCTTTTCAGCGATTTCGAATTCCGAAATAGCCTCAATAAATGCATCATAGGCAAAAGAACGTGACATTGAATGATTTAATAAACTCCTCGCCTGCCTTTCAAGGAAAATCCCAGAGTAATAATGTTGTAAAAATTTAGAATCAAGCTTTTGGATACTATCAGTAATCTTCTTATGGTGAACTTTTGATTCACTTTGAGATAATTGATCTGTAAGGGCAAGGATATAGATAATCAAAGCCTCTTGATTTTTTTCGTCAACAGCAAAGATATCTAGACAGATACTTATTGCCATATCTGGCTGAAGTAGTGAGCGATACTGCTTTGCTCGCTCAAGAACGTCTTCTATTGAATCTTTGTCAATCTTATGATATTCCATATTAAATGGCATTAGTTATTGATTCTAATTACAATTTTAATCTTATTATTTATTAACTTAAACCCAAATTCTAGATTCTGCGTTCTCAAATGCATCACTAAAATTTTAAAAAATATCTACTGCATGGTACACCAGAGGTGTGAATTTTAGACTTAATTTCACCCAAAGTTTGATGTTTTTTTTGTGAGGAAAGCTAGTTTTTTATATTGTAAAAAAACTAGATATCCAAATAAGATTCCAGAGAGTCATCCATAGCCTCTAGCCATGGCGTATGATGCGGTGGAGATTGAGTTCCAGTCATCAATGATGCATGAGACTTATCTCTAAATGTCATAATGCCATCTTTCTTATTGTGCTTCCAATCAATAAAAGTTCTATTGACCCCCTCAATATCAAAACTTGGATAATCTGTTTCATCAATGAGCATCTGAGTGTAAGCGCCTTGAAAATCAATTGCATAAGCGGCATCATCTTGTGCAGTTTCTCTTTCATGCCACTCAAGTGTATGGGCTTGCATTTCACTAAAAGAAGGCAAATTAATTTTATTTAAAATAACATCTCTCGCATACCAAGCCTGAGCGTCAAACATGTTGAATGTATACCATTGATCCTGCATGC
>CAYNES010000063.1:0-6317 GCA_964396315.1 uncultured Piscirickettsiaceae bacterium | reverse complement strand
ACTCAGTCAGACCAAATATTGAAATTGATGTCCGTCGAGAGCCTATGGGAACAGTCGCAATTATCTCGCCATGGAACTTCCCAACTGCAACCGCTAGCTGGAAAATTGCCCCGGCATTAGCATTTGGCAATGCAGTTATTTGGAAGCCTGCTAACTTGACTCCTGCGAGTGCGGTGGCTTTAACTGAGATTATCGCAAAGCAAGACATTCCTAAAGGATTATTTAACTTAGTTATGGGGTCTGGATCTTCAATCGGTCAGGCTTTGGCAGAAAGTCCTAAAGTGCACGCAATAAGCTTTACCGGTTCTTACGATGTAGGTCGTCAGATTGCAAGCTCAGCAGCAAAAAATCTCACAAAGTTTCAGTTAGAGTTGGGTTCTAAGAACCCTCTCGTTGTGATGGATGATGCTGATATGGATGTTGCAGTTGCCGCGGCTACCGCGGGAGCTTTTGGCTCAACTGGCCAAAAATGTACCGCGTCATCAAGGTTAGTTGTCCATGCATCGATTCATGATGAGTTTGTTGATCGAATGAAAGAATCAACTTCAGCTCTCAAGGTAGGTGATGCGCTTCAGGAGGGAACACAAATAGGACCAGCTGTAAGCCAACAGCAACTCGATTCAAATCTTAATTATATGACGCTCGCAAAAGAAGAAGGTTGCGAGGTCGTTTGTGGAGGAGATAAGCTTGAACTTGATAATCCTGGTTTCTATATGCAACCGGCATTATTAATTGGCGGAAATAACTCAATGAGAGTTAATAGAGAAGAGCTTTTTGCACCAATTGCCTGCGTCATAAAGGTAGCAGACTATGATGAGGCATTATCAGTTGCAAACGATACTGATTTCGGACTCGTCTCGGGAATTATTACCCAATCACTCTCTAGAGCGAGTCACTTTAGGCGTAACGCGGAAAGTGGTTGCGTTATGGTTAACCTTCCAACTGCTGGAACCGATTACCACGTTCCATTTGGCGGCAGAAAAAATTCAAGTTTTGGGCCTAGAGAGCAAGGTAGTTATGCCAAAGAGCTTTATACTCAAGTTAAAACTTCTTACATTTCAAGCGGAAATCCATAATGGCTCACCAATCACTTTTCATTGATGCGCTTCAATACAATAATTGGAGTGAAGAGGTTTTTCAGCAAATCAATTGGGGTGGTGTAAGCGCAATTCACGTGACGATTTGTTACCACGAAGATTTTCAAGAGATGGTTCAAAATGTAATCGATTGGAATAGAAGGTTTGAGGATTATTCTGCTCTAATTTTTCAAGGAAGGACTGCAAGTGACGTTTTAAGGGCAAGAAAAGAAGGTCGTACAGCGATATTTTTTGGTTTCCAAAATTGCTCTCCAATTGAAGACAATATTGGCTTGGTTGAGATATGTCATCAATTAGGAGTTAGGTTTATGCAGCTCACTTATAACAATCAAAGCTTATTGGGCACAGGTTGTTATGAAGAAAATGACCCTGGTATTACTAGAATGGGTAAACAGGTCATCAAAGAGATGAATCGGGTTGGTCTGGTCGTTGATATGAGCCACTCTGCAGAAAGGTCTACATTGGAAGCAATTGAAATTTCAGAACGTCCAATTGCTATCACTCACGCCAATCCAACGTTTTGGCACCCTGCTTTGAGAAACAAATCGAATGAGGTCCTTAAAGCCTTGGGTGAGAGTGGAGGTATGCTTGGTTTTTCTGTCTACCCTCATCATCTCAAGGATGGTTCAAACTGCACATTAGAGAGTTTTTGTAATATGATTGCTGAGACAGCTGACATTATGGGAATCAATAGTATTGGTATTGGAACTGACCTCTGTCAAAATCAGCCTGACAGTGTCGTAGAATGGATGCGAAACGGCACTTGGACTAATGAACGTGATTATGGTGAAGGTTCAGTAAGCTTTGCAGGATTTCCAGATCAACCTGAATGGTTCCGTGACAACCGAGATTTTGTGAACATTGCAACGGGATTAATGTCTGTAGGCTTTTCAAATGAAGATGTTGAGTTAGTTATGGGGAAAAACTGGTTAAATTTTTTCGAAGCATCTTTTGAGTCTTTATAATCAACATATATGTCTAGTGAAGCAGTATTAATTGATATTGAATCTGACTTTATGAGAACGCCTGAAAAGGTTATGCGACTAGATAGAATGGGCTCTTCATTTCCTACTCGTATAAGCTTTATGCGTACTCTAATTAGGCGCATGTCTTCGGAAAAATGGAAGTTTGAAAGAACGCTCCGCAATGTCGATAAAGATGGATATGGTGTTAGTGTTTACTCCGCAATTACTCCAAAAAGAACTTATTCATTGATTGCATTTACTCAAGAGATACCCGCTGATATGAGAACGGATAGGGTTATTGCAGAAGTATGGGATGCGACATTTAGCCTTTATGATGGCGTTCCGACTCAAGATGACATAGACTATTTGGCCAAAAATACACCACTTCAAGAAGGCGGTCGATATAGGCCCAGTGAGCTTGTTTTAGCGAGAGGAAACAAGAGTCTCAGGGTTTTCGAAGATATTATTAATTCTCTTGCATCAGGGGTTCAGCCTGATCTGGAACTAATCTCTTCAGTCGGTTACTTAATGAGAACAACAGCAGTCTATGGAAGTGGAAAGTTTGGTTGTGCAGATAGAGAAAAGATTGCTAATCGTGAAGAGTGTAGAGGTCCATTCCAAATTGAATTACTGGCTGTCTACTTGATTCGATGGTTCACCATTGATTTAGTTGAGGAGCTTGCCAAAGAGAGGGGTGGCAAAAAAGCGGTTCCTCTAGATAATAATATCAGTCGATTTATTGGGGTTGGAAATTCAACTGGCCTAGGTATGGCGCCTTTTTTATTAAAGCACCCAACACTTATTCATAACTGGGTTGTTGCCAAAGAAACCGCATTGGCAAGAGTCAGATCTATTGAAACAGCATTACCAAGAACTCTCGAAGTATTTATAAAGTCTCTGCTTCAAGTTAGTCAACATATCGACGAATGGAATGTGGAAGATGAAATTCAATCAGCAAGAATTAATCTTCTAACAGATGAAATCCAAGCCCTTAGAATATGGTGTGAGGATGAGTCAAATATATACAGGCCTTATCCATGGAACGGGATTTATCAATACGTTGAGGATAACTTCTCTCTTGAATGTCAAGAGATGATAGTCTCTCTGATTATTGAGCCTCATGGCGCAATCGTGGATGACCTTGCGGATACAATGTCAACCTCTACAATTCCTAAATTCAAAGCCCGTATGACCTTGAGCCAATTAAAAGAGGTGGTTGCTGACGCATATAACTGGGCAACAACAATTGACTTTTCGCTAGAAGAGTCTCAGCACCACTTTTGGTATTATTCTGAGGATAAGTTAGAGCCTAGGTTTGGGTCTAAAGGTGTTGATGAAGGCGTTGAGCAAGAAATGCCACTTGCTATTGGGCGAGACGTAAGTGATTTAAATGAAGTTCTTCAAAGCATGGGTGAAGATATGTCTATTGGGGAATTTGCAATGATTTACCCTCAGTTCAGACACATTATTCGTCGTATTCAGAATACATTTGAAAGGCCTTATTCTGAAGTACAAGATAATTTGCTTAGTGAGTCAATGAGGCCATTAGATTTGTTAAGATTTAAATTAGCCTTCTTTGGTGCGTCAAAATTTGATCCTAAGTCAGACCTTTGGACTAGAATTTCAATGTATCAAGGGGCACCATTACCTGACCAGATTCAAGATTCAAACCATGATTGCTGGTCTTTTCCAATCGCTGGGCGATCTCAGTCATACCCTTGCATTAATTGTAAATGTCAAAAAGCCATTTAACGATCTCATTAAACGAAATCCTTTTTTATTTCACACGTGCGGGTTTTGGTGTTGAAGCGCCTATCGGCGTTTCAGAGGATTTTGCCAGAAGCAATATCTGGATTGCACAAAACGGTTTTGATCCTTGCGAGTGCAGCCTGTTGGCATTAGACAATCTCGATAGTAAAAAAAGTAGTCTTTCCATTCGATTTGAAAAGATTAACACTGGTGGACATTTTTTTTGTCCTGAGGGCAATGTTCTTTCTGCATTAGAGGCATCAGTTTGTTGTGTTGACTGGCTTGAATTTAACGGGCTCAATGGGACATTGAAGATTACTAATGTTGATTGTCCTTTATTAGTCGTTTCAGCACTAGGCGCTAACAAGTGCACAGATATTAAAGTTTCATGGACTGATGGAAACAAGAATCAGTATGAGGTAAATTTAAGTGATGAGAATAAATGGGAGATTATTTCTTCTTCAGATACTCCAATAGAGCAGAGTCATAATGCAGATATTCATATTTCTGTTTTAGAAGCTAGTGAAAAAAGTAACATAAAAAACAGGAAAATAAATACATATAATCTAGCTAATGAAAAGCTCAAAGTACTTAATAACGGAGTAAAGGTTGGAGAAAAATGGCCAAAAATTTACGAATATTTTTCTAGATGTCTTGTTAAGTCGAGCGTTGAATCAAGGGCCTCGGGGGCGGGCGCTGGCCTAGTCGATACAGATTAATTTAGCACTCAATAAAGCTTACTGCTAGGCCTCCTAGTGAGGTCTCTTTGTACTTATTAGACATATCAAGGCCTGTTCGCTTCATAGCTGCAATGCATTGATCTAGCGATATCAAATGTTCACCGCTCTCTCTGAGTGAGAGTGAGCTTGCTGTATAGGCTTTAACCGCCCCAAAGCCATTTCTCTCAATGCATGGGACTTGTACAAGTCCTTTCACCGGGTCACAGGTCATACCGATATGGTGCTCAAGGGCCATCTCAGCAGCATTTTCAATTTGTTCACTTGTTCCACCTCTTGCAGCGCACAAACCTGCTGCTGCCATAGATGATGCCGAGCCAACTTCGCCTTGGCATCCGACTTCCGCGCCAGAAATTGAGCTATTGTGTTTAATTAGGCCACCAATTGCTGAGGCTGATAATAGATATTGTCTAATTTGTTCTGGAGTTGCATCCTTATGCTTATAGTAATAGTATAGTGTCGCTGGTACAACGCCTGCAGCGCCATTAGTAGGAGCTGTAACAACCATATGTCCAGCAGCATTTTCCTCATTAACAGCCATCGCATAAGCGCATAGCCAGTCGCTTGTGCCAGCATTTTCTTTGTCATTTTGAAGGCTTTCATGTAATTGTTTTGCTCGCCTTTTTGTGTTCAGACCACCAGGCAAAATCCCTTCAGTTGCTAGGCCTCTTTCAACACAAGTTTTCATTGCATTCCAAATTTTGTCTAGCTCTTGATTAAGTATCTTTTCTGGAATATTTTCTAGCTCATTAGCTTGCTTCATTTCCCAAATCGTTTTGTTATGTTTCTTTGACATTTCAAGCATTTGATCTGAGTTATCAAATGGGAATGGATAAGCTGAACTTGGCTCTGCAGCAATTGGCGCTTCCACGTTATCAATTTCTGCCAAGGTGGAGATAAAACCACCTCCTATTGAAAAATAGGTATTAGAAATTAACAAGCTATTAGATTTATCGAGTAGGTCAAAAACAATACCATTTGGGTGCTGTTTTAATGAGTTTCGAGTATCAAAAATAATATCTTCTTCTGCAAAGAACATTGCTTTTATGTTTTCATTGATTACTATGGTCTTTGAATTCCATGTTCGATCAATGACCTCATCCATGTTCTCGTCAATTATGGTGTTGGGAAGGTAGCCATGAAGCCCTAAGACGACCGCTCTGTCTGTAGCATGACCTACACCAGTATATGCTAGTGAGTCCTTTAAAGTGCATCTAACATGATAGCCATTACTGCTGGGATTTGAATCAACAAAATGACGCACATCATTCAGAAATGCGTTAGCCGCAACCATAGGCCCCATAGTGTGAGAACTGGATGGTCCGATACCAACTTTAAATAGGTCTAAAACACTGATAAACATGATAAATTTATTGACACAAAAAAATTTCATTCTACATTATGAAAGAAATTCAATCTATTAAAAAATTCATCATTTAATGAATTAATTTACAATTTTTTAGTGTTATATTAATTTATTTATATAGTCATCATTAAAAGTAAATCCTATTCCTGGTCGCTCAGGTATTTCTAAATAACCTTTGATGACATCAATTTTCTCATTAAATAGATTAGCAAACCATGGCATATGTTCAACTGAAATACAGTTCTCAACAGAACCTGCAACGCATAAGCTTTGCTCTGTAAAGATGTGTGTAGAGATTGAAACATCATAAGAATCGGATAGATGGGCAGTTGCCCTCATTTCAGAGATGCCTCCAATTCTTTGAAGATCAGGCATCACAATATCACACCCTTTTGCTTCTAAC
>CAYNES010000062.1:0-6461 GCA_964396315.1 uncultured Piscirickettsiaceae bacterium | reverse complement strand
TGCTGGATATTGAATTAGTTATAGAGTGAAAAATTACATCAGCATCACTATTTCCTTTTAATCCAAATGGGTGTTCAAATTCAATACCAGCTAGTATTAAAGGTTTTCCTTTTTCCTTTTCAAAACAGTGAGAGTCTTGACCAATGCCTGTTTTTATATTCATAATTGCTTCAAATAATAGTTAGCTAAGTCGATGTCTTTTTGAGTTGTAATTTTGATATTGCTAGATGAGCCATCAACAATTCTAATTGAATAACCAAGGTTTTCAAGCGCTTCAGATTCGTCAGTTATATGCATATTGAGTTCTATCGCTTTTTCAATCGCCTCTTTCAAAATACCAAATCTAAACATTTGAGGTGTTTGAGCTAGGTAAAGTTTCTTCCTGTCAATTGTTGAAACTAGACCTTTATTTTTTTTATGTTTCACTGTATCAACAACTCCGTTAGCAAGAATACCACCCACCTCATCATCTGCAACTTCTTCAATAAGCTTAACAATGTCATCTTTTTTAATACAGGGTCTGACAGCATCATGCACCAAAATCCAGTCATCTGGTTTTGCAATTTGATTTAAAGAATTTAATGCATTCAGAACAGAATGAAATCTTTCTTTACCACCATTGGCAATTGAAATGAGTTTGAAGTGTGTTGCGAAAACGGAAGACTTAAAGTATGTATCTTTCTTGTCTAGAGCAATAATAAATCCTGTGATTGATTCAGTTGATAAGATGGATTTAAGACACTGATCAAGAATTGTCAAACCATTCTCTAGATCTAAATATTGTTTTGGAATCTTTGAATTCATTCTTTGTCCAATTCCACTTGCCGGGACGACTAGAAAATACTTATTTTTTTTCATATTTGTGGGGGCATCCTCGGGCAATTTTTCTCAATTATATTAATTATAATGTAGCCTTATCATTTTCTGTTAATGCTTCTGTATCAACTATCCTGTTTACCTTGAAAAAATGCTCTCCCTCCTTAATTAATCCGTATTTATATCTTGCTTTTGATTCAATTAAGTTTAAATCTTCTTCAGTGTAACTTTGAATCTTGATCTCAAGAATTTTATTTTCACTAGCTAAATTAGAGTTATTGAGCCTAATCTTATCGATTGACCTTTCTCTCTCAAATACAACACTAGGAAAATTGTTATCAAAAATATTTTGCTTAACTAGTGCAAACAAAACAAAAATCAAGGCAATAGTGATTTTATTTTTGTAAATAAATCCAAAAAAGCTAGCTTGTGTTTTGTTTTTCATAAAATCAAATTGTTTTTAATTGATTTCGTGACATATTATTTATATATCGAACTGAGGTAAGTTTTAGAATAGTAGTCATGAATCGGCAATCTATTTTTATTTAGAAATTGAAAGATGAATCCTAGCCCAATTAGAGATACTATAGCCAAAGAAAAGCGTATAAGAGATTGTTTAAAGGTTATGTTTTCTCCGTTTTTCTGAATAATTTCAAATTTCCATGCTCTCATTCCAAGGGTTTGCTTTCCCTTAACCCAAGATATTGAAAAATAGAGGTAAATTAGAGGAAGAGTTACTAGAAAAAAGAAAAAATTATTTGTAATTGGCTCTTTATTATTGATAAGGATTACAATTCCTGCCACAAAGAAAACAAAGGAAAATACAAGAAAAAAATCGTAGCTAATTGAACCAATTCGCCTTAAAAGTGTTACATCAGATTTCATATTTGAATTATATTAAATTTATTATTTAATTATCCTCTTTATTGACAACTTTGGAGGCAACTTTCCCATCATGAAATTTAGTAAAAATTACTTCTTCGGTCTTTATTTTTTTGATTGAGGTGATAATCTTACCTTCATTATCTTGAGTAATTGTGTAACCTCTCGATAGCGTACTAAGTGGTGATAGAAGATTTAGTGAGTTTCCATAATTTGATAGCTCATTATGTTGCGTTTTAATAAAATTTTCAGATTGAGTTAATAATTGAGAAACTAAAAGCTTTAATTTTTCTTTATTATCATTAATCAGACTTTTATGATGTTTTATTAATCGTATTTCGTACTCATCGAGCTTTTGAGCGTTAAGAAGAAGTTGTTGGCTTGGGTCAATAATTTTAAGCTTGAGTAATTCTAAAGCAGCTTTCTTAGATTCAATAGATTGTTTTATAGATCCATAAAGGTATTCTTTCAGTTTTGAGGCATTGTAAAGAATAGTATTGAAGTCTGGAGTTGCTGATACGGCAGCAGCAGAAGGTGTTGGTGCTCTTAGATCCGAAACAAAGTCAGCAATGGTTATGTCAGTCTCATGCCCTATGGAA
Organism: uncultured Piscirickettsiaceae bacterium; assembly: GCA_964396315.1. Classification (GTDB taxonomy): domain Bacteria; phylum Pseudomonadota; class Gammaproteobacteria; order PS1; family Pseudothioglobaceae; genus Pseudothioglobus. The sequence continues at coordinate 4,164 of CAYNES010000062.1, read as the reverse complement.
CTAATAATGGGCGTTGTGCAGTTATATATTTCTCTTGCAAGGTCTTCTTCATTAAATGCCCAAAGGTCTTCTAATGAGCCACCTCCTCTTGCAAGAATAATAACGTCACAATTCTGAGATTGATCTGCAGCCTTGAGAGCTTTGATGATTTTTAGATGAGCGTTTTCACCTTGAACAATGGTATCGTAAAGAAGTATTTGCGCGAGAGGGTATCGTAATTTTAAAACTTTGATAATATCTCTGATTACTGCACCTGTTGCAGAAGAGACGACACCAATTTTATTTGGGAATGATGGAATCTCCTTTTTGTTTTCTGAATCAAATAGACCTTCAAGTCTTAACTTATTTTTCAACTGATCAAACGCTAGCTGAAGATTCCCAATCCCTGCTGGCTCCATCTGCTGAATGATTAGTTGAAAATCACCCCTTTGAGGGTATAGAGTAGTTGCTCCCCGTATAATCACCGACATACCATTTTCGGGTGAAAATTTTATTTTTCTTTGATTTAATCTAAAAAAAGCACACTTTACTTGGCTATTTTTGTCTTTCAAGGTGAAGTACCAGTGACCAGAAGAGGGCTTTGATAAGTTTGAGATTTCGCCTTGAACAAAGCACTGCGGTATATTTTTCTCTATTGTGTTTTTACACAATTTGATATAGTCAGTGACGGAGTAGATTTCGTCGATATTAAACATTTGCTTTTAGGTGAACAAATACGGCTCCAGTTCCCCCCATTTCTTGAGGGCAAGAGCAAAAAGCGAGAACGCTTGGATGTTGCTTTAAGTAATGAATGACTTGGGACTTTATAATTGAGAGTCCATCAGTTGAGTGATATCCTTTTCCATGAATAATTTGGATAAATCGTTTGTCTGAATGAAAATGAATAAAGTCTGATAATGATCGGCAGGCTTCTTCTATTTTGTGTCCATGCAAGTCAATTGATGGAGTAAATCCTATATTTCCTTGCTTCATCTTTTTAAGAATTTTTGGTGATAGACCATCAACATTGTAAACTACTATTTGAGATCCAGATATGTTAGGCTCGTACAAAAAACTATAGTTTTCAAAGGGCTTATCTGGATTAACTTTTATTACATTATTTTCTTTAGGGCTATCTTTATCAACTGGTTTTTGATTATCAACTGTTGATCTAAATAATGACTTGTCGCTTTCATTAATCATAGCGTTAAAAACTTTCAAACATAAAAAAACCCTCAAAGAGGGTTTTCATTATAGCAATGATTTAATAATCAAGAAGTGAACCTAGAATAGAATCCTATTTATAGAGCTTTAATTTGAGCACTTATACGAGATTTCTTTCTAGCAGCTAGATTCTTGTGAATCAAGCCTTTACTGACAGCTTGATCAATATTTTTCTGCATATCAGCAAAGCCACTCGTTGCTTCTTTTTTATTTCCAGCATCGATTGCATAAGTTACCTTTTTGATAAAAGTACGAACTTTTGCTCTAATCTGGGAGTTATGCTTGTTACGCTTAACTGCTTGTCTTGCGCGTTTTTTTGAACCTGCTGAATTGGCCATATATATAAATTATGCTTAAAATTAAGAAAACACGAATTATAGAGTCTCGCCTTCAATTATGCAAGCATTTAATCAGAATAGATTAATTTGCAAGCGATTTTATATATTGCAGTGTTTTCTTTTTTCCAAATAATAAGTGCCAGGTCTTGCCGCCTTGCGTTTTCCATAATGAGACTGCCCTAATCCCAGCCAAAAGGAGAGCCCTTATATGGTTTGCAGTATGTTGATTAGATAAATAAATTTGTTCTCCACGCACCATAATTGTAGGGTTGAGACTGCCCAACGTATTTTTATATAGCTCTGCCAATCGAGCAATGGAGTTGCTATGGTATATATCAAAAAATTCCTGTTTATTCATCAGATTAATTTCATCTGAAATCTGGTTCAATAGATTGGGTTTTTTCATTAATTTTTTTTCTAAATTGATGAGAGCTGTTGCATAGACCATTACATTATGCATTTCAATTGTTTTTTTCTCAAGAATCAATTTTAAAGAATCAAAGCCTATTTTTAAATCTTCAGGGGAGGTGAAAATTTCATCGATAGAGTCACTTGAAGTAACAATACTATTTAGACTTACTTTATTGGTATGGCTATCGCATTTCCCAGAAATAGCAAGTTGGTGAACTAAAGCTGATGATTGAAAAATGCTTGCAAGGGCTATGGTTTGTTTTGCTGACTTATTCATTGTATCTAGACTTAATTACACTCCCACCAAGACAGGTATCACCATCATAAAAAACTATTGATTGACCTGGAGTAATAGCTCTTTGTGAATCTTTGAAGAAGACTTTGATGGTATAGTTTTCTCCAATTGCAACAGTACACTCTTGTGAGGCCTGCCGGTAGCGTATTTTAGCACTACATTGCATTGGCATTTTTGGTTCATTATCAATCCAGTGGATATCATCAGCTACTAATGAATTATGGTAAAGCAAGTGGTGATCTCCTTGAACTGCTACAATTTGATTTGTATCTGTCAATTTGTCTGCTACAAACCAAGGTTCTTGCGAATTGCCATGTCCTCCACCTATCTCAAGGCCCTTTCTTTGTCCAATGGTATAGAAAGGGAGTCCATTATGATGCTTTATAAATGACCCATCTTGGTCAACGATATCTCCTCTTTCTTTAGGAAGAAATGTCGTTAAGAACTCTGAAAATGGCCTTTCTCCTATAAAACAGATACCGGTTGAGTCTTTTTTTTCTGCAGTAACAAAATGGTTATTTTTTGCAATTTCACGTACCTCATTCTTATCAATCTCACCGAGAGGGAACAGGCTTTGTGAAAGTTGATCTTGATTAAGCAAATGTAGAAAGTAGCTTTGATCTTTATTTCCATCTATGCCAGCCTTTAGGAAGTATTTTCCATTTTCTTCACTAATTCTTGCATAGTGCCCAGTTGCAATCTTTGTTGCTCCAAGGTCCTTAGCATAGTCAAGGAATGCTTTAAATTTAATTCTTTGGTTGCATAATACGTCAGGGTTAGGGGTGCGTCCTTTTTTATGTTCTGCCAGAAAGTGTTCAAACACATCTTCCCAGTATTCATGTGAAAAATTTACGGTGTGAAGTTTAATCCCAAGGGCGTCAGCAACTTGCTGTGCATCAGCCAGATCTTCAGATGCACTGCAATATTCATCTTCATCGTCTTCATCCCAGTTTTTCATGAATAAGGCTTCAACTTTATAGTCTTGTTTGAGTAGTAAATATGCAGCAACTGAAGAGTCAACTCCTCCAGAAAGTCCAACTATTACTTTAGTTTTGCTATTCATTTGGCTTTGTCGTAGGCGCTAACAATTTTCTTAACGAGTTGGTGTCTTACAACATCAGCAGCATCAAAGTTACAAAAGGCAATATGATCAATATTTTTGAGTATTTTGATAGCATCAGTTAGCCCCGATTGGCTAGGATTGGGTAAGTCAATTTGAGTGATGTCACCCGTTATTACCATTTTTGAGCCAAAACCCATTCTAGTTAAAAACATTTTCATTTGAGGAATAGTTGTATTTTGAGCCTCATCAAGAATTATGTATGATTCATTCAAAGTTCTGCCTCGCATAAATGCCAACGGCGCAACCTCTATTACATGTTTTTCTATTAATTTATTAACCCTTTCAAAACCCATAAATTCATAAAGTGCGTCATAGATAGGTCGAAGATATGGGTCAACTTTTTCACTCAAATCTCCTGGAAGAAAACCTAACTTTTCACCAGCTTCTACAGCTGGTCTAACCAGTACAATCCTTTTTACATTTGAGTTTTCAAGAGCCTCAACTGCTCTTGCAACAGCCAAGTAAGTTTTGCCTGTTCCTGCTGGTCCAATGGCGAAAACTGCATCATTTTCTATAATTGCGTTGACATATTTTTGTTGGTTACCACTTCTTATGTGGATATGTTTTTTACTGGTTTTTATTGTAATAGACTGAGCTTCGCCATTTGGGCTATTGAGAGATTTAATGCATAAGTCAATATCACTAAAATCAATAGTTTTCTTTTCTGAAATCGAAAGAAGGTCTTGAAGAACAGAAACTGCTTCGGCCGCATTATTTCCCTTGATATTGAAATCAGCACCTTTGTTGCTAATAGTGACATTTAGATTGCTTGCAATGTTTTCAAGGTTTTTATC
>CAYNES010000061.1:0-6466 GCA_964396315.1 uncultured Piscirickettsiaceae bacterium | reverse complement strand
CAATTGAATCATCCGACGTTGCAAGGCTCATGGCAGAGGGTTCTATGATATTAGCCTCTATAGCCTGTGAAAACCATAGTGAAAACTGCTGAATTGGGCTTTCATGAAGATCCTCTCTTATAATTCCACTCTGAAGGTATTCTTTTCTTAGATTACTTAAATCGCCTGTCTCTGCCATAATATTTTTCATTAAAAAGGGATTAAATTACTTTTTTTTGATTCAGTGAGGTGCTTTGTGATTAATGTTTTTATTGGCGGAAATCGATCAGCAAACTTCAGAACAAGCTTACGAATTTGCTTTGCCTTAGCATCATCATTTGTAAATAATGATACAACACCATTGGTTCCAAAATACATCAGCCTTGATAAATGGATTTGTTTATTTTCGAACTCCCTAAGAACCGCTTCAGACCCAATGTCCTTTCCAGCTTTAAGAGCTTTAGCAATTGATTTTGAGAGAATATCCTGTCCCCTAAGGCCCAAGTTAAAGCCATGGGCTGTCACTGGATGCATTCCTACCGCTGCATCTCCTATGAGTGCAAAACGTGTGGATCTAAATTTTTGTGCATAAACCCCTACCAAAGGATATGAAAATCTATCACCAATCTGTTTCATCTCTCCCAAACTGTCATTAAATCCTTCACTTGCAAACTTGCAAAATTTTTCTGGGTCCATGCCGAGCATTTGATCAGCCTCATCAGTTGGAACAGTTAATACTACAGAGGAGATATTTCCATTAAGTGGCAAAAGTGCAAGCGTGTGACCATAATTGAAGCACTCTAATGCAACTTGATTATGATCTTTCTCGTGAGAGACTCTGGTGATTATCATCACTTTAGAAAAGTCTTTCATGGTCGACTCGATACCCATTTTGCGTCTTATTTCTGAGAAACGACTATCAGCAGCAACTACAAGCTTAGAGCTCAAAATTTGGCCATCTGAAAGAGTAACTTTGCCGCTCGAATGGCTCGTCTCAACTGACTCGACAGACAATTCATTCATTATAAATAAATGATCAGATTTTGAAGCTTTTTGGTAAAGAGCAAGTCGAATTAAATGATTTGGAACCAAATAACCAAGCGCGTCAATAGAGGATTTATTGGCTGCAAAGTTTAGCAAAGAGTCCGAATCACCATCGAAAACTTTTGCCTCTTTCAAAGGACTTACTTTGTTTTGATCAATCAGATCCCATACACCAAGCCTTTTAAGAATCTTTAATGAGTTATGTGTCAGAGCAGTCTCTCTTCCATCGGGTTTAGGACTAGAGATAGAGGAAAGAGCTGATTTTTCTACTACCAAAACCTTTAAACTAAGATCAATTAAGGAGCAAGCAAAGCTAAGGCCTGCTGGGCCAGCACCTACAATGATTACATCGTAATTCTTTTTAGTACTCATCTCTTTTTATAGTCTCAAAATATTCATTTATAACTTCATTTTATTATTTTGAATCTTCAATTCTTTTTAACCAGTAAGCGCTTTTATCTAAATCCTTATCTGTTCCAATTCCTTCTTTATACATCTCAGCAACTTTAAATTGAGACTCTAGATTACCTCTTCTAGCTGCATATAAATAATATTCGTAAGCCTTTTCATAGCTCTGATCAACGCCTTCTCCAAATTCGTACATTACTCCTAAATTGTATTTAGCATCTAAATAGTTCTGTTCAGAAGCCAAATTTAACCAATTGAAAGCTTTTTTATAGTCCTTTTCAACCCCAGCTCCAAGATAATATAGTGCGCCCAGAGTATATTGCGCCTTAGGGTCTGACTTGTCTGCAGCTTCTTTTATGTATTGATAGCCTTTTAAATTGTCTTGCTCAACGCCAATTCCTCCAATGTGCATAACCCCCAGCGCTGTAAGTGCATCCAGGTTTCCAGCTTTTGCAGCAAGCTCAAATGCTTTGATTGCCTTCTGGTAATCTTTTTGTTCAATCAGCTCTTTTCCTCTGTCATATAAATTTTCTTCAGCAAGAATCGGATTTAAGAAAATGAAAGAGAAAGTTAGTAAAACTAGAAATTTAAATACAGTAGAGCCAATATTTATAGAGACAAAATTCATAAGTAAAAAAAATTAATAATGAAAAAGAAACAAGTGAGTCATTATTTTACATTTTTTTACATCTCAAACTTCTTCACGTGGAACAAACTCTAGCACTGTAGCGTTGATACAATACCTTGGTAAGCCATTAGGACCATCATTAAATACATGGCCTAGATGAATATCAGAGCTAACCGATCTAATTTCGGTTCGAATCATCCCGTAACTAGTATCTAATACTTCATAGACTTCATTTTCTACCGGTTGGGTAAAAGACAGCCAACCAGACTTAGAGTCGAATCGATATGCAGTATCAAATAAAGGCCTACCAGAAAGCTTGTCTACAAAAACTCCTTCAGGCGTGTCTTTAAAAATCTGATATTGAACACAAAACCTTTTATCTGTGCCCTCATTAAAAGCAACATCGTAGGCTTCAGAGCCAACTCCAAGTTTAAATTCACCGAGGGCCTTATAGAATTCTTCAGAAGACATAATGCCTTGATGTGACCAGACTTCTTTGCCATCGTCTACAAAGATGATTGTAGGAGTAGCCCAGGTTGGAGTTTGAATATCAAAACCTTTTAGAGCTGATGCGGGTGTTAATCTGAGCGGGATAGTACCGCTGTATTTTGAAGTCACTTTTCTTTCAAATTCCAAACAAAACAAGCAGGTACCCTCAATTTCTGGACCTATTACAATAATCTCTTTTCCACCAAAAGGCTCTATTTCTTGACCAAAATTTCCTGACTGCGATTGATCAACAAATTTAACACCGGTTGAATGATCAGGACAATAACCATTGGGATTTCTTAATAAATAATCTTGGTGATAGTCCTCTGCAGGCCAAAATTTATCTAACACCGCCATTTCGGTAACAATTTCACCATATCCTTTAGCTGACAAAAGTTTTTGATATTCTCGACCAGTCTCTAAAGCAATATTCTTTTGTTCTTCATTTTTCCAATAGATAGCAGAACGGTAATTATTACCGACATCATTGCCTTGACGATTAAACTGAGTTGGATCATGTATCTCCCAAAAATTCTTGACCAATGCCTCAGTTGAAACCTGGCTAGAATCATAAATTACCTTGACAGTTTCCGTGTGATTGACCAAAGTATTTTTATTTTTTGCTTTCTCCTCGTCAGAAAGACCAATATTTTTTAAAACAGATAAAAAACCTTCACTTTGAAGCCTTCTGTTTTTTAGAACTGCCTCATATGTTGGATTGTCATAACTCCCCCCAGAGTAACCTGAAACAACATCAACAACTCCATCTATACTCTCAAAGTTTTTTTCAACACCCCAAAAGCAACCAGCTGCAAAAAATATTTCTAAAATCACTTAACACCAACTTTCTTTACTAAATAAACAAAAATTGTACACCTAAGTTGTGAATTTATTGTGTTGAATAGATGAAGAATCAAACGCCTTTGAATTAAAAAATACTTAATTACTAGTGTTGTTTTAACCTTTAATGTAATATCTAAATTATTATATTTCTATTTGGAAACATAATTTTTCATGAAGGATCAACAAAAAAAACATAACAATACTTCAAAAAATTTTGATGTTTTAGAAAATTTTGTAAGGTTTGATCAAAAAAATGATGTCTTCAGAAGATCATGGTGGGATAAAAAAATCAGATCAAAAAAATCAGAGCTTTTTTACTCGACTTATCGTGAACCATTAAATACTTGGAGAAAAGCCGATGGTTTTACCCAGAAAGACTATGCGCTTAGAAATGCAGCTTGGCATGTCAGCGATATACTAACCGAAATTAATTTAGATCAAGATCGCAGAGAAGGATTTTCAGATGCATTTACAATTCAAACTCCTGTTGCTAAAAATAAAATTCATCTTGGAACTAAAAATGAGGCAAGCAAGGAAATTAAAAAAATTGCTAAAGCTTTTGGCGCTGGTCTTGTAGGCATAACTAAATATGATAGTCGCTGGGAGTATAGCAATAAGTTTAGTGATTTGAGCCTGAAGTCCTATCCACCTGAAATACCAGAGAGCTTAAAAAATGTAATTGTTGTTGCTTTGCCGATGGATTATGAACTTGTTAAGACAGTTCCTTCTGCATTGAGTGGTTCTGCAACCGGTCTAGGATATTCTCATGATGCATTAACTGTTTTATCAACTACACAATATATTCGTAACCTTGGCTTTGAAGCCATAGGAAGCATGAATGACACATCCTTAGCTATTCCATATGCAATTCAAGCAGGCCTTGGAGAATATGGCAGAAACGGCTTACTCATTACCCAAAAATATGGGCCAAGGGTAAGGCTTGGTAAAATATATACCAACCTTGATTTAAATCACGACAGGCCAATTCAGTTCGGTGTTAAAGAATTCTGCAATATTTGCAATATATGTGCAAGTCAGTGCCCTGTAAAAGCTATACCTTTTGATGCTCCTTCAGATGCAATATATAATCAGTCAAACATAACTGGCATCAAAAAATGGTCAGTCGATGGAGAAAAATGTTTTAATTTCTGGACTGCTCAAAACTCTGATTGCTCTATCTGTATTAGAGTATGCCCTTACAATAAAGACTATTCAATGTGGATAAATAGGCTGAGTCTTAAGTTAGCTGGCACATGGTTAAGACCTCTGATTCTTTGGCTCAATGTTAAATTAGGCTCTGGAAAACGCCAAAAATCCTCTGTTTGGTGGGGAAAGGATTAGAAAAAAAATAAATTTCTATTGAGCAACTTTCAAATAACCCATAAGATAAGCTTTTGGCACTTTAATCTTATTACTTTTTCTTTTTGAACTAAAGCTAATTGTAAAGCCTTTATAAGAAACATTTCTTAAAAAGTCATTACTTAAATTTAGCTCAATAACTTCCTTATAGTCGCAGCTTGCAGTTGTGCAATTCGATGCACTAGAAGAAAGAACATTAATATCCTGCTCATTCATATCACAACGATTCCACTCATCACACAAATTAGCAGAGCTATAATTTCTTTTATTCTTTGCGTTATATGATATTGCTAGTACTAGTTTGTGCTTAATAATTCCACTATTTAAATCTTTCAACCCCTCTAAATGAAAATTATGAAAATCAATATCAGTTTCCAATATTCCTGTCTTTTTGGATTCCTTTAGCTCAGAACCAATAAACTCAGAGTTACCTATAACATTCACCATATTTGCAAACTCTTCTGATGCTACTAAATCAATCTCAGCTTGAATCTTTTCATCTCGAGCATTTATTAACTGTAGAGTTACAACTGAAACCATATGTGCAGAATCTAGTTTACTTGCCTCAATTAAATTTTCTTCATGTGATAGACCCATCGCAAGAATTCTTTGCGTTTCCTCTTCAGATGTAGAAGCAGCATCAAGCTCAAGCGAAGAACAACTAACTAAAAAAATCGAAATTAAAAAGACAAAAAGTATATTTTTCATAGGGGAATTAATATTAGATTAGATTGCATAAGTATAGCTTAAATGCTTGTTTTTGTATCAATGATCTAAATTAAGTTTGGTAGTCGCGGGCAGATTCGAACTGCCGACTTCCACCATGTCAAGGTGACACTCTAACCAACTGAGTTACGCGACTATGAAAGCGAAATTATACTGCTTCAAAAGTTTTTTTGATAATCTTTTGTATGTTGCTTGCAGCTTCATATCTATTTTCAGCATTTTTGATTGGCCTTCCAACAACAATGTAATCTGAACCACTCTTAAAAGCTGTAGCAACATCAACCACTCGCTTTTGATCATCATCATTTGCAACAGGTCGAATTCCAGGAGTGACTGCAATTAATTTATTATCTACATAATTTCTAATGAAAGGCACCTCAAGACCAGACGAAACAATTCCATCACATCCCGCCTGAAAGGCTCTTTTAGCTCTTGAGATAACCAGGTCTTGAACATCACACGCAAACCCCAAATCATCAAGATCACCACGATCAAGACTAGTCAAGGCGGTTACAGCAAGAATTTTTAGATTATTTTTATTTTGAGCTGCTTTTTCCATTAAAGCCTGGTTGCCATGAATGGTGGCAAAGGTTGCACCGTAATCACTTAACCTTGCTATTGTCCTTCCAACTGTCTCAGGAACATCAAAAAACTTTAGGTCTACAAAAACTTTTTTATCTTTTTTTATTAGCCAGTCAAGTAACTCAAAATACTGGCCAGTCATAAGCATTTCCATTCCAATTTTATAAAAATTGACACTATCATCGAGCTCACGAACAATATCCTTAGCCTCAGAAACTTCTGGCAGGTCAAGTGCAAAAATTAAACGGTCTTCTAGCTTAATATCTTTCATTGAATTAAAGTTTTATTGTGAAGAATGAATTATACTTTATATTAACTAAACTTAGCGATTCGAGATAAAGTTTTTAACAATGTTGAAGACTATATTTGCACCTCTTTCATTTAGATGAATTTGATCAAAAAGAATCC
>CAYNES010000060.1:0-6543 GCA_964396315.1 uncultured Piscirickettsiaceae bacterium | reverse complement strand
CTTTGTTAGACCCGTTCATTGGTTAGTCGTAATGCTAGACAAAGATATTGTTAAGGCCAATATTATGGGGCTTGAGAGTGGAAGAGAGTCTAGAGGTTTAAGATTTCAGGATTCAAATTTAAAGTTTACACATGCTAAAGAGTATGAGAGTAAGATGAGTGAAGAGGCTCAGATTCTGGTTGACTTTAGTAAGCGAAAAGAACTGATTCGTTCTCAAATATTGTCAGTTGCAAAAACTAATAAAGCTGAAGTCGTTATTGATGAATCCCTTCTTGATGAAGTCTGTGCTTTAGTTGAGTACCCTAAAGCATTCTCCGGAAGGTTTGACAAAAAATTCTTAGATGTACCTCAAGAAGCAATTATTTCTGCAATGAAGTCTCATCAAAAATATTTTCATTTAATTGATAAAAAGGGAAACTTATTGCCACTTTTTATTTCTGTTGCTAATATTGAGTCTTCGAATATACAAGCAATTATTGACGGCAATGAAAGAGTTATTCATCCTCGGCTAGCTGATTCAGAATTTTTTTGGAATCAAGATAAGGCTATAAAACTTGAAGATAGGTTATCTGATCTAGATAGAGTCATGTTTATGAAGTCGTTGGGCTCAATGGGTCAGAAGGCTAAACGGATCGAGCAGCTTAGTTCTCATATTTCAGGATTGGTCGGATTCGACAAAAAAATGGCAGCGAGAGCAGGTTTGTTATCAAAGTCTGACCTATTAAGTGAGATGGTTGGAGAGTTTGCTGATCTTCAAGGGGTTATGGGCGGTTATTACGCTCTTAATGATGGTGAGCCAAAAGAAGTTTCAGTTGCAATAAGAGAGCATTATCACCCAAGATTTGCTGGAGATGATTTGCCCTCAACTGAAGAAGGAATTGCTGTTTCATTAGCTGACAAGATAGATACCTTGACTGGAATCTATGGAATAGGTCAAGGACCAACTGGCTCTAAAGATCCATACGCCTTAAGAAGAACTGCACTGGGTATGCTTAGAATTTTATTAGAAGGAAAAATAGAGCTAAACCTAAAGTCATTAATTGATTTTTCCTTAAATCTACATCTTAAAGAGGTCGATAGGGATAGTGGTGGCATTATCTATAGTTTCATGATGGATAGACTTAAAGCCTATTACAGGGATGCAAATATAGACAGCAATATTTACGAAGCAGTATTGGCCGTCTCTCCCAATTCTCCCTTGGACTTTCATTATAGGGTTGAAGCCTTAAATGACTTTACTCAGAGTGTCGATTCAAAAAGTTTAATTGAATCCAATAAAAGAATTGCAAACATATTAAAAGACTCCGATGAGAAGCAAGAAGAATTGAACATTGAAATGCTGATTGAAGACTCAGAAAAGGCTCTATTTAATGCTACTGAGTCCTTATCAAAGGAATTGGCTGGGAGTAATAATTACAAAGAGGCAATGAACTCCCTAATTGACCTCAAAGACACAATTGATTCCTTCTTTAATAACGTGATGGTTAATGTTGAAGATGAGAAAGTTAAAAGTTCAAGGCTTGCACTCATAAGAAGAGTCAGACATTTATTCCTTTCTGTTGCTGACATTTCTCATCTCTCATCATAGGTAATGAAAGCTTTAATTCAGAGAGTGAGCTCCTCTCAGGTAAAGGTTGCTGGGAAATCAGTTGGATCAATTGAAAATGGCTTGTTAGTTTTTTTGGGTTTGGAGAAACAAGATACAAGACTAATAGCAGATAAGATGTGTAATAAGATTATCACTTATAGAGTCTTCCCTGATGAAAATCAAAAAATGAATCTAAGCCTTAAAGATGTCAGAGGTGAGCTATTAATTATTTCTCAGTTTACTTTGGCAGCAGACACAAAAAATGGCACTAGAGCCGGCTTTTCAACAGCTATGTCACCTTCAGAAGCGGAGAGTCTTTACGACTACTTCGTTGATACAGCAAAGAGCTCCAACCTTAAAGTTCAGACTGGAGTTTTTGGTGCTGATATGAAAGTGTCTTTAGTCAATGATGGGCCCGTTACTTTCCTATTGGAGGGTTAGATTAGTGACTGATATTGTGAAAATTTATGGAATTAAAAACTGTGATACTGTCAAAAAGGCTTTAAAGTTTCTTTCCAGTAAATCTTTTTCTTATGAATTTATAGACTACAGAGAACATCCAATATCCAGGGATTTATTTGAAGAAATGGAACAGGGCGTTGGCCTTGATGTGTTAATTAATAAACGTTCGACTTCATTTAGGGCGTTATCAGATAAAGAAAAACAAAACATTAATTATGAACTTGTCACTAAATATCCGACCCTTATCAAGAGACCCGTATTAATTCAAAATGGAAATGTAATGGTCGGTTTTAGTGACAAGCAATATTCAGAATTTTTTTTATAAAGTCACTTTTGGCTTTCTAGTTCCTGTCTCACTTCATCCATATCAATGGATTTAGCTTTCTCAAGCAAATCCTCTAAATCCTTCGCAGTCATTGAACCAGGTTGCGAGAAGATTCCAATTTGCTCTCTAAAGATCATTAATGTAGGGATTGATCTAATTCCAAAGTGAGCGCCAAGCGCCTGCTCTTCCTCAGTATTTACTTTTGCAAAAGTGACTTCTTCAATTTTTTCAGAGGCTTCTTTAAACGTGGGAGCAAATTGAAGACATGGACCACACCATGGCGCCCAAAAGTCAATAATGACAATATCATTATTGCTTATTGTTTCATCAAAGTTAGATTGCGTTAGTTCAATAACAGACATAATGCCCCTCTTGTTTGAAGTCAAAACGCATTATATCTTTTTTACTAAAATACTGGCTTGTTTTTGCTTAGCTGATAGAATAGCTTTATGAAAATACTTGGCATAGATCCTGGCTCTAGAATTACTGGTTTTGGTTTAATTGAGGCAAATAAACTCAAGTTTTCATACATCAATAGTGGATGTATAAGAACAAAAGGTGACTTAAATGACAGAATAATTACTATCTATGAAGGAATTAAGGAGATCATTGAAAAGCATGAGGTAGATATTGTTGTGGTAGAGAGAGTCTTTATGCGGCCTGATAGACCAAACCCTGATGCTGCTATAAAGCTTGGACACGCTCGAGGTGCAATAATTTCAGCTGCAGGCGGAAAGGGGATACCAATTATTGATTACACAGCTAACCAAATCAAAAAAGCTGTTGTAGGAAGAGGTCATGCCACCAAGGAGCAAGTTTCATTTATGGTGCAGCAACTCTTGAAACTAAATAAGGCGCCCCAAGCTGATGCTGGTGACGCTCTTGCAGGCGCTATTTGTCATGGTTATCATGCCCTTTAGGTCAACTATAATAGACCTTAACTTGACCAAACCCCGGAAGCTTTTCGAGAGCTGAGCTGAGATGAGATTGAATCTCTTCAGTTGTGCTATTTTTTAAATAGTCTAAAGATAGGTAGAAATCAACCAATATCTCGCCATCTAAATAATGAAGTTGTGTTTTCTCAAAATCATAATTAATATTTTCAAGCTTTAAAGACTGACTGATAATTTTTAAAGCTTCAGCTCTCTCTGGGAGATTCTTATAGGGAGCGTCCTCTTTTTCCTCATCATTTTCAGGATCTATATGAACAGTAACATCGTCTAGCTCCTCTATGCATTCTTTAGCAACACGCTCAACGCTAACACTAATTATGTGACCCTCGCTAACAGATAAAAAAGGGTTAACTTGAACATGAACATCAGCAGATTTTTTATGTCCAACTTTTCTTGTTCGAAGTGTATGTACACTTTTAACTCCTTTTATTTCAGCTAAAGCTATATGAAGTGCCTTAATGTCTTCTTGGTCAATTGAAGTATCAACTAGCTCTTTGGTTGCTTCAAATCCAAGTTGCCATCCAATATAAATAATTAATACACCTACAACCATCGCAGCAACACTATCAAGAAAGAAATATCCATTAACTGCACCTATAATTCCTATAACCACAACAATGGAAGAGAGTGCATCAGTTCTGTGATGCCAAGCATTTGCTTTAAGAAGGTCAGATTTAACATCCTTAGCCACTTTCACTGTATACCAATACAATCCCTCTTTACTAAGAATTGATAGAACAGCAGCAGCAATTAACCAGTTTTCATGCTTCAGTTCATTGGGATTAGAAAGTCGACCAAAACCATCAAAAATAATAATCGTGCCAACAATTGCTAAAAAAATACTTAAACCTAAAGTTGCAACGGTCTCAAATCTTTCGTGACCATATGGGTGGTCATCATCAGGAGCATCTCCTGAGAGTTTTGCAGCATACCAAGTAACCCAATCAGTAAGCAAATCTGAAAAAGAATGAATTCCATCGGCAATTAAAGCTCCTGATTGACCAATGAAGCCTAAAACAATTTTTATGATTGAAAGGCTGAGGTCAATGAAAGCCCCA
Organism: uncultured Piscirickettsiaceae bacterium; assembly: GCA_964396315.1. GTDB lineage: Bacteria > Pseudomonadota > Gammaproteobacteria > PS1 > Pseudothioglobaceae > Pseudothioglobus. The sequence goes on along the minus strand of CAYNES010000060.1, from coordinate 2,157 downwards.
ACAATGGTTGCTTTTTGACTTTCTTTAGCTCTCTTTTGCGCGTGCATTTCGACTTTATTTTTGATGGTTTTATAAAAGCTATTTTAGGTTATGTCGCCCCTATTTTTATACTTCAATAAAAATTATTAATATTTTTTAAAAAAAGGTTGCAATTGTAAATGAGAATGAGTATCATTATCATTAAATTAATAACTTAAAGAATATAAAAAATTGGAATGATTATTAATAAAACTGACTTCCTCAATCTACTGTTTGTTTTAATCATTTCAACTGCTTCAGAATAGCCCTCCGAACTAGTATGAAGCAAAATATCAAAGGAGATTTTTTATAAGTGATATTTTTTTAATTACAGATATTAGTTATTTACTTCCTTTAATAACTTTATGTTTGTAATTAATTGGCCCTATGTCTTACTCCTTCCATAGGGTTTTTTTTAAATATAAATATTTATAATGAAATATTGGTATAGCTACAAAATATATTTATTAAAAAAAACAAATCGTTTGAGTTTTATCTCAATGAGACAACACGGAATTCCAAAAAAAATTATCGGCAAAGTCATTTTGGATGAAGTTAAAAATGAGTTTAAGAGCGAAATGAATGTTTATTACAAGAGTCTCAGAGCCCTGAACAGGCGAATACTTTAAGTATTTTTGAATATTTTTAAAAAAAAATTGAAGTATTTGTTTAATGAGTTTAATTACTCAATAACAATTTTAAAATCTGGTAATGCCTCAAGAAGTGGCTTTCCGTAAAATTTTGACACCAGTCTATTATCAAAAATAGTAATTGTTCCAGAGTCTGTTTCAGTTCTGATAAGTCTTCCACAGGCTTGAATTAGCCTTAATGATGCATCTGGCAATGAAATTTCCATAAAGGAGTTTCTATTCATCGATTCCAGATAAGATTGAGTTGTCTTTTCTATTGGAGATGTTGGAACGCTAAATCTTAGCTTTGATATAAATACATGATTTAAATTATCACCCTTGAGGTCAACTCCTTCGGCAAAGCTATCTAATCCAAAAATTATGCTCCCTTTGTCATTTTTACGATTTTGAATATGTTTTTCTAAAATTATTTTTTTACTATATTCGCCTTGTATCAAAAGTTCACAATCAATTGATTTTTCCACTAAATCAGCAACCTGTTGCATTTGGTTATTAGAAGCAAATAAAACCAGTGTTGCAGAGCCTGGATCTATTCTTTTAATTAACTCAAGAGCGACCTCTCCAGTATGTTCAAAATTATTAGTTGGGCTTGATTTTATTTTACCTACTCTAAATTCAACTGACCTATGGTCAAAGGGTGAAGCTAATCTTAGATATTGATTTTCTTTTGAGTTTAATCCAAGTTGTTGATTAAGTCTATTAAAGCTTCCTAGAGCCGTTAAAGTGGCAGAAGTCAAGACAACTCCTGCTGCTTTAGACCAAATCATTTTATTGAGAGAGTCCGAAACATCAATTTTTGCTGAATTTAGATGATAATTAATTTTTTTGTTTGCAAGCCTCGATTGACTAATCCAGTTACTAAGGGGTGGTTTTTCAGGGTCTTGAACCTGATTGAATATTGATAATATTGACAGAATAGAAGAGAGATTTTGATTATTTTGTCCAACTATATTGTTAATATTATCAGCTGTTGATTGGTCTATATTGTTAGCCTTATTAAACTTTTCCCAATTCTCCTTATGTTCATAAAAGTCATTGTAAACAGAATTAAATAAGACAAATAACTGTTTAGTCAAGTTTGTTATTTCATTGGGTATACCCTCTATTGGAAAAAGGAAAGTATCGTCCTTGAAGTCTAGCTCAGAAATAAGATCTGTCAAATCTTTGATTGATTCATCAACTTTTTCAATATAGCTCTTTGAGGCTTTTGATTTAGTTATTTTAATGATTTGATCAATTGAACCCAAAGTTTGACGGATTGAGGTTCTCATAAACTCAGTGCTCCCTCCAATTGAAAAATGAGATAGCGCTTTTTGAGATAAATGGTGCGCCTCATCAAATATAAAAATGCAATCTTCAACATCAGGAAGAACATTATTACCGTTGATAATATCTGCCAGAACAAGATCATGATTGGCAATAATTACCTCAGAATTTGAAGCTTTTTTTCTAGCCTTAAAAAAAGAGCAGTCATTATAAAATTCACAAT
>CAYNES010000059.1:0-6586 GCA_964396315.1 uncultured Piscirickettsiaceae bacterium | reverse complement strand
AGTAAAGGTTCGCTTTTAAGCTATATTATTTTATAATCAGCTTAATGTCACTAAAAATTTTCAATTTTCCGAATACAATTATTTCTAGATATCTACTAAAGAATTTAGTAGTATTTTTTATATCTATTTTTTTTATCATTGGGCTGATTTTATTTGGAAATCAATTTGTATTGACAGTGCAAGAGAGTGTTGAGCATGGCATACCTATTCAAGAATTGATGCCAATTATCGGCTTTAATATGCTTCGGGATTTGCCTATCATATTGTCACTTGCATTTTTTTTATCAATAATAATATCTATTTCGCAGCTTTATAAAAGTTCAGAGGCTGTTGTCATGAATTCAGTTGGTATGGGGGATAAAAACTTTATTCATCTAATACAGCCAGTAGTTACATTTTTATTTGTATTGGTTTTTGTTCTTACAATTTACGCAGTTCCATGGGCAAAACAGCAAAAAAGTTTAGCTGAGGACGAAACAGTGAATGCCTCAGAGTTCTCTTTTATAACCGAAGGAAAGTTTGAGAGTTTTAAAAATGGTGAAATAGTCTTTTATGCTTCAGAATCATCATTAGTTGACAATGCTGGTGAACAAAACATGGAGGAGATTTTTATCTATGTATCAAATGAAGCTACCCCCATTGTTGTATTGGCATCTGAAGCCACTAAATACACCGATTCTAAAAATGAAAGTATCTATTTGAGACTTAAGGATGGTGTGCGCTATGAGGGTCTGCCAGGAGATGAAAATGTAAACATTTTGGATTTTGATAGATATGATTTGGAGATAGTGTCAGGAGAGGTTCAAAAGTCACTTTCAAATTTTTCAGAAATTGAAGAAAAGACATCAATTGACTTATTATTGGAGGGCGGTGATCTTGCGAATGCAGAGATGCAATGGCGCTTATCGCAGCCTATTTCAATACTCATTCTTTCAATTTTTGGGGTGTTATTAGGAAAAACTTCACCAAGAACTGGTAAAGGGATAAATCTGCTTTTTGGTTTAGTTATATTTATGCTCTATAACAATGGTTTATTGGTTGCAAAAAACTTGATTGAGAGCGACCAATTAAATCCTATTTTGGGTCTTTGGTCAATACATATTCTGCTTATTCTATTTATGATAATTTTTTATCAGCTTAGACAAGGGAAATTAGCTTCTTTTATTGCTAAAATATCCCCTTTATAAAAAAACTTTGAAAAACTATGTCTAGCTCTCCAAGTAAAATTTTAGAAGTCTTCGATAATCCAAATGAAGAAAGAGACTTTGTAATAAGAATTGATACATCTGAATTTACCTGTCTTTGTCCACTGACAGGTCAGCCTGACTTTGCAGATATACATATAGAGTATATTGCTGATAAGTATTGTGTCGAGCTGAAAGCTTTGAAAAATTATTTCTGGTCTTATCGAAATGAAGGTGCTTTTCATGAGGCAGTGACTAATAAGATGCTTGATGACTTAGTGGAGGTAATGAATCCAAGATTTATTAGACTAAAGGCTGTTTTTAATGTAAGAGGTGGGGTCTATACAAATGTCGAATGTGAGCACAGAAAAGACGGATGGAGTCCAAGAGAAGTAGTTAGTTTATGAGTCTAATTCGTCAAAGTGTTCGATTTGACAAAAAATTAATTGATTCAGATGCTTTAAAGATTGTTAAAAAGCTAAATAAGACAGGCTATGAGGCATATCTTGTTGGTGGCTGTATCAGAGATTTGCTTCTAGGGTTTGAACCTAAAGATTTTGATATTGCTACTAATGCAACGCCAGAACAAATTCAAAAGCTATTTAAACGCTCAAGAATTATAGGAAGGCGATTTAAATTAGTTCACATCATATTATCAGCTAGAAAATTTATTGAGGTTGCCACTTTCCGCTCTAGTCAAAGTAATCCAACCTCCACCAAAGGGATGGTGTTAAGAGATAATTCATATGGCTCTTTAAAAGACGATGTTTTTCGAAGAGATTTCACCATTAATGGGCTTTATTTCGATGTAAAAAACTCTCAAGTTATTGATTATGTTGAAGGCCTTGAGGACTTAAAAAAATTACAAATTAATATGATTGGCAATCCCTCTGAAAGGTTTGAAGAAGATCCAGTCAGAATGATTCGTGCAGTTCGATTTAAGGCTAAATTAAATGCTACAATTAACTCAAAGCTAAATAATAGTATTATAAAAAATGCTCATTTAATTGCAAATGTTCCCCCAGCAAGGCTTTATGAAGAGGTTATTAAGTTGTTTCACAATGAGAATTCATTAACAGTTTTTCGTGAATTGTCAAATTTAGGCATTCTTAAATACTTGTTTGCTCAAACTCATGAGGATGCTTTTATCTCTGCTTCACTTATTAATACTTCTGAAAGGATAAAGATTGGAAGCTCTGTTACACCTGCTTTTCTATTTGCAGTATTTCTTTGGTCAGCTCAAAATAAGCGCTTTAATGAACTTAAAAAGAAAAAAATGTCTCGAATAGATTTGATGATGAAAGCCTCGGAGGATGTTATCAAAAGACAAGTTCAGCAGGTTATGATGCCTAGATGGCTTTCAGGTCGAGTGAAAGACATTTGGTTATTGCAATATCGCCTTGAAAACTATAATCCTATAAAATCTAAAGAGTTGTTAAGTAATCCTCGATTTCGAATGGCTTATGATTTTTTTGTTTTACGTTCAGAAAGTATCGACCTCCAACTAAGAGATAAGGCAGAATATTGGACAAACATTCAAAAGTGAAGTCAGTTTTAATTACAGGATGCTCAACTGGAATAGGGTTTTGTATAGCTCTAGGGCTTCAAAAAAGAGGTTACCGTGTTTTTCCTACAGCCAGAACAAATGAGGATGTGAAAATGCTCCAAGGTTTGGGTTTTGAAGCGCTTTTTTTAGATTTATCCTCTTCAGAGTCAATAAAAGCTGCTGTTTTCAAGTTATATGAGAAAACTGATTCTATATATGCATTAATAAATAATGGTGCCTTTGGGCAAGCAGGAGCTTTAGAGGATATCTCTAGAAAAACATTAGATAAACAATTTCAATCTAATGTTTTTGGTTGGCATGAGCTTACCAACCTGATTCTTGCAAAAATGAGAGGTTCTGATTTTGGTAGAATTGTATATATTAGTTCTGTATTGGGCTTTGTTTCAATGCCTTTTAGAGGGGCATATGTTGCATCAAAGTTTGCTATTGAAGGCCTTGTAAGAACACTGAGGCTTGAGCTAAGTAATACAAACATCAAATTTTCTATAATTCAGCCAGGACCAATAGAGTCTAAATTTAGGCAAAACGCTTACAATGCATTTAAGGAAAATGTTGATACATCAAATAGCCATTATTTAGATCAATATCAATCAATGATAAAAAGACTTAAATCTGGCAAAAATGTTAAATTTACTCTGCCTCCTGAGGCTGTTTTGAAGTCTACAGTCCATGCTTTAGAGTCAAAATCACCAAAACACTATTATCGGGTAACCTTTCCAACAAAATTATTTGCTTTGTTAGATAACATATTGCCTAGTAAATTAATGGATAATATCCTTAATAAATCTTAAGTTATGGAAATTAAAACTGATGGCTGAAAAATTCAATTTCAATAAAGGTTTATCAAAGCTTGAAGAAATCATTAACAAGATGGACTCTGGTGAATTAAGTCTAGAAGAGTCCCTTAAATGCTTTGAAGAGGGTGTTAAGATTCATAGGCAGTGCCATTCAGCGCTGAAAGATGCTGAACAGCGCATTAGTATCTTAAGTGAGAGTGATGAATACAATGAAGAAAAACCCTTTGGAGACTCATGATTTATATAGGGAGCGAGTAAACTCTCAATTAAATTTATTTTTAAGCTCGATACAATCGAATAACGAAAATTGTCTTAAAGACATTATGAAGTATAGCGCTTTGGCTGGTGGAAAGCGTTTTAGACCAATCCTTACCTATACGGTATCAAGTCTTTATGATGTCGAAATGGAAAAGGTTGACTCTTGTGCTTGTGCAATTGAGTTAATTCATATTTACTCTCTAATTCACGACGATTTACCTGCAATGGATGATGATGATATACGTCACAACCAGCCAACATGCCATAAAGTTTTTGGTGAGGCCCAAGCAATCCTAGCTGGTGATGGTCTCCAAGCATTAGCTTTTCAAGTAATCTGTAACGACCCATTACTTGATACTGAGATAAAAATAAAATTGCTAGGCATGTTGTCAGAATCATCCTATGCTATGGCAGAAGGGCAATCAAAAGACTTATCTATTGTCTCTCAAAGTGTTGATATAGATTTATTAAATGATATGCACAAACAGAAGACAGGAGCTCTTCTTGCCTGTGCTGTCAAATTTGGGGCGCTTTTGAATGATGCTGGTGTTCAAGATTTATCAGTGCTCGACTCATTCTCAAACAAAATAGGACTTGCTTATCAAGTTCAAGATGATGTACTTGACGTTACAACCTCAGATGAAATTTTAGGTAAGCGTCAAAACTCTGACTCAAATAAAAACAAACCATCTTACCCTGCTATTATTGGTGTTGATGAGTCTATTAAGATTTTCAAAGGTCTATATCAGGAGGCAAACAATGAATTATCCTTGTTGAGCGTTGATGCAGAACCTTTAAGAAAAATAACTAGACAGTTAATGACTCGTTCCTATTAAAACTCAGTAAGTATACTGCCCCAACTGAATCCACCTCCAATACCTTCAAATAGTAAAGTATCACCTTTTTTTATTCTTCCATCTCTAACAGCCAAGTCTAGAGCAAGAGGTATAGATGCAGCAGAAGTGTTGCCATGCTTATCAAGAGTTAAAATGATTTTATCTAGAGGCAAGTTTATTCTCTTGGCAATAGCATTAATGATTCGGATATTGGCTTGATGAGGTACCATCCAGTCAATATCTTCTGAAGTCATATTGCAGTCTTTAAGCGTCTCCTCGGCGACCTCAGATAATTTATTGACTGCAATTTTAAATACCTCATTGCCTTCCATTTCTATAGTGCCTAATTCGTTTATTCTGTTGTTGTTTACATGAAGAGAAGAAAGATAGTTTCCGTCACTGTAGAGTTTAGAGTGTTTGATTCCTTTATTTTTGTCAGCACTTAGAACTACAGCACCAGCTCCATCAGCAAACAAAATAGCAGTAGAGCGATCATTCCAGTCAACAATCTTAGACATTGTTTCGCTTCCAACAACTAAAATATTTTTAGCACTTCCATTTTCGATGTATTGCTGAGCAGTACTCATTGCAAAGACAAAGCCAGCGCACACTGCCTGAAGGTCAAAGGCTGGACATGAAGCTCCAAGTCGATTCTGAAGCATCGTAGCAGTAGCAGGGAATATTTTGTCTGGTGTTGTAGTTGATAGAATTATAAGATCAATGTCTTGAGGATTCATTTCTGCCATTGATAGCGCATTTTGGCTAGCTTCTAGTGCAAGATCACAGGTACTTTCATCAGTGACTACTCTTCTTTCTTTGATCCCTGTCCTTGTAGTAATCCATTCATCCGAAGTATCGAGAGTTTTTTCAAGGTCAAAATTGGTAATAATTTTTGGAGGAAGGTAACTTCCTGTTCCGACTATTCTTGCAAAATTTTTCATTATTTATGATCTTCTAGTTCGCGAGTTAACTGTTCAGAAATCTTATCAGTAATTTTAGCATGAGCCTCTAGATAGGCTTCTTTAATTGCTTGAAGGAAGGAATCAATATCTGCATTGCCATGGCTCTTTACAACAACACCTTTTAATCCCAGTAGGCTTGCTCCATTGTATTTTCCTGGGTTTACTTTAGACCTAAAATCTTTCATAACAGGCTTTGCAAGAAGCGCGACTAATTTAGTAAAGATGTTTTTAGTGAAAGATTTCTTTATAAAGAAAGAAAACATTTTGGCAACTCCTTCACTGGCTTTGAGTGCAATATTTCCCTCAAAGCCATCACAAACTATCACATCTACATTGCCCTTATATATGTCATCACCTTCAACGAATCCAATGTAGTTAAGTGATGAATTTTTTAAAAGTTCTGATGTTTCTTTACTTTTTTCATTACCCTTAAGTTCTTCTGTTCCCACATTTAAAAGACCAACAGAAGGGCTATCAATTTTTTCAGTATTTTGAACCGCAATAGAGCCCATGATTGCAAATTGAAGAAGAGTGCTAGGTTTTGAGTCAATGTTAGCGCCTAAGTCAAGAACATGGGTTGGGCCAGTAAGTGTTGGAACTGCAGACATGATAGCTGGCCTATCAACTCCAGAAATTGTTTTGAGTACAAATCTTGCAATCGACATTAGAGCGCCAGTATTTCCAGCACTAACACATGCATCAGCCTCACTATTTTTAACTAGGTTTATGGCCACCCTCATTGAAGAGTCTTTCTTGTGTCTTAAAGCTACAGATGGAGAGTCATCCATGTTAATAACTTCATTGGCATGAGTTATAACAATTCGATTTGAGAATTTTGAAGATAAAGAGTTTTTTTGAAGCTCTTTCTCAATCCCTGTTTTATCACCTACAAAATTAATCAAAAGATCATCATAGATCTTTAGAGCGTTTATACCAGCATTGATGGTAACAGGAAATCCAAAATCACCACCTGAGGCATCTA
>CAYNES010000058.1:0-6611 GCA_964396315.1 uncultured Piscirickettsiaceae bacterium | reverse complement strand
ATAATCGCAAATGTGCGACGTTTAGAAATTTCAGACATGGTATTTAAGCTTTGGGAAGGGTAACGCCAGTTTGACCTTGGTATTTCCCTTTCCTATCTTTATAGGAAGTTTCACACATCTCATCAGACTCAAAAAAGAGCATTTGGGCTACACCTTCGTTTGCATAAATCTTTGCTGGAAGTGGGGTAGTATTTGAAAATTCAAGGGTTACATGGCCCTCCCACTCAGGCTCCAGCGGAGTGACATTGACAATGATTCCACATCTTGCATAGGTTGATTTTCCAAGGCAAATGACAAGCGTTGATCGCGGAATCTTAAAGTACTCCACAGTACTTGCTAGTGCGAAAGAGTTTGGAGGAATAATGCATTCATTGGCATTCACTTCAACAAAGCTTTGTTCATCAAAATTCTTAGGGTCAACAATGTTGTGATTGATGTTTGTAAAGATTTTGAATTCAGTTGAGCACCTAACATCGTAGCCGTAGCTTGAGGTTCCATAAGATATTATCTTTTGGCTATCTAATTTACGGACTTGTTGGGGCTCAAATGGAGTAATCATCTCATTTTCAAGAGACATTCTTTTTATCCATTTGTCTGATTTAATACTCATGGGCTCGTATTTTACATTTCAACGGTTTATGGAGTTACCTAATCTTGATGCTTGCCAAGCTAATTAAAACAAGTATTAGGGTGACAATCCAAAAGCGTACAATAATCTTCGGCTCTTTGAGACCTTTCTTTTCAAAGTGGTGATGAATGGGTGCCATCCTAAAGAACCTCTTTTGGGTTCTCTTGTAGTAACCAATTTGTATTATGACTGACAAAGTTTCCGCTACAAAAATACCGCCCATAAGAATCAATAATATTTCTTGATGGACGATAATGGCAATGACAGCTAATACAGCCCCAAGTGACAAAGATCCTGTATCGCCCATAAATATTTCAGCAGGGTAGGTGTTAAACCATAAGAAACCAAAGCCTGCTCCTATAAGTGCTGCACATAAAACAAAGGCTTCCCCAGTTCCAGGCATGAACGGCATGTTGAGATAGGCAGAAAAGTTATAATTGCCACCAATATAGGCAAAGACGCCGAGTGCTCCACTAATAATAATAACGGGCATGATAGCAAGACCATCAAGACCATCCGTTAGGTTTACAGAGTTTGATCCACCAACAATGGCAAACCAACCAATAATCAAAAATCCTATTGCATTAAGTGGAATGATTAAATCCTTAAAGAAAGGAATTAAGAGCTCAGTCCCAATAGTCTGTGAGTTGAGACTGAGCAACCAAAAGCATATCAAAAGTGTACTGATTGTTTGAGCTGATAGTTTTTGTTTCCGACTCAGCCCATCAGAGTTCTGTTTTTTGATCTTTAAGTAGTCATCAATAAAACCTATCGAGCTAAACAAAAGAGCGGTCAGGATAACGATCCAAAGAAAAGGGTTTCGCCAGTCACCCCAAATTAAAACACTAATAAAAAAAGCAAAGAAAATAAGAACTCCACCCATTGTAGGAGTGCCTTTCTTCTCTAGATGTGTTTCTGGCCCATCATCACGAATGACTTGTCCAATTTGGTACTCCTGAAGTTTAGTTATAATCCATTTGCCTAGTAATAAGGTAATCAGAAGGGCTGTCATCATGGCAAAGACTGCCCTTACAGTTAGATAGCTAAGAACATTAAAGCCGGTATCTAGTGATGAGAGAAAGCTTAAAAGTTCAAGAAACATGCCTAGTTATCCTCAGCAGAAATTAATACAAGGTCGAATATTAGGAAGGCATCTTGTGGTATGTTCCCACTAGGTGCGTTCCCAAATACTGATTCATAAGTTGCTATTGCAGTTCGCTCTTCTCCAATAGTCATTTTTTCAACATTCGTCTCAATGATACTGATAATCTCTCCTGTACCTAGAGGAAAAGGAATAGGACTACCTGGCGGTCGCATAATCTCGCCACTGTCTGCACTTAGAGCAATATCAACAGTAACGATTTGGCCATTACTTGCAAAATCGCCGTTGCCAACTTTGGTTATGGTTGTGAAGTAGCCTAGCTCATCCTGGATAGCACCTGGAAAATTTGAGATAACATAAGACTCAAAATCTTCTTGACGAAGTTTCTGTTGGGCAATAATGGCTTCATTTGCTTTTGAAATTAAAGAGTTAAAGGAATCTTCATTAGCAACAAATTGATTTGCTTCTTCACCAATACGCTCAATCCTGACTGATTCTAAAATATCACCCTGTTCAATAGCGTTGACTACATCCATACCCTCAACTACACTTCCAAATACGCTGTGCTTGCCATCGAGCCAAGGCGTTGGAACATGAGTGATGAAGAATTGAGAACCGTTAGTGTTAGGTCCAGAATTAGCCATTGATAGCACTCCAGGCTTATCATGAATCAGGTCACTAAATTCATCTGCAAACATGTATCCAGGTCCACCCGTTCCATTACCTTTTGGGTCACCGCCCTGAATCATAAACTCATCGATGACTCTATGAAATATTATCCCGTCATAGTATGGTGTTCCAAGCTCTTTAATGCTCTGCTTTGTTCCTTCAGCAAGTGCTATAAAGTTTGTAACGGTAAGCGGTGCTTTTTTAAAGGCCAATTCAACCGTAATTTTTCCCTTGTTTGTTTGAAGATGTGCGTAGATGCCATCGTCTAGGTTTGCAAAAGAGAGAGTTGAAAATAGAATTGAAAAAATAACTAAAAGTTTGCGCATAATAACCATAGAAATAAAATGATTAATGATACCCAAAATCATCAATATTTTAGTGCTGTTACGTTAAAATATGTACCTAAGAAATATGAAGTCACAACTTTAAAAAGTTGTGGGATTTAAATACTGAAATTGAGGGATTTTTATGTCTTTGCTTATTACAGATGAATGCATTAATTGTGATGTTTGTGTTCCTGAATGCCCGAATGAAGCAATTTATATGGGCGAAGAAATTTATGAAATTGATGGCGACCTTTGTACCGAGTGCGTTGGTCATTTCGATACCCCTCAATGTGTCGAGGTTTGTCCTGTAGATTGCTGCCTTCCAGACCCAGACAGAGTCGAGACAGAAGAGGTGTTGCTAGCGAAAATAAAAACTTAGTAAAGTTTTTATAAAACTTCTTTGATAGCTGACAAGCAGAGTTCTACGTTTTCTTTTCTTGAAGTGTGCCCCATCAGACCGATTCTCCAAATCTTTCCTGCTAGGTCACCAAGTCCAGCCCCTATCTCTATATTAAAGTCATTAATTAATGAAGAGCGAACCTTGGCGTCATCACTCCCGTCAGGAATGTATACGCTGTTGAGTTGAGGTAGCCTGCTTGATTCATCCACCAAGTAATTAATTCCAAGCTCACTTAGACCATCCCTCAGGAGCAGATGATTTTCTTTGTGTCGAGCCCAAGAGTTTTCTAATCCCTCTTCAGTAAGCATGACCAGAGATTCATGAAGGCCATAAAGTGTGTTCACTGGGGCAGTATGGTGATAGGCACGCTTTGCCCCTTTGCCCCAATAGCCCATGACTAAGTTAAGATCTAAAAACCAGCTAGTGACAGGTGTATTACGATGTGTGAATTTGTGGATTGCTCTCTCACTAAAGCTCACAGGAGATAGCCCTGGCATCGCTGATAAGCATTTTTGTGAGCCAGAATAAATTGCATCAATACCCCAGTCGTCAACTCTCAATTCAGAGCCTGCGAGAGAGGTTACCGCATCAACAATTGTGAGGCAGTTATGCTTATTGGCTAATTCACAGAGTCCTTTGGCATCTGATATTGCTCCAGTTGAGGTTTCTGCATGAACAAAAGCAACAATTTTGGCATCAGGATTTTCTATTAAAGCCTGCTCAACTTTTTGAGAGTCAACCGGCTTGCCCCATTCGTCATTAATGATGACAGCCTCACCGCCAACACGAATGACATTTTCCTTCATACGCGTACCAAACACACCATTGATACAAACAATCACTTTATCGCCTGGCTCAACAAGGTTAGCAAAGCAGGCCTCCATGCCAGCAGATCCTGGAGCAGAAATAGGCATTGTTAGTTCGTTTTCAGTAATGAATGCGTACTTTAACATCTGCTTCGTTTCATCCATCATGTCAATAAATGCAGGATCTAGATGGCCTATCGTTTGTCGAGCCATTGCATTTAAAATTCTTGTGTGAACGTCGGAGGGCCCTGGACCCATTAGTAATCTTTTTGGCGGTATGAATGATTTCATTTTTATTCTCAGTAGTTAATATTTTATTCTTGTTGTTACTGCCGACAATATTTCAAAGCCAATTAAAACAAGATATAATTTTTTTTATAATTATCTTAGATATTAAAAACATTATTAATAATTAAATTCATAACCGCTTGAATTTAATTTTAAATAAATTGGACTTATTTCTCTATGATGGTATTACCCATAACAACTGAAGGCTTAAGATGTCAATAATTTCTCAGTTAAAAAAGTCACTACCAAAAAACATAGTCATTAGTGGCGAAGAAAATACACGCCCTTTTGAGTGTGATGGATTGAGCGTTTATAAACAAAAGCCAATAGCTGTAGTTTTGCCAAATGAAGTTAGCCAAGTCAAAAAAGTATTGGAGATTTGTCGTAAAAATAAAATTCCTATCGTCACTAGGGGCGCTGGTACTGGTTTGTCTGGCGGGGCTATGCCGTTAAAGGATAGTGTTGTGTTGGGTCTCTCTAAGTTGACTAAAGTTATTTCTATCAACCCAGAAGAGCAGACAGCCATTGTTCAGCCAGGAGTCAGAAATTTAGCAATTAGCGAGGCTGCAGATGAGTATGGATTATATTATGCTCCAGACCCGTCATCTCAAATTGCTTGCACGATTGGTGGCAATGTTGCTGAAAATGCTGGCGGAGTTCATTGCCTTAAGTACGGACTAACTGTCCAAAATATCGAGTCGATAAAAATAATGACCATTGATGGAGAGGAGTTGGTTTTTTCGAGAAATGATGAGGGATTAGGTCTTTTAGCCTTGATGACTGGCTCAGAGGGTTTGCTTGGAATTATTACAGAAATAACAGTAAAGCTGACGAAAAAACCACAAGTTGCTAAACTCATTATGGCTGGTTTTGATAGTGTTAGGGATTGCGCAAATGCAGTTGCTGAAATTATTAAGAAGGGGATTATTCCAGCGGGCCTTGAAATGATGGATGAGTTTGCAATTCAAGCATCCGAGGAGTTCGCAAGACCAGGATATCCTTTAAGCTCTAAAGCACTTCTTCTTTGTGAACTAGATGGTTCAGCAGAGTCTGTAGTTCCTGATGTAGATGTGGTTGTAGGTTTGCTTTCAAAGGCAAGTTCAGTCAGGGTCTCAGAGTCTGAGGAGGAGAGACTCCTGTTATGGAAGGGCAGGAAGTCAGCCTTTCCTGCAGTTGGGCGAATATCTCCTGACTATTACTGTATGGATGGAACAATACCTAAAAGACACCTGGCTGATGTACTAGAGAAAATCAATGCCTTATCAAAGCGCTTTAATCTCAGAGTTGCTAATGTCTTCCATGCGGGCGATGGTAACCTTCATCCCTTGATTTTATATGACGCAGGAATTCCAGGTGAATTGGAGAAGACAGAGGAGTTTGGAAATGAAATTCTAAAGCTTTGTATTGAAGTGGGAGGAAGCATTACTGGTGAGCATGGTGTCGGTGTTGAAAAGTTAGATGCCATGTGCTACCAGTACAGTGACGCTGAGCTTGATGTTTTTCATCAAATAAAAGCCGCATTTGACCCACAGTCGCTTCTTAATCCAGGTAAGGCAGTTCCAACACTGCATCGATGTGCTGAATTAGGAAATATGCATGTTCATCATGGGAACCTCCCACATCCAGAACTGGAGCGATTCTGATTATGCAGACTATCGGAGAGCTTCAACAAAAAGTAAGAAATGCAAGCCAGCTCAGAATAACAAATTCTGGTGATGAGTCTAGCGAAGAAATATTAGATATGCGTTCCTACTCTGGAGTAGTTGAGTATTTTCCAGAAGAATTAGTTATTACAGTTAAAGCAGGTACCTTGATTAAAGATCTAAACCAAGTTTTAAGAAAAAATAACCAAGCACTCCCTTTCTATATAGATAATCCTGAGAAAACAATTGGATCTTTATACTCAACTGCAGGCTCTGATTTATCTGACAGTGTTTTGGGTATTCAAATAATTAATGGAAAAGGAGATTTACTAAATTTTGGTGGCCAAGTCATGAAAAATGTTGCCGGTTATGACGTCTCGAGGCTTCTAGTAGGCTCAATGGGCAAGCTCGCTGTCATAACTCAGATTAGCTTTAAGGTGTTTCCTGAAAAGATAACTCAAGAAAGAATAAATAAGCAGACAAAGAAAAGCCATGATTCATCTCTTAGGGACAAAATTGAAAAGAGACTGAAGGACGTATTTGACCCTTATGGAGTATTCGTTTAGTGCATTCAGAGATTAAAAATATCAATATTTCAGACTCATCAAGAGATAAAGCAACTCAAATTATCGAGTCCTGCGTACATTGCGGTTTCTGCTTGGCTACCTGTCCAACCTATCAGCTATTAGGAGACGAGCTAGACTCACCGCGAGGTAGGATTTATTTAATTAAATCTGCTTTAGAGCAAA
>CAYNES010000057.1:0-6769 GCA_964396315.1 uncultured Piscirickettsiaceae bacterium | reverse complement strand
CACCGCGATAATCTCTGATCCCATATTTTTGTTGATAGCTAAAGTCAGCATGCCCCGGCCTAAATGAATTAGCAATCTTGGTGTAATCTCTAGGTCTTTGGTCATTATTCTCTATCAGAAGACCAATTGGAGTTCCGGTCGTTACGCCTTCAAATGTGCCCGAGACAATTTTCACTGCATCCGTTTCTCGTCTTTGAGTGGTATGTCTCGAGCTACCAGGTTTTCTGAGATCTAAATCACCTTGGAGGTCTTCCTCACTAAGCTTCATACCTGGAGGGCATCCATCTACAATTCCTATGAGCGCATCACCATGGCTCTCACCAGCAGTCGTTAAAGTAAATAGTTTTCCGAATGAGTTGCCTGACATTGAAGGTAGATGTGCTTAATTAGATGGCACACATTATACCAGCGACAGATTTTAGTTCGAATATTATTAAATTGTTGTTTTGAATAGAGCAGAAATAAAAGGATTCAAAATTAGACTAGTTTATAAAGTCATCAAAATAATAATAATGAATTCCAGATTCAGCATCCAGTGTAGATGCCATTTTTTTTGCTAACACTTGAGCATCGATACTTCTATATTTTCTTGCAGAACTAACACAAAAAACGTCAATTATTTTGGCAACCTTCATTAAAATTTTCTCTGATGTTGACCTGTGCCTACCTCCTCTTCCGATTAAAAAGCTAGGTCTGAATATATTCACGCTATCAAACCCAAGTTCAAGAATTGCATCTTCAAGCTCACCTTTGACACTTAAGTAAAAGTTTTTTGAATTACTATCAGCACCAACCGAAGAGATAAGAGTGAGTTTTTTAGCGCCAGATTCATGCGCTTTTTTAGCGACATCTAAGGGGTATTCCAAGTCAACTCTTTTAAAGTTATCTTTGCTTTTTGCAATTTTGATAGTAGTTCCAAGACAAATAAAAACATGATCGCATTTTGGAAGAGAACCCCCACTCAACAAGGAGTCAAAGTCAACTATAAGCTCTTCGGCATTCGATGGTAATGGAGATATTGGTTGTCTCGCTAGAGCAATAGTACGATGATTATTATTACTTAGGTGTCTTAAAATGTTGCTACCAACTAGCCCCGTTGAACCTGCGATTATAGAAGTTGACATATAATTAGATTGTAATAATTCTGATTTATGGAAGGACAATTTCAATATTGTCCATGTCGCTGTTAACGTCTATCTTCATCTTATCAAACTTGGGTGCACCCATTCCGCTAAATTGATAAAAACCTGCCGGTTCTTTTGGAATAAAGAAAAAGAAGTCTAACTCACCGTTACCATTCTTATCCTCAAAAGAGGCAAGGGCGTAAGGGCCTGTTGGGACTTCCATGCTAAAGTCCACGCTACAATCACCACCTTTTTCTGGAGTATAAATATTTTCTTGACTATGGTTCATGCCTTTAAAGCCAGCCTCCTCATAAATTAGGACATGGACTGCATGCTTTGACGAGCAGCCTGTAACCAATCCACTCACCTTGTGAAGGTGGCCATCAGCATTTGCAATATTGAAAAAACTCAAAACAAAAACCGAAAGAAATACAGCTAAAAGTATTGATTTTGATTTCATAGCATATTTTTATATAAAGATATTAAAGTAAGCAGTTTACTTTGTAAGAAGAAAATTTTAATGAATTATTTGTGGTTTTTCTATGAAAAAACCAATAGGCTCATTGATAATATATCTAAAAAACCTAAGAGTCTTCAAAAAAATCAATTAAGCAATCTAAACCACTGTGGTTAATTTGTATATCACAATTTTTCCTTAAAATTGGCTTGCCTCGATAAGCGACCGATAATCCAGCTATCTTCATCATCTCTATGTCATTGGCCCCATCACCAATTGCAATCACCTGATTAGGGTCTAACTCGAAAAAGTCACAAAGCTCATAAATATAATTAGCTTTTGCTTTTGCATCCACCACGCTGCCTAGAACCTTACCAGTAATAGAACCATCTATGATTTCAACCTCGTTAGCTTTAAAAGCGTCAATTTCTAGTTGGTTTTTTACTTTTTCAGCAAAATAGGTTATACCTCCTGAGACTAGAGCAGATTTGATGTGATTAGAGTTAAAAAAATTAATTAGCTCGCTGGCACCTGGATTTAAATTCATTTTATTGTTGTAGACAGCTTCAAAGCTTTCAGTGCTGACTCCTTTTAAGATAGATAGGCGTTTTTTGAAGGATTCCGAAAAATCCAGATGGCCCTGCATAGCCTCCTCCGTAATTAAAGAAACCTCATTGGATAAACCTACCTCTCTGGCAACCTCATCAATGGTCTCGATAGAAATGAGAGTTGAGTCCATATCACTGACCATTAGTTTAATTTTATTGTAATCAAAACTTGGATCATAAATATTTAGATCAACACTATTTAACGTTCTCAATTTATCAATTTCAAAGTTTGTTTTTGTGTGAATTCTGAAGTGATTTTTTTTTGTTTCAATTTCACCATGAAGCTTTAGGGTAAGTTTTTCAGCTGCTTTGAGTTCATTGCTATGAACTATAAGAGTTCGAGTTGTCATTCGTAAGTAAAGTGATAATCAGAGAGCCTATTTTACAATATTGAGAACTTTAAATGATTTCCAAAGTCAAGAATTAAGGCAGAAATTTTTGAAAATTATTGCCGAGACATTTTGACACAAAGCCAGTGTATTGAAATTTATGAGACAGGTATAATATTACTTTTCAAACAACCAACGGTGGTTATTTGATTAACGTTGACGTTTAGTTGGGCTTAGTTTTACTTTGCGCACCTGAGCGTTTTTTTTTACCTAACTAAAAAGTTAATAAACCAATATCAAAAAATGACTCAAACATACAATTTTAGCGCAGGGCCAGCAATGCTACCTCGAGAGGTTCTTCTTAAAATTCAGAGTGAACTTCTTGAATATCAAAACTCAAAGTCATCAGTAATGGAAATTTCTCATCGAGGGGTTGATTTTATGGAGGCTGCTGAAAAATCTGAAAAAGACTTTAGAGAGTTATTAAATATACCTGAAAATTACAAAGTGCTCTTCCTTCAGGGCGGTGCATCATCACAATTTTCTATGGTGCCAATTAATCTTCTAAGGGGAGGCTCTAAAGCAAATTATGCAAACACAGGTCACTGGTCTGTTAAAGCAATTGCTGAGGCAAGAAGGTATTGCGAGGTTAATATATGTACAGACAGTACAGATAATAATTTCACGGATATCGATGAATTTCAGAATTGGAATGTCGATGAAAATGCCTCTTACCTTCATTACACTCCGAACGAGACGATTGCAGGCTTAGAGTTTGATTACATTCCAGATGTTTCTATGCCAATTGCTGCAGACATGTCTTCAACTATCCTATCGCGTCCAATTGATGTATCCAAATATGGTGTCATTTATGCAGGTGCTCAAAAAAATATTGGGCCATCCGGCTTAACCATTGTTATTGTTAGAGAAGACCTGATGGGCAATGTTGTTAAGAGTCAACCAAAGTTATTTGACTATTCTACTCAAGCTCATAATGATTCAATGTTTAATACGCCAGCAACATTCCCATGGTACGCTGCTGGAAGAGTCTTTGAGTGGCTTAAAGAACAAGGCGGTCTCAGTGAAATGCAAAAGACCAATAAAACAAAAGCGGAGAGCCTTTATAGTGCAATTGATAACTCTGATTTTTATTCAAATCCTGTGTCAATTAGATATCGATCTTGGATGAATGTTCCTTTTTTATTGGCAGATGAAAATCTTAATAGTTCATTTTTGGAGCGCTCAAAAGATGCTGGTCTATTAGCACTTAAAGGACATCGAAGTGTCGGCGGAATGAGGGCGAGCATTTATAACGCAATGCCGCAAGAGGGCGTTGATGCTCTCATTAAATTTATGAATGATTTTGAAAAGGATTTTGGATAATGTTAAATATACAGGTACTCAATAATATTTCACAACTTGGAATAGAAAAGTTTTCAAAAGAGTCATATGACGTCTCTAAAAATGATGAAAATCCAGATGCAATTCTAGTTAGAAGTGCAAAAATGCACGATATGGAGATTGGAGAAAAATTAAAGGCTATCGGTCGTGCTGGCGCAGGAGTCAACAATATTCCACTTGATAAGATGAGTGACAAGGGTGTTGTTGTATTTAATACACCTGGCGCAAATGCTAATGCAGTCAAGGAGCTTGTTATTTCATCGATGCTTCTAGCTAGTCGAAATATTTGTCAGGCTTGGGATTATGTTAATAAGCTTCCACTGGAAAACCTGAAGGCTACTGTTGAAGATGGAAAAAAGCAGTATTCTGGATCGGAATTACCTGGAAAAACATTGGGGATTGTAGGCTTGGGAGCAATCGGAGTAGAAATTGCTAACGCTGCTAGTATGCTTGGAATGGATGTTATTGGATACGACCCTTCAATTTCTAAAAAGAATGCTTGGAAAATCTCTTCAGAAGTCGAAGAAGCTCTTTCTTTGGAGGAGTTATTTTCAAAGAGTGACTTTGTTTCATTTCATGTGCCTTTGGTTGATGCTACGAAGAACCTTTTAAATGCAAAGAGAATAGCACTTCTTCCAGAAGGATGCGTAGTTATAAACATGTCGAGAGATGGCATAGTTGATGAAGATGAATTGATTAAAGCTTTAAATACTGGAAAAGTAAACTACTATGTCACCGACTTTCCAATTGATGAGAAAAAGAATCATGAAAGAGTTATTGCGCTTCCTCATCTAGGGGCATCTACCTCAGAAGCCGAAGATAATTGCGCAATCATGATTGCAAAGCAAGTGAAAGATTACCTTGAGAATGGAAACATAGTTAATTCAGTAAATTTTCCTGATTCAAAGATGCCAAGGGCTGGAGAGGAGCGCTTAGCTATTACGCATAGAAATATCCCGAATATGGTTCGCCAGATAACAAAAGAGATTGCTGAAGAAGAGGCTAATATTGTGGATATGCTTAATAAATCTAGAGGAGATTTTGCTTACACATTGATTGATATCGAAAAAGAGATCCCCAATACTGTCATTGAAAATATCAAGCAGGTAGAGGGAATTTTAAAAGTTAGAGCCTTGTAAGCTTTTTTGGCGCCCTGGGCAGGATTTGAACCTACGACCCCTCGCTTAGGAGGCGAGTGCTCTATCCAGCTGAGCTACCAAGGCAAAGCGTATATTATTGCTAGTTATAGTTATTAATTCAAGCTATTAACTGAAAAATATTGAAATTATTGTGTTAAAGCTTATTGGCGTCTAATTTCACTGAAAAATATCCAAAAAGTATATAATTATTTAAATGTGATATTTGTGTTTAATTTGGGCCGATTTTTCTTTTTTTTCTAAATCTTCACTAATTAAACACATTTAATCTGGAAGATAGCTGTAGAATTAGTTATATAAAATTAAATTAATGGAGTTTAATATGAGAATTATTTTAAAAAGTTCATTGATTGCTTTCCTATTTGTATCTGCTCAAATGTCTTTAGGTGGGACATTCATTGACTCTGCCTCTGTTATTTCAGTTGATAAAGTTTATAAACAGGTTAGGGTTGAAGAACCTTATAAGGAGTGCTACATAAAAGAAACTATTCAAAATAGTGATGGGAGCGCTACTAATGAAATAATTGGGGGCATAATTGGTGGTGCAATTGGCAATAAACTTGCTGAAGATAGTAGTGATACCGGTAAAGATGTTATGACACTTGCAGGAATTTTCCTTGGCGCTTCAATCGCCAATGATGCAGAAAAGGCCGCAGTTCAGGCAAATGGGACTCAAAAAGTAATTAGCCAAGAGGTTTGTGAAAATAAGGTCAGACAAAAAATTGAAAAAAGACTGAGTCATTACAAAGTGACAGTTGACTATAACGGAAGAGAGGTTTCATTTTCAACAAAGAGAAGGCCTTATGATGATATTATCAAGATTGAAGTCACTGTAGATGGATTGAATAATTAGTAATTAAATTTAATAAGTCTTAATGCCTTTAAATCTATTGATTATATTAATAGCGGCTGCAATAATAATTGCAGCCGTTTTTTATTATGTTTCCAAAATAATCTCTACTCCACCCTATGGAAAGGCTGAAGATTATCTGAATTATCAAAACAATAAAAATAAAAGGATTATTGCTTGTTTAGGTGATTCACTCACTCACGGTAATATTGGTCAAAGCTGGGTAGATTATCTTCGTAATGAATTCCCAAATGATATATTCCTTAATGAAGGGATTAATGGAAATACAGTATGGCAAGTTCTTCAAAGGGTAGAGCCACTAATTGCATGTAAACCTGATATTATTGTTATTTTAATTGGTTCAAACGATGCATTGGGCTCATTTGATAAAGCCTCAGGTCAAAGATATAAACGTAATTATAATTTGCCAGAAGCTCCAACCTTTGAGAAGTATAAAGATCAACTCTTAGAATTAATTGAAAAATTAAGTGATGTATCGAAGGTTGCTCTGTGTACTATTCCGCCAGTTGGTGAAAATAGAGATTCACCAATAAATAATCATGTTAGACAGTTTAATGAATTTATCAAATTTGCTGCCGAGCAAAAAAATGTACATTTATTGCCAGTATCTGATTATCTTTGGTCTGACATCTCTTTAAGAACTTATCCATTAAAACAGGATTACAATCCAAAAGGAATTCCAATAATGCGAAGAATTTTTGGCGGAATTTTCCATCATTATGTTTTTAAAAAATCATGGAATGATATAGCGAAAGCCAAGGGCCAATGGATTCTTTTTGATCAAATTCATCTAAATGAAAGAGGTGCAAATATAGTCTTCAA
>CAYNES010000056.1:0-7032 GCA_964396315.1 uncultured Piscirickettsiaceae bacterium | reverse complement strand
ACTCCTGTTGATATTCCATTGTCAAGAAATTTTTTTTATTTTTAAGAAATTTAATTAAGTCTTGATTTTCTTCTAATTTTTGACAAAAAAACAAGAAAATAAACTGAAATGTTTATTCTTTAGGGAAGGAAATTTTTTGGTTTTAAAACAGCGAAGGTGTTTAGTAATTTAATCAATCAGAGGTATTTGAAGAAATAATTGTCAGAAACTGGCACTCATCAGTAATTATTTTTTTAGGTCCATGCGGGGTGTTAGAATCAAAATAAAGTGAGTCCCCTTTTTTGAAGTGGTAGACCTTATTACCATAAAAATAATCCATCTGCCCCTTGAGCATATAAATGAACTCCACTCCTTTATGTTGAAATTCAGGAAACTCATAATCTCTAGACTTAATCGTTATTAAACAAGGCTCCACCTTTAAAGATCCTCCAACGGTGTGCCCTAATAATTGATAGTGTCGACTCTCATCTGATCCAGCTCTCTCTATTGTTAGCCCGTTGCCTGACTGAATAAAAGTTGGTTCAACATCTTTATCATGCTGTTTAAATAATGAGGTAATAGAAATGTTAAGTGCATGGCATATCAACTGAATTGTTTTAAGTGAGGCACTAATCTGACCATTCTCGATTTTTGATAGCATACTTGCAGAGAGGAGAGATTGTTTTGATAGTTGTTGTAGAGTTACGCCAGCATTTTTTCTGGCGATTCGTACTTGCTTACCAATTGATGCTTCTAACTGCTTATCACTCCCAAAACTTGGAAGATTTTTATTGATTATCGATATACCTTTCTCTTTAGGTGCTGATTTGTTTGTTGAAGCCACGATACAATAATTTACTTAGAATAAAAAAAATTATACTACAAGGAAAATTTCTAGGCGAGGTAATTCTAGATTAAATACTAATAATAAATCCGTTAGGCCCTAGACCGTCTACTTCTTCTCTGCTTCATGGGCTTGGAATCATCACCCTGAAAGATTGATTTTGATCCCTCCGACATGACCCCAACCTTCTGTTCAATTTCTTCTAGAGTTGGAGGTGATGAAACAATATGATGATCCATCGCTTTTCGCATTGCTCTGACATGATCAAAGCTAGTACCGCAACAACCGCCAATAATCTTGGCGCCAGAATTCATGGCGATTTGTACATACTCCGACATCAATTCTTCAGTTCCTGAATACGTGATGTTTCCATCAACAAACTCTGGAATACCGCAGTTCGCTTTTGAAATAACTACGGTGCTTGGGTCAACGTTTTTAGAAATATCATTGATGGTTGCTAATAAGTCTGGTGCCCCGATTCCACAGTTAGCACCGAACCCACTCAAATTAAGATCCTTGGACCTCTTGGCAAGGTTGGAGGGAGTAATTCCCATCATTGTTTTTCCTGCGGTATCGAAACTCATTGTTGCGCAGACCGGAAGCCCAATATCCTTGACCGCCTCCATCGCAGCCTCTAACTCTTCCATGGCATACATAGTTTCAAGCCACAAAACATCTACGCCACCCTCTGCAAGACCCTCAGCTTGAGCTCTAAAGGCGTCCGTTGCTTGTTTTGGAGTCATCAGTCCGTGTGGCTCAATCATTTCGCCTGTTGGCCCCATTGAGCCAGCAACTACAACCAATCGGTCTGCTTGATCGGCAACCTCTCTAGCAATAATTCCAGCAGCCTTATTGAGCTCAAAGACCCTCTTTTCAAGATTATGTAATTTGAGTCTAAAAGAAGTGCCGCCAAAACTATTGGTTAAAAACAAGTCAGATCCAGCATCAACAAAACCTTGGTGCAAAGATCGTATACGATCCTTATGAACTATATTCCATGGCTCTGGAGGATCTCCAGTTTCAAGCCCCATCTCAAACAAATTGGTTCCAGTAGCGCCGTCAGCTAAAATATGACTTTTCTCTTGAAGGATTTTAAAAAAATTATTCATGAAATAAATTTAACTCAAAATGAGTGAAATTTTACTCGCTCTTTTATGGCTTCAATAATTTAAATCTTTATTTAATAAATTTTCACTATAAAAAATTACATTTGATGATTGTTTTCTATGAATCTACTTTGAATTAGAAAATAATTCAAACCTACAAAAACAAATTGTATCAATCACATTAGAAATTACCCTATTATTTGTAATGCAAAATTTTAAATAATTAATCAATGAGAGTGCCTAATCTCTATATAATTTGACTTAAAAAATTAAACTCACAAATTGTGAATATTTTAATTAAACAGCAAATGCAAAATTGCATGCTAATAATAAGCAATATTGGCGAATCTTTCCTGTATCAGACGCTTAAAAAATATCACAATCCTCCTTCCATAAATCATAGGAATAATGAAAGAGAATTCTAACTCGCATGAAGATGTGATCAGTCGCTTTATAAGTTATGGCGAATCAAATTTTGAATCCAATACAACTCAAAATAGACCGACTCAAAGTGCTGCTCAACTTGGTGTTTTAAGACTAATCTATGCATTTCGATTCTCAGGCCATCTAAGGGCTAAGTTAGACCCACTCAAAAGACCAAGACATCACTCAACCCCTCCCTTTACTCTTGAAGAATTTGGGCTGAATGAGTCAGATCTAGATAAAACTTTTGATTTGGGCTCCTATCAAGGCCCCAACTGTAACACTCTTAGAGAGCTCTTCGACTCACTCAATAAAACCTATTGCAGTAGCCTAGGCGTTGAGTATATGCACATTCCAAATCTTGAAGAAAGAAAATGGATTCAGACTAAAGTAGAAACAATGTCGATGGAGAATGAAAATACTCCAGAGTATAAAAAATGGCTTCTCCAAAGAATCACAGCTGCCGAAGTATTTGAGAAATTCCTTCACAATAAGTATGTAGGTCAAAAAAGATTTTCACTAGAGGGTAGCGATACTCTCATTCCACTTCTAAATGTTTTAATCGAACATTCTGGTGAACACGCTATGAAGAGGATTTGTCTAGGAATGGCTCATAGAGGCCGCCTTAATGTGCTTATAAATATTATGGGTAAAAGGGCTGAAAATCTGTTTAAGGAGTTTGCTGGCGATCTTGGTCTCAGTAAAAAGCAAACTGGAGATGTTAAATATCACCAAGGCTTTTCTTCAGATATAAAAACGTCTAAACAAGATGTCCACCTTGCTTTAATGTTTAACCCCTCTCACCTCGAGTTAGTCAACCCCGTTATTGAAGGCTATGCTCGCTATCATCAAGACAAAAATGATGAGTCAGAGCGTCAACAAATTCTTCCGGTTCTGATTCACGGTGATGCAGCCTTTTCAGGACAAGGTGTGGTCATGGAGACACTTAATATGTCTCAGTCTAGAGGTTATAGAACCCAAGGAACACTCCACATCATTATCAACAATCAAATTGGATTTACAACCTCTAAACAGGATGATGCCAGATCAACGGACTACTGTACTGATGTTGTCAAAATGATCAATGCTCCGGTCTTTCATGTTAATGCTGAAGACCCTGAAATGGTTAGTTATATCACCAAGCTTGCACTTGACTATCGTATGCGCTATAAGAAGGATGTTGTCATTGATTTGATGTGCTATCGTAGACACGGTCATAACGAGGCTGATGAACCCGCGGTTACCCAACCACTGATGTATGAGGCCATTCGTAATCTGCCGACTACTAGAGTTAATTATGCGGCTTCCTTAATGCAACAAGGCATCATTTCTCAAGATGAAGTAGACGCCATGGTTAAAGATTACCGAAAAGAGCTTAAGGATGGAAACAGAGTCGCTTATAACATTTTAGAGCCAAAAAATAAAAGGGCTTGGGAAATGCTTTGGGAAGATTACTTTAATGTCACATGGCATGACCCTTATGAGTCATCGATTAGTAAAAAGCATATTAAGGATTTAAACAAAAAACTACAACAAATCCCTGATGGATTTGAGCTGCATCCTCGCGTTAAGAAAATAATGGAAGATAGGCAAAAAATGGCAGTTGGTAAAATTAATGCTGACTGGGGATTTGCTGAAACTTTGGCGTATGCCAGCCTAACAAAGAGTGGTGTTCCCATAAGACTAACAGGTCAGGATTGTGGAAGAGGAACATTCTTTCATAGGAATGCTGTCCTTCATAACCAAATTGCAAATGAAGATTACACGCCCCTTCAACACATTAGTGAAAAACAAGGGCGAGTTCAAATATTTGATTCAATATTGTCTGAAGAGGCAGCACTCGGATTTGAATATGGTTATGCAACAGCTAACCCAGAATCACTAGTGATTTGGGAAGCACAGTTTGGTGACTTTGTAAACGGAGCTCAGGCTATTATTGACCAGTTCATATCATCTGCTGAGGCAAAATGGGGTCGTCTTTCAAACCTAGTTATGCTGCTACCTCATGGTCTTGAGGGTCAAGGACCAGAGCATTCTTCGGGCCGACTTGAGCGCTTTCTTCAGCTTTGTGCAAGCCACAACATGCAGGTCTGTGTGCCATCGACTGCAGCTCAAATATTTCATCTATTAAGAAGGCAGATTTTGAGAAAGTTCCGAGCGCCGCTCATTATTATGACGCCAAAAAGCTTACTCAGAAATCCACTGGCCTCTTCGCCTCTCTTTAGATTTACAGATGAAAAATTTAAAGTAGTGATTGAAGAGCGTTATGACAACATTAAACCTAAAAAAGTTGACAGAGTGGTTCTTTGTAGTGGCAAGGTTTTCTATGAACTATTAACTCGACGTCAAGATGACCAACTCAATAATGTAGCTATTCTCAGAGTTGAGCAACTTTACCCTTTTCCACATGAGGCATTAACTTCGGAAATAGGGAACTTTACAAATGCTAAAGATATTATTTGGTGTCAGGAAGAGTCAATTAACCAAGGAGCATGGTATACATCAAGACATAACTTTATGCAAAACATTTCTAAAGGGCAAACACTTCATGTTGTTGCGCGCGACCTCTATGCTGCCCCTGCAGAAGGCAGCGTTAGAATGCACAACATAAATCAAAGTCATATTATTGAAAAAGCTTTAGGTATTCAGCCTTTAGATAAAGCTAGGAGCATTAAAAAATGAAAGAAATAAAAGTACCTGTTCTGCCTGAATCAATAACTGAGGCAACTGTTGCCGCATGGCATAAGAAACCAGGTGACTATGTTGAACTTGATGATGTAATTGTTGAGATTGAAACTGATAAAGTTGTTCTAGAAGTTCCAGCGGAAGAATCTGGCGTTTTGACTGAAATTTTAGCTGCGGAGGGTGAAACTGTATCCGAGCAGCATGTTCTTGGCCTGATGGATGATGAAGCAGAAGCCCTAGATACAAAATCAACCGAGACTCAAAATGAAGCTGAAAATAAATCTCAGGAAGATTCTTCTTCACAAACTAATGAGTCTGTTGAAGATGATGTGGAAGAGAATAAAGCACAGGATGATGTCACAGAAAAACCACAGTTAAGCCCTCAGCCAGCTCCAGAAACTAACTCGCCTCAACCATCAAGTAATCGAATGGAAGAGAGAGTTCCGATGACCCGTATACGAAAGACTATCGCCAACAAGCTTCACTCAGCGAAGCAAAATACTGCCATGCTGACAACCTTTAATGAGGTTGATATGAGCGAGATACTTTCTATGAGAGCAAGCTACAAAGAGGCCTTCGAAAAGAAGTATTCTGTCAAGCTAGGTTTTATGTCCTTTTTTGTTAAGGCTGCTGTAGAGTCACTCAAAAAATTTCCAACGGTTAATGCCTATATCGATGGTGAAGATATTGTTTATCACGCATACTGTGACGTCTCTGTGGCAGTATCATCAGATCGAGGACTGGTTGTCCCTGTTCTACGCAACGCTCATAAAATGGGAATGCATGACATTGAAAAGGGAATCGTTGACTTTGCAGTTAGGGCTCAAGATGGAACGCTAGGGATCGAAGAAATGAGCGGTGGAACCTTTACTATATCCAATGGAGGCGTCTTTGGGTCATTGATGTCTACACCGATATTGAATTCGCCGCAAAGTGCTATTCTTGGAATGCATAAAACTCAAGAGCGCCCTGTTGTTGTAGACGGTGAAATCGTCATTAGACCAATGATGTATCTCGCATTGTCTTACGATCATAGAATTATCGATGGCAAAGAAGCCGTTCAATTCTTAATCTCAATTAAGGAAGCTCTAGAGGATCCTGCAAGACTATTGCTAAAAGTCTAGACGAGCAATATAATTCCTTCAATATGATGTATTGAGGGCAAATTAATGAGCCATTTAAAAGCAGAGTTTGAAAAGAATGGTTTTTATTCTCCTGTCTCTGTCATTGACCCTTCTCTTGCAAAAGAGTATCAAACCATCCTCGAGAAGACTGAATCAAAGGTTGAGCTGCTGAACTATCGCTATAAGATTCATACTGCGCTTGATTTTGCTTATCAAGTGGCAACCAATGAAAAACTCTTAGACAAAGTTGAAGCCCTAATAGGACCCAATATACTGCTTTACAATACTTCATTTGTCATCAAAGAGCCGCACTCAAAAACTCACATTAGTTGGCACCAAGATTTGACTTACTGGGGCTTTAACGATGACAAACAAGTTGCTGCCTGGGTTGCTCTGTCTGATGCAACAGAAGAGAATGGATGTATGCACATGATTCCTGGGAGTCATAAAAATGGAAAAATTCCTCACAAGGCTACCATTGACAAACACAACCTCCTTCATCATGGCCAAACGATTGAAAATGTCTCTGAAAAGGATGCAGTTAGTGTCTCTTTGAAGGCAGGTGAAGCTTCACTTCACCACGGCTGGACAATGCACACCTCCTACCCTAATCAAAGCAATGATCGCAGAATTGGACTGACAATTAATTACATCTCCACGGACATGTATCAAACTCAAACAGATAATGACTCAGCCATGCTGGTTAGAGGCGTTGATCACTACAACCATTTTGAAATTGATCAGCCTCCAACTCAAGAGTTTGATGAGACGGCTTGGATAAAGTTACAAAAAAAAGAAGCGCTCCTTCATCAAACCTATAACAAAATGAAAAAATAGCAATTTAAATACTCATTAAAAAAGGGCGGTATTT
>CAYNES010000055.1:0-7083 GCA_964396315.1 uncultured Piscirickettsiaceae bacterium | reverse complement strand
TCATCATCAATTATTGCTAGTTGCTTCATCACAACCTTTTCTCCCTCCTGATGAATTGCAATCGCTTCTATTATATTTTATATATATATCAAACTATTACAATTTGTCACAAACTTGTCTAGTCTTGCTTACAAAAAAACCTCAACAAGATCATTTTTTAGATTATTAGCAATTCAGACCAGTTTGTCGTATATCTATTGGACCTAAACTCAGCCCTTGGAAGCCAACGATTATTTCCCAATTCGCTGGCATATTTAATTGACTCTTTAAACTTTTTATTAACACCTCGTATTGTGTTAGATTTTTGAAGCTTGAATGACTCTATTTTAGGATTTTGATTGACTGAAAAGAGATCCTGCTGTTGATAGTCTTTGGTTAAATTAGCTAACACCAAACCCCCTTTATAAAAGGAGTGTCCAGGCTTATAAATGAGTCTTAGTATTTGTGCTACTAGAGGGATAATTTGAGATTCATCCTGAATAGCACTGGTCATGCCTACTGTTTTTGATAAATGAACATAGGGCTTATCTTTCTTGTGTGGATTCGTATAAATAAAAACAGTAATGGTTGTTGTTGCAAGTTTATGATTATTCAACTTATTAACGGCTTTTCTAGTCAGATTAGTGAGCGCTTGATTTAATTCATCAAAGTCCTTTAAATCAGAGCCAAAAGAACGTGAGGAGACAATTTGTTGTCTTGTTGGAGGAATAACCTCAATAGGAATACATGAGTTACCATAAAGCTCTTGATAAACTTTCTTTCCATTAACTCCTAAAAGAGTCTCAATGATGCCTACATCAGCTTTATAAAAATCATAGCTAGTGTGAATACCAATACGGTTTAGTTTTTTAGCGCTTTGACTTCCTACACCCCACAAATCTCCTACTTCAATAGACTGTAATAGCTTGCAGTACCTATCATAGGGTAAATCATCTATATCAAAAATACCATTGAATCTTGAGTATTTTTTAGCAATACGATTCGCAAGCTTTGCTAAAACTTTGGTGCTTCCAATGCCAACACATACTGGAATTCCTGTCCAGCTTTTAACTCGCTGCCTTAAGGACTGCATATGACTCATTAAATTAAATGGGAGTCTTTCCAACTCTATAAAACTTTCATCGATAGAATAAATCTCCTGAACCGGTGAGTATTCTCCAATAATCTTCATTACTCTAGAAGACATATCTCCATACAAAGGGTAGTTTGAAGATTTGACTACAACATTATTCTTAGCCACTAAGTTCTTAACTTTAAAAAAAGGCGCTCCCATTTTAATGCCTAGAGCTTTGGCTTCATTAGACCGAGCGATAATGCATCCATCATTATTAGAAAGAACAACAATGGGCTTTCCCTCTAGTTTAGGTTCAAACACCCTTTCACAGGAAGCATAGAAGTTATTGCAGTCGATTAATGCAAACTTGGTTCGGTTACTCATACTGATGAATCACTGATGTCACAACACCCCATATAATCAGCTCATCATCGCCACCAATTTTAATATCCTTAAAATCAGGATTTTCAGCCTTAAGGGTTATATTTCCTTTGTATTTATGTAGACGCTTAACAGTAAACTCACCATCAACAACTGCAATCACTATCTTTCCACTTTTGGCAGTTAAAGACTTGTCAACTATCAAAATATCTCCTTGCTGAATACCTACACCCATCATCGAGTCACCCTGAGCCTTTACAAAAAATGTAGCCTCCTTATGATGAATTAAATGTGTATTCAAATCAAGCGTATCCTCCAAATGGTCATCTGCTGGAGAAGGAAATCCTGCCTGAACTCTAGAGGTAAAAATTGGAATTGACAATTCAGTTGGATTATCATGAGCTAAAAGCACCTCGACATCAGACTTAACCTGAGATTTATAGATTTCAATGATAGGATTAATAGCATTAACTAAACTAACAGGGACCCTAATAACCTTTGTTTCTTCTTTAAAACTACCTGAGTTTTTTTTGCGGCCAGCACCCTTTCTGGCGCCTCCATGATTTGCTGTATTCATACTTAACTTGATTTATGTAACAATATTCAAGTTTAAATTATAAATAACTCTATATGGCAAGTCAACGACTATTTTAAGAAAAAACTATAGGCTAGATAGTTGACGCAATTGTTTGGCAGCATCACTATGACGGCTCATCAATTCAGAGCTATCTTGACCAATAATACGACCATCAATAACCTTCCAATTTCCAGCAACCATAACTCTGTCTGCCTTTTGCGCACCACATAGGAGTAATGCTGCTAAAGCATCATGGCTGCCGGAGAATCTTATTTCATCAAGCTTAAAGAGTGCTAAATCTGCCTGTTTACCAACTACAATCTCACCAATATCATCCCTTCCTAGAAGCGCAGCAGAGCCTTTGGTGGCCCAATGATAGGCTTTTTGGTGGGTAATCTTGGACGCGCCATAACGCAGACGCTGTAAATACATTGCTTGCCTCAGCTCAGCAATCATATTAGATCCATCATTCGAAGCAGAACCATCCACACCAAGACCAATAGTAGAGCCAGCATCTTCAAGCTCGAGACTATGGCATATGCCAGAAGCTAGCATCATATTAGAACTCGGACAGTGGCAAATACCGACACCTGCCTGACCTAATTTTTGTATCTCTTCTTTATTAAAATGTATCCCGTGAGCGAGCCAAGTTCGATCAGACAACCAACCCACACTCTCAAGGTAGTCAACTGTTCTTAACCCAAACTTTTCTAAACAAAAATTTTCTTCATCTATCGTCTCTGCTAGGTGGGTGTGAAGCCTTACATCATACTGCTTGGCAAGCTGAGCAGTTTCAATCATCAATTCAGTAGTAACTGAGAAAGGAGAGCATGGAGCAAGAGCGATTTGGGTCATTGCGCCTTCACTACTATCATGATAGGTTTTAATAAGGCGTTCGCTGTCGAATAGGATTTGCTCTTTAGTTTGAACAACAGACTGAGGTGGCAAACCTCCATCTTTTTCTCCAAGACTCATCGAGCCTCTCGTTAAAACAACCCGCATCCCTAATTTTTTAGCTTCCTCAACCTGAATATCAATAGCACTCTCAAGTTGACTTGGAAACAAATAATGATGATCACTTGCAGTGGTGCAACCTGACAACAATAGTTCTGATAATGCAAGTTCAGTTGATACCGCTATCATTTCAGGCTGAATGTTTGCCCAAACCTTGTACAGACTTTTAAGCCATGGAAAAAGCTCTTTATTTAAAGCCTCAGGATAAGCCCTTGTCAGTGTCTGATAAAAATGATGATGTGTATTTATGAGTCCAGGAAGTAAAACACTATCACTAGCATCATAAATCTCATCAATTTGACTTTTAGGGCTTTGACCCAGTGGAACCAGTTCTAAAATTTTTTGACCCTGCAGAACGATACCTTCTTCAGCATTCTCTGCAAAGATTGCCAAAGGTCTTTTAATCCAAACCGTTGATTGGTTGTTAGAGGTCATATAAATTTGATTGAAAACTAATTAAAACGATGATACACAATCAAAAATTAAAGAGAAACGCCTTTTTCATTAAACCAGTGGGTGTTACTCTGATTAAAGCCTACCTTGATAGACTCGCCTCCCTTGATGCTGGTTTGGTTATTAAGCTTGATTGATATCTCTTGCTTATCGATGGTTACTCCATAAAGGTAGCTATCTGAGCCTAACTGTTCGACGCTTCTTACTTCAAGAGGAAGAGCATTCTGGTCTTGAATTTTTAGATGTTCAGGCCTAATACCAAAAGTACTTGCACCTTTTGGAGCAAGCTTCTTAATGTCCTCTGGCAACAAAGAACTGTCTAAAAAATTCATTTTTGGTGAGCCAATAAATCCTGCAACAAACAAATTAGCGGGCTTATTGTATAAATCTAATGGCGAGCCAGTTTGCTCAATAATGCCATCATGCATGACTACAATTTTATCGGCCATGGTCATTGCTTCGACTTGATCATGAGTCACATAGATCATTGTATTGCCGAGCCTTGCATGAAGCGCTTTAAGTTCAACTCGAGTAGCCACTCGTAGCTCAGCATCTAGATTTGATAGGGGTTCATCAAATAGATAGATTGACGGCTCCCTAACGATAGCCCTGCCAATTGCAACTCGCTGTCTTTGACCACCTGAAAGTTGACCAGGCCTCCTTTTAAGGTAATCCTCCATCCTTAACTGGTTAGCAGCCTTAGTAATTCTCTGTTCAATATCATCTTTATCTAGCTTAAGATTCTCAAGACCAAAAGCAAGATTTTGACGGACCGTCATATGAGGATATAGAGCGTAAGATTGGAATACCATAGCTAGCCCCCTTTTGGCAGCTGAAATGTCATTCACTTTTTCGTCATTAATTAATATCGACCCTTCCGTTATTGCTTCAAGCCCAGCTATCATTCTTAGAAGCGTTGACTTACCACAACCGGACGGTC
Organism: uncultured Piscirickettsiaceae bacterium; assembly: GCA_964396315.1. Taxonomy (GTDB): domain Bacteria; phylum Pseudomonadota; class Gammaproteobacteria; order PS1; family Pseudothioglobaceae; genus Pseudothioglobus. The sequence goes on along the minus strand of CAYNES010000055.1, from coordinate 2,664 downwards.
CAACCAGAACGCAAAATTCTCCATCTAGAACCTCTAGATCGAGTCCATGGATGACTTCAGTTTTGCCGTAAGATTTTTTAATATCAATAAGTTTTAGATTTGCCATAATTTATTTCATGCCTGTTGAGGCAATACCTGTTGTAATGTACTTTTGAAGGAAAACAAAGACAAGCGTAGTAGGAATCAAACTAACCACTGTCATTGCCAATGCATAGTGCTCTCTTGCAATATACTCGCCGTTAAAGTCTAGCAAACAAAGCTGAATAGTGTAGGCAGCTTTTGTTGTTGAAACTGCTATCATTGGAAGTATTAAATCATTCCAACGCCATATAATTGAGAGAATACCAAGAACAGCTATCGCAGGAAGCGCCAATGGAAATATAATGCGCCAATAAATGGTCCATTCACTAGCCGCATCCATCCTAGCTGCTTCAAGAAGCTCATCTGGAATTGTAAGCATGTACTGCCGCAACATAAAGACCCCGGTGGGTGTCGCAGCCCCCGGGATAATAACCCCCCAGAGAGAGCCAGATAATCCCGTCATGGTAACCATCTTAAAGATTCCAACAATGAGAACAGATGCTGGCACCATTAACGTTGCCAAGATAATCACAAAGAATACAATTTGCCCATTAAAGCGATACTTTGACAAAGCGAAAGCAGCCATCGAGTTGATTAGTAAAGTAATGATTGTGGCTACAATTGTGACAAATACAGAGTTATTCAGACACCTAACTGCATCAAAACTTCCTAAAGCTTTTTTGGTAAGTGGATCCGTATAATTAATCCAAGATGGTTTTAAACTCTTATTAATAATGATTTCATTCTGATTAAGCTTTGTGATGCCTCTTTTTGGATCAGAAACAAGTCTAGCGTTAACGGTATCCTTGGTTGGATTTATTCGGCTTACTGAATACTCAACTAGCTCCCCTGTCTCAGGGTCTGGCATAGAGACCAGGATTTGAGCAGTAAATCCATTTGCCTTGTATGGCTTAAGACCAAGATATTCTGATAACAATCTAGCGTCTTCATTATTTAATGTGTCAACAATGGACTGTGGGTCATAGTCTTTTTTTGCGCTAGGAAACATACTCGGATACTTAATGAGCCATTCAGGCAAATTCTGATCAGCTATTAAGTCTTTTGCAAAAACAGATACCAAGCCAAAGTGTGACCTTAAGGCGTAATACTCATTACCACTAAAGTTTTGAATGTAGCCAATAACATCTTTTTCAGCTTTCTCTTCATCATCTAAATTTTTCCAAAACATGACCCAAGGCTCAAGATCTTTCATAATCAGGATGTCTTTTCCGTCTGGACCATAGGTCGTTGCTCTTGCAACACGCTCGTAATCCATTGGAAGAAAATTAGTGTCATATTTTTGAAGTAGGAATTGCGATTTAACGGAATTCATTATTAACCACAAAACCGGTAAAAATATGATTAAAAATCCAAGAATTAGAAAACCATAAGAAATCCAGTCAGTCAGGCTGGCTTTCTTCTTTCCTTGTCTTCTAGTAAAAAATTTAATGACATCTGTCATAACTTGACCTGCCTCCTAGTTAAATAGAACTGCAGCAAAGAAAGAATAATCAATATGAGTGCTACAATTAAGGACGCCATTGCAGCAATGCCCAAACCAAAGAATGTTTTTTGCCCTCTAATTCCAGCGTTCTCTACAATATACGATACAAGTGAAACCCATCCTACTTGGAGAGCATACAACTCCTCAAATGCCTGAACGGCTTTAATGAGGGAGAGCACTGTCACTACTAGCAAGATTGGCATCAATAGAGGGAGTGTAATTCGCCAAAACACTCTTCTCTCAGAGGTTCCATCCATTTGTGCAGCCTCATACAAATCTCTTGGAATAGACTGTAGACCAGCCAGTAATATCAGCATATAAAAGCCCATATGAGCCCATGTATAAACAAAGATAGACCAAAACATGGTCCATGAAGGGTCGACTAGCCATTGTATTGGCTCGCTAATCCAATTCCAATCTATTAAGGTTTGGGAGAGCATTCCCTGTCTCTTTAAAATAAGTGTCCATAAAAAGGCAACAACAACTGGACTGAGCATGACTGGATAAAAAAACACAGCCCTCCAAAAACCTCTTCCAATAATCTCTCTATTGAGAACTATTGCAGTGAATAGTGCAATGAGAATCATAATTGGAACTTGAAGAATGACAAACACAAAGGTGTCATAAAGAGCCGCTTGAAATTTATCATTCTCAACATTGATACCGCCAGTATCAATTTGAACTTCTTGTGTAATTCTTGCAAGGTTATCTAGACCAGAGAAGTCTCGAGATTCAAAGTTTATGCTTGTTCCATCGGTTACTGAAAACCCAAAATTCATAAACAATGGAAGAAAAGTAAATAGACCAAATATCAGAATATTTGGAAATAAAAATAAATAAGGTAGTGATTTAGTACCGAATAACTTTTGAGTAAATTCTATTGGCCAACCAATACTAGACATGATTTTCGGTACAAAGCCGTAGACTTCTTTTGAGAGCACAAAGCCAATCAAAAGATAAACAGTAAAGAACAGAAACCAACTATTAAGATTTAGAACAGACTCAAACATTATCAGGGTTGAATTTTAAATAAAATTAAGGCCGCCTCAAGAGACGGCCTTAAAGTTTAGAACTTTAGT
>CAYNES010000054.1:4078-7115 GCA_964396315.1 uncultured Piscirickettsiaceae bacterium | reverse complement strand
TCTTAAAAGTGTGAGTAAATGGTATGACGATTTTCAAGCTTTAAAGAATATTGACTTAGAAATTAAACTTAAAGAAAAAATTGTTATCTGTGGGCCATCTGGCTCAGGGAAATCAACATTAATTAGATGCCTTAATCGGCTGGAAGCTCACCAGGAAGGACAAATACATGTTACTGGAATTGAACTTCACGAGAAAATGAAAGATATTGATACTGTTCGACAAGATATTGGCATGGTTTTTCAAAGCTTCAATTTATTCCCACACTTAACAGTTCTAGAGAATTGCATGGCTGGTCCAAATTGGGTCAGAGGGATTAACGAAAATGAGGCAAAAGATAGAGCCATGGCGTTACTTAAACAGGTCAAGATTCCAGAACAAGCTGACAAGTATCCCGAACAACTCTCGGGAGGACAACAACAGCGCGTTGCGATTGCAAGAAGTCTGTGCATGCAGCCAAAAGTAATGCTATTTGATGAGCCGACCTCAGCACTCGATCCTGAAATGGTTTCTGAAGTATTAGATACCATGGTTGAGCTTGCAAAAAGTGGAATGACGATGATTTGTGTTACTCATGAAATGGGCTTTGCAAGACAGGTTGCTGATAGAATAATCTTTATGGATGAAGGCGAAATTGTTGAACAGAACACACCAGAAGAATTCTTTAATAACCCTCAAAATGATCGAACAAAAGCTTTTTTAGACCAGGTGCTTAGTTAATCTGACTATTTAAAATACTCTTTAAAAGAATCAATAACAAATAGTATATCTTTCTCCCCTATTCCAAGGTGACAAACCAGTCTTCCTCGATCAAGATTAGAAACTATGATTTCTTTATCGAATAAAAATTTTTCAAGAGGCGCTCTATGAGGCTCAGGACAACTCACAAAAACCATATTGGTCTGGCTTTCACCAAAATCGACTGATAACTCTTGAATTGATGATAATCCTTTTGCGAGAAGTCTAGCATTATCATGGTCTTCTTGTAGCCTTTGAATGTTGTTTTCTAAAGCATACATACCACAAGATGCGATAACACCAACTTGCCTCATTCCTCCTCCAAGCATTTTCCGAAGTCGATAAGCTTTATTAATTGTAGCTAGGTCTGTAACGAGCATTGAACCTACAGGGGCTCCTAATCCCTTTGATAGGCAGATTGATACACTATCAAAACAGCTAGTTAATTGCTTCATTGATAGTCCAGTTTTGATATGTGCATTAAATAGGCGCGCACCATCTAAATGGACTTTTAAGTTTTTCTTATGGGCAGCCTTTGCAAGATCATCAAGCTCTCTTTGAGGTTGAACCCTGCCAGAGAAAGTATTCTCAAGGCATAGTAGTTTAGTGACAGCATAATGCGGATCATCGTCCTTGACTTGACTAAGCATATCCTCAACATTCATTGATCCAGAGGCTGAAGTCTTAATGGGGCAAATGCCAACACCGCCAAGTACTGATGCGCCACGCGCTTCATAGACGTTAGTGTGATAATTTTGTCCAATAAGAACCTCATCACCACGCTGGCAATGACAAAGCATTGCAGTGAGGTTACTCTGAGTGCCACTTGGAAAAAATAATGCTGCCTCTTTATCTAACAATTTTGCTGCATACTCTTGAAGCTCATTAACAGCTCCATCTTCGTCGTAAACATCGTCACCAAGGCTAGCATTTTGAATATTTTGAAGCATTTCCTTGGATGGTAGAGTAACCGTATCACTTCTGAAGTCAATTGGATGTTTTAAATTGACTTGTTGAGAGAGGTGTTTATTTGAAGTATATTGGTTCATAGTTCCAAGCCACTAAGGTTTGTATTCAGGGTATGCCAAAGTAGCTACAAGGTGAGTCCTAGGCTTATATCCTCCATTCAAGGCGGTGTGATAGCCCCTCGTATCAGTGAAATATACAGAGCCATCGGCTGGAAGGTGGGTGCAATGATGGTTGACTATGAATAATGATCCAGGGTTGGTATAAATTGGAATGTGAAGTCTAGGCTCTGGATCCCTATGCCAAGAATTACAGTTAAAGCTATCTTTTTCAAGAATACGGACTCTTCCAATTGGGTATCGAGCCGTTAACTCATCATAGATGGTTTCAAAATATGTACCCTTAAAGATATCAACGAGCTCACAGAAGGATGCCTCGTCCACCAATTCGTCCTTGGCTAGCTCCTTATAGCTCTCATCAACACGAGTGTAGTAGCGACCAACAAGATCTTTATCAGAGTCAACTGAGCTATTTTTTCTTTTGGTCATGGCAAGAGCATGGAATCCAGATGCAGCAGTTTTGAATTCTGCGCTAGCTTTAATATCATCTAGAGATTTCCTTATTTTTGCTATATTAAATTTTAGCTTAAGTTTTACGATGTGCTCATTGCCCTTGAAACTTGCAACAGAGTCAATGTCAACTCGCTCGTTAATATAAGAGTCTAATTCCTTTCTGTCTTCTGAAATGCTCATTTTTAACTTTAAAAAGGCTTAACAACTACGAGAACAATAATTCCAATTAAAATAATGACTGGAAACTCATTAAACCACCTAAAAAAGACATGGGATTTAATGTTTCTATCTTCTGCAAAAACTCTCACTAAATACCCACAGTAAAAGTGATAGGCTATCAAAATAGCTACAAGAAATAGCTTAATCTTTAGCCAATACATTCCGCTATAAACCTCCCATGCATAACTCTGAATCATCCAGAAACCTAAAACAGTAGTAAGAATAAAGCTCGGCATCATGATGCCGTTATAAAGCTTTCTCTCCATAATCTTGAATCGGTCAATACTAATTTCATCCTCCGCCATAGAGTGGTAGACAAATAATCGAGGCAAGTAAAACATCCCTGCCATCCATGAAACAAATCCAAAAATATGTATCGCTTTAACCCAGAGCATAATAAATCAAAAAAATAAAAACATAATACCGTTTTGACGTGTTTTTATGTTTATTATTGAGAGTTTTAATCTTCTAATCATTCGCTTATTTTCGTCTCTGATATCCTCTCACATAGTAAAATTTGTATTCAATCAATAATCAAGGCACT
>CAYNES010000054.1:0-3978 GCA_964396315.1 uncultured Piscirickettsiaceae bacterium | reverse complement strand
AAAGCAGCTGAAGAAAAGAGAATTGCTGAAGCAGCTGAAGAAAAGCTAAAGTTAGAGGAAGCGAAGCGAAAGGCTGAAGAAGAAAAAGCGAAAGAAGCTGAAATTCTTGCTAAAGAAGCGGCCAAAGCAGCTGAAGAAGTAAAAAAGAAGCCCTCTCTTAAGGAAAGACTTTTTAAATCCAAAAAAAAACTTGGCGACGGACTTTCATCTCTAATTATTGGTAAAAAGAAGATTGATGATGATCTTCTTGAGGAGTTAGAAATCCTTTTAATCAGTTCAGACATAGGTATAGAAACCACTGACAAGATTATTGAAAGTGTCAGAAAAAAAGCTTCGAGAAAAGAGCTTAAAGATGAAGATAGCTTATACCAATTAATCAAGCTCGAACTTGAATCGCTACTATTAACAGAAAACCTATTAGAGCCTAGCTCTGAAATACCTTTTGTGATTTTAGTAGTTGGAATTAATGGTGCAGGCAAAACGACAACCATTGGAAAACTTGCCAAGTTATTTCAAAGTGAAGGTAAATCAGTCATGCTCGCAGCTGGAGACACCTTTAGAGCAGCTGCAGTTGAACAGCTTCAGGTTTGGGGTGAAAGAAATGATATACCCGTGATAGCTCAAAAGACTGGGGCAGATGCAGCCTCAGTGGTCTATGACGCTTATCAATCCTCCATATCAAAAAAAATTGATATTCTAATCGCTGATACCGCAGGGAGACTGCATACCCAGGATAATCTTATGCAAGAACTCGAAAAGATAAAGAGAGTTCTAAGAAAAAATAATGAGAATGCTCCTCACGAAACACTTCTTGTGATCGATGGTGGCTCAGGTCAAAATGCCGTTCAACAAGCCAATGAATTTCATAAATCTATTGGCTTATCTGGGCTAGCAATAACGAAGCTTGATGGGACAGCAAAGGGTGGTGTTTTGTTTTCAATATCTGACTCTCTCAAACTTCCGATACGCTTTATTGGCGTTGGTGAGGCAATTGAAGACCTAAAACCATTTAATTCAAAAGATTTTGTGGATGCCTTGTTCGATTAGAACTCTAGTGCAAGTTTCTGAGAATCAATTTTCTTCGCTAAATCAATATCCAGCTCTGTGATTCCGCCCTCGCTGTGAGTCACTAAATTAATCTCAACTGTATTATAAACATTTGACCATTCAGGGTGATGATCCATCGTTTCAGCTGTTATTGCAACCAAACTCATAAATTCAAAAGCTTGAGCAAAATCTGCAAATTTAAACACTTTGAAAAGCTTGTCATTTTTAATAGTCCAGTCATCAAGCTCCTTTAAGTGATGGTTTAATTGCTTATCATTTAGAATCAATTCATGCCTCATTTAATAACTCTCTTGCGCCTAAGGATAACAGTTTGTTTGCGGCTCTGACTCCTAAATCTATTGGCTTACTAATCTCACCATGCTCTTCAACCCTTATTATTTCTCCAGAGTCCACATTTCCAACCATTCCTCTCAGTGTTATTTCAGAGCCATCACTCGTTGCATAAGCACCAATTGCAACTGAACATCCTCCTTGAAGGGTGGCGTTTAAAGCTCTTTCTGCGCTTACCTCACTCAAAGTTTTTTTGTGAATAAGTGGCTCAATCAGGCTGCTTATTTCATGATCATTGGCCCTTATCTCGATTCCAAGAGCTCCCTGACCAACCGCTGGTAAAGATTGGATAGGGCTTAGATGCTGCTTAATTCGCTCCTCAAGACCAAGCCTTATAAGGCCTGAGCAAGCTAGAATAATTGCGTCATACTCACCATCATCAAGCTTCTTTAAGCGGGTATTAACATTACCCCGAAGATCTAAAACTACAAGATCTGGCCTCAATGCTTTTAGCTGTACGATGCGTCTCAAGCTGCAAGAGCCTACCCTTGCACCGACTGGAAGGTCATCTAGCGAACTAACAGTATTCGAAACCAAAGCGTCAAATGGGTTCTCACGCTCAAGAATAGCCCCTATTTCAAAACCTTGAGGCAACTCATAAGGGACATCTTTCATGGAGTGGACAGCAATATCGGCCCTACCCTCCATCATTCCTAATTCTAACTCCTTAATAAATAGACTTTTGCCACCAATCTTTGAAAGTGGTGAATTAAGAATCTGATCTCCCTGAGTAGTCATTTTTACCAACTCGATCTTCAAATCTGAATATAAACTCTCTAAGTTAGATTTTACAAACTCAGCTTGCCAAAGGGCTAAGGGGCTTTTACGTGTGGCAATTTTAAGCACGATTATGCTGCCTCCAAATGAAATCGATTTCAATAATATTTTATCGAGTGTTGATTAGTAATGTTGGCTAATAAAATATTTTTGCTGAATTAAAAGATAATATTTTTTATTGTCTTGGTAGCTTAAATAGGTTTTTATATCATTTTCAGTAACTTAGGCCTTAGATACTGGAATAATGTGCATTAATTTAAAATTGTATTTAAAACTGAGTAAATATAGCAATGACTTCTAAAACAAATCATTTATGGGGTGGTCGTTTCAATGAGCCGACAGATGAGTTTGTCAAAATATTTGGCGCGTCTATCTCTTTTGATCAAATCTTAGCTCTCTATGATATAGAGGGATCAATAGCGCATGCAACAATGCTTAGCGAAGTAAATGTATTAACAACCAATGAATTAAAAGAAATCCTCGATGGGCTTGATCTCATCAAAAACGAGATAACTTCAGGCAAATTCAATTGGTCAACCGATCTTGAAGATGTACACATGAATATTGAGTCGAGGCTAACTGAGATTTGTGGTGAAGCTGGCAAAAAATTACATACAGGACGCTCACGTAACGACCAAGTCGCAACAGATATTAGACTTTACTTGAGAGATCATGTTCTATTAATCACTCAAGAGTTAGAAAAACTTTTGAATGCCTTACTTGATCTTGCTGAGCAGGAAAAGAATACAATAATGCCTGGCTTTACTCACCTTCAGGCTGCGCAGCCGATTACTTTTGGGCACCACTTGTTAGCATATTTTGAAATGTTTAAGCGTGATAGGGAGCGCCTTCAAGAAAGTTTTAAACGCATCAATACTATGCCACTAGGAAGTGCAGCTCTTGCAGGAACAAGTTATCCTATTAATCGTGCACGAACTGCTGAGTTACTTGGGTTTGAACGCATCTGTCAGAACTCTTTAGATGCTGTTAGTGATCGCGACTTTGCAATAGAATTTGCATCCAATGCAAGCCTTATAATGATGCATCTTTCAAGGTTTTCTGAAGAGCTTATTCTCTGGTCTAGTGCTCAATTTGAATTTATATCACTTCCTGATAGCTTTTGCACTGGCTCATCGATTATGCCTCAAAAGAAAAATCCTGATGTCCCTGAATTGGTTCGAGGTAAAACTGGGAGGGTTACAGGCAACTTAATCTCACTACTAACTTTAATGAAAGGTCAGCCTCTAGCCTATAACAAAGACAACCAAGAAGATAAAGAGCCACTTTTTGATAGCGTTGAAACGATATACTCATGCCTGCGTGTTTTTGCTGATATGGTTCCTAAAATCCATGCCAATAAAGAAAATATGCTTAATTCAGCTATCAAAGGCTATACAACTGCAACTGATTTAGCGGACTACCTCGTCAATAAAGGCTTGCCATTCAGGGATGCTCATGAAGTTGTTGGAAAAGCTGTAGCTCATGGAATCACAGAAAATAAAGACTTAAGTGAGTTTACTCTAGATGAGTTTCATGCATTTAATACTAGTATTGAGAGTGATGTTTTTGACGCTATTTCTTTAGAGGGCTCTGTTAATTCTAGAAATCACACAGGCGGCACCTCTCCAAAGCAAATTTTGAATGCTATAAAAGTGGGTCGAAATTCAATAAAATAATGCGTATTATTTTTGCAGGCACTCCTGACTTTGCAGTCACTGCATTATCTAAAATCCATAACTCCAATCACGAAGTTGTGGCGGTCTATTGTCAGCCAGATAGACCTAAAGGTAGGGGGAAAATCCT
>CAYNES010000053.1:0-7185 GCA_964396315.1 uncultured Piscirickettsiaceae bacterium | reverse complement strand
AACAGTCTGCAGTAATGTGGGTTAACCACCCCGATCTTCCCGAAAACCCCACCTACGAAATTGCAAAAGAGCTTTTTCCAAATGGTGCTGGCTCAATGTTGTGTTTTGGTGTCAAGGGAGGAAGAGAAGGAGGAGCGGCATTTATTAATTCCCTTAAGCTTTCATCAAATTTAGCAAATGTAGGCGACTCGAGAACACTCGTCTTACACCCTGCAAGCACAACCCACTCTCGACTCGATGATGAAGCGATGAAAGCCTCAGGAACAAGTCCTGATCTTATTCGAGTATCAGTTGGAATCGAATCTGTTAAAGATATCATTAATGATTTTAAAGTTGGCCTAAAGGCAGTAGAAAAGGCAACAAGTTAATGAATATTGTTGTTGATGGAGTAAATATATTTGTGGCCACAGGAGGCTGTGCTTTTGATCCAAAAAAACCAACTGTGGTTTTCGTTCATGGAAGTGGACTTGATCACAGATCTTGGGCGCTTCAAGCACGCTGGTTTGCATTTCATGGTTACTCTGTTTTGGCGCCTGATTTACCTGGTCATAGCTTATCAGAAGGCGAGCCTCTTAAATCTATTGAAAGTATGGGCAAATGGCTTGTGAAAGCAATTAAGCATTCTGGAGCGGAAGACATTCATCTGGTTGGCCACTCGCAGGGCTTTCTTGTTGCTCTTGAAGCAGCAATTCTCTTAGAAGACAAACTGCAATCCTTAACTGCGGTTGCCAGTGCCTCATCAATCCCCGTGAATGAAGCGCTTGTTGAAACCGCCAAGAAAAGTACGGTGGAGGCTGCCGATATGCTTTTAAGGTGGGGCTTTGGATCTAGATCTCACTCAGGAAGTAGTGCTGTTCCTGGAATGCAACCAATAGGTATTGGGAGACAAATTATGTCAAAAAATCCTTTGGCTGAAGACCTATTAGCTTGCAACAAATACAAAAATGGAACCAGCTGTGCAAAAACTTTAAAAGCGCCCTCAAATGTTATTGTGGCAACAGAAGATAAAAACACACCATATAAATTTGGACTGGAGCTTGCAGGATTCCTGGGTGCAGAAACTACAACTATTTCTGGCGCAGGTCATATGCTTCCAATAGAGGCCCCAAAGGCCACTTTGGATGCCATTAAAACGTTTATTTTAAAAACAAACCCATGAATAAAATCAAAAAGGTTGGCGTCATTGGCGCCGGAACGATGGGCGCTGGTATTGCCGGTCAAGTTGCTAACGCAGGCATAGAGGTTTGGCTGCTAGACCTTCCATCTGAAGGTGAAAGTGTAAACAGTCTAGCTGAAAGAGGATTAGAGAGACTCAAAGATCCTGACATGCCAGGAATTATGAGCAAAAAGTCTGAAGAGCTTATAAAGCTTGGAAATACAAGGGATGATTTTAATGAGCTCATAGATTGTGACTGGATTGCTGAAGCTGTTGTAGAAAGGCTTGACATAAAACAGGCGCTCTACAAGAAGCTTCATGACAGCTGTAAAGAATCCGCCATCATTACTTCCAACACCTCTACCATTCCAATTAGTCTGTTAACTGAAGGTATGCCTCAAGACTTTTGTGAGCGCTTTGCCATTACTCATTTCTTTAATCCGGTTCGCTTCATGAGACTCCTAGAACTGGTTAGGGGCGAACAAACCAGACAGGATGTGATGGACACACTTGATGTTTTTTGTGAAACTATGCTTGGCAAGGGTGTTGTTCCCTGCTCAGATACTCCTGGTTTTCTTGCAAACAGAGTAGGTGTTTTTGCAATTCAGTGTGCCCTTCATAAAGCGTTTGAATATAACCTTTCTCCAACAGAAGCTGATGCTTTTTTTGGAAGGCCACTGGGGCTTCCAAAAACTGGAGTTTTTGGGCTTTACGACCTAATTGGTATTGATCTAATGGCTGATGTAGCAAAAAGCCTCGAAAACATCTTGCCTGAAAATGATGCTTTTCATCAATATGCAACACCAATAGAATTTGTATCCAATATGATCGCCAATGGTCAAACTGGAAATAAAAATGATCAGGGTTTTTATAAGCAGATTGGTGATAACAAAATGGTAATAGACTTGTCCACCGGAAACTATATTGACCATGAGCGACTAAAAACTCCACTCTTAGATGATGCTGAAAAAAATGGCGTCACTGCCATTATCAGTGATGAAAGTAACTATGGTTTCTTTATCTGGGATGTGCTTTCTGAGACTTTGTCTTATGCCGCTTCACTGGTTCCTGAGGTAACTGAAGATCTGACCCAAATTGATGACGCAATGAAGCTTGGCTATAACTGGGTAAAAGGACCATTTGAGTTAATTGATGAAATTGGCGTCGATTACTTCGTTAGTCGACTTAAAAATAGCTCCAAAAACGTACCTGACTTTCTTGAAAGAAGCACAAACAAAAAGTTTTACAACAGCTCTAATTCAACCTTAAGCACGCTAACTCGTTCAGGAGAGCTTAGGCCCATTATCAGACCAAAAGGTGTGCTTAGATTTTCTGAGGCACGGCAGACCTTGACTCCAATTAACTCAAATGAGTCTGCAAGCTGGTTTGAATACGAAGGTGCGGCTATTGTGGAGTTCCATTCCAAAGCAAACGCTCTCGACAGTCAAAGCCTAGACATAATTTCTGATGCTGTCACTATCTCTGAAAGCAAAGGCCTCAGGGGCGTAATAGTTCACAACGACTTTCAACATTTTTCTTGTGGCGTTAGCCTGTGGAGCGTTAGGAACTGTTTTGAAAAAAATGACTTTGATGGTCTTGATGCCTTTCTTGCTTATTTTCAAAATACTATGCTTCAAATGAGAGGCTCTAAACTCCCTGTTATTGCTGCTCCTGTTGGCATGTCAATCGGTGGTGGTTTTGAAGTTGTATTGCATGCAGATCATGTAGTGAGTCATGCTAACTCTGTAATGGGTCTTGTAGAGTCTTTTGTTGGCGTTGTTCCTGCCGGTGGTGGTTGTAAAGAAACGCTTTATCGGTGGACAAAAAAGCTAGACGACACTCAGAAAGGAGCTTGGAAATCATTTATGAACATTGGTCTTGGAAGAAAAGCCAACTCACCTCAAGAGGCTGATGCGCTCTCAATGAGAAGACCTGGCGACATGTTTCAGATGAATCGCGATCGAATATTAAATGCTGCTCTCTCGTCAATTGATAAAACAAAAAAAGCTGGCCAAAGAGAGCCGCTTCCACTTTCAGGCGCTGAACACTATAAAGAGATGTTAGAGTGGCTTGAGGTAAACCATAAAAAAGGCATGCTTACGCCCCATGATGTAACTGTTGGAGCTGAAATCGGCAGAGTAATGTCGGGTGGCGAATGCCCGGCTGGAACAGTTTTTTCTGAGCAAGAAATTTTAGACGCTGAACGATCTTCTTTTATCAGGCTTGCCCAAACACAAGAAACTCAAGCAAGAATTGTCTCCATGTTAGATAATGGCATTACTCTTAGAAATTAACAGTTAAGGCTATGAACAAAAATCCTGCTAATTTTGTCCCGCTAACTCCTATCTCTTTTATACATAGAACTGCTGATATCTATGGTGACTATAAGTCAGTTATATATGAAGACAGGACTTACACTTGGAGTGAGTCTAGAGAGAGGTGTGTGAGAATTGCTTCAAGCCTTAAGAGCTATGGGATTGAACCAGGAGATACAATTTCAGTGTTGGCGTTCAACACTCCAGAAATGTTTGAATCGCACTTTTCGATTCCAATGGCAGGCGCTATTTTAAACACGATAAATATTAGGCTTGATGCGCAAACTATTGCCTATATTTTTGATGATAGTAATGCAAAAATTCTCTTTGTTGACAGAGAGCTTTTTGACGTTGCTTCCAAGGCGCTCTCTATTGCTTCGGTTAAACCAAAGATTGTTTTAATCAGTGATTCTTTTGCTGCTTATCAGCCAGACGTTTCTGCTGACGTAATCGACTATGAATCACTTGTTGATAATGGAGACCCGCTTTATAACTGGATAATGCCAAGTGATGAATGGAGCCCTCTATCACTTAGCTACACATCTGGGACAACGGGGAGGCCTAAAGGCGTAGTCTATCATCATCGCGGCTCATATCTAATGAGCATGGGCACTGTGGTTGGATGGAACCTTCCTAACCATCCTGTTTACCTATACTCTGTTCCACTATTTCATTGCAACGGCTGGGGGCATGCCTGGACAATGGCTGCTCTCGCTGGAACTATAGTTTGCCTTAGGTCTTTTGACCCAGAAAAAGTTTTTGCACTGCTTGATAAATACTATGTAACTCATTTTGGTGGCGCTCCGATAATGCTTAATATGCTTGCCAACGCGCCTAAGGAGATAAAAAAATCATTCGACAGAGAAATCAAGGTCATGACAGCAGGCGCGCCGCCACCTGCAAAAGTTTTAGAAAGTATGATGTCGCTTGGATTCAATGTAATGCATGTTTATGGCCTCACAGAAACCTACGGACATATTCTTCAGGCGGCTCCACAAGCATCGTGGCTTAACGAGAGCTCGGCCGAACTTGCTAGACTTAGCTCAAGACAGGGGGTTAGATTCCCAATGACTGAAGATGTTAGTGTGATAGACCAGGATTCAGGTAATCGCGTCCCTCATGATGGCGAAACAATTGGTGAAATTGTTATACGTTGTAATACCTGCATGATGGGCTATTGGAACAATCCTAAAGCCACAAAAGAAGCTTTTGCTGATGACTGGTTTCATAGTGGAGATCTTGCAGTTATTCATAACGATGGCTACATACAGATTAAGGACAGATCTAAAGACATCATCATTTCAGGTGGAGAGAACATCTCTTCGGTTGAGGTTGAAAATGTTCTTTATCAACACCCCTTAGTTGGAGAAGCTGCAGTTGTGGCAATGGCAGACGAAGCCTGGGGCGAAGTGCCTTGTGCTTTTGTTGAGCTCAAACCTAATCAAGAAACTTCTGAGGCTGAGCTAATAGCTTTTTGTAAAGACAATATGGCTAAATTTAAAAGACCTAAAAAAGTTGTTTTTGGTCCGCTTCCAAAAACTGCAACAGGGAAAATTCAAAAGCACGAACTAAGAGCAGCTGTTAAGAAACTGGGAGGAGAGTAATGTCAAACTATACTGCGCCTGTTGAAGACATGGGTTTTGTATTGAAAGAAGTTGTTGAGGTTGAAAAACTTTGCAATGAAACCGGTCTAGATAGCTCCACAGTTGAAATACTTGACACCGTCTTGGAAGCTGCTGGAAAGCTTGCGAAAGAGGAAATAGAGCCAATCAACAAACTAGGTGATTCTGAAGGCTTGAAAATAGATGGCTCAGGAAAAGTTACCACTGCAGCCGGCTTTAAGGAGGCCTATCAACACTTTGTTGAAGGAGGTTGGGGCTCGCTCCAATTCTCACCAAACTATGGAGGACAAGGTGTGCCGTTTGTAGTCGCTGCAAGCGTTCAGGAGATGTGGCATTCTGCTAATATGTCTTGGGGCCTATGCCCGCTTCTGACTCAAGGCGCAGTTGAAGCAATCACTCTAAATGCAAATGAAGACCTCAAACAACTCTACCTTCCGAAACTAATTTCAGGAGAGTGGAGCGGTACAATGAACCTCACAGAGGGAGATGCTGGTACTGACGTTGGTTCACTTAAAGCTCGTGCAACCCCTAATGGTGATCACTACTTAATTCGTGGGCAAAAAGTTTATATAACTTGGGGCGAGCACGACATGACCGAGAATATTATTCACTTGGTATTAGCGCGTCTGCCAGATGCGCCTGCAGGAATTAAAGGCATTTCTTTATTTTTAGTGCCTAAGGTACTTGTTAATAATGACGGCTCTCTTGGAAAACTAAATGACCTAAAGGCGCTATCCATAGAGCATAAAATCGGCATCCATGCCTGCCCCACATGTGTCATGAGCTATGGGGAAGAAAATGGTGCAATCGGCTATCTAGTTGGCGAGGAAAATAGAGGCATTCAATGCATGTTCACGATGATGAACAATGCTAGGCTTACGGTTGGACTCCAGGGTGTATCTGTTTCTGAGAGAGCATATCAGCAGGCACTTAGCTTTTGTAACGAAAGGGTTCAAGGTGTTGCTCCTGGCTTTAAAGAGCCCGGACCTATTATTAGGCACCCGGACGTTCAAAGAATGCTAGCCAACATGAAATCAATCACACAAGCCTCTCGAGCACTAACTTATGCCGCTTGCGCAGAGGTAGACTACTCCTTAAGCAGTCTTCCAATCGAAAACCTAGAAAAGCATAAAAGGAGGCTCGGACTATTAACTCCTATTGTTAAAGGCTGGTGTACAGAAACCGCACAAGAAGTTGCCTCTGTGAGCTTACAGTGCCATGGAGGAATGGGCTATGTTGAGGAAACTGGTATTGCTCAAATTCTTAGAGACGCCCGAATTCTGCCAATTTATGAGGGAACTAATGGCATTCAGGCAATGGACCTTGTGGGCAGAAAGATTATTAGTGATAACGGAATTGGGGCCGAAGAGCTAATTACAGAGATGAAAGAGTTTGCTATGAATACAACACTATCAGAGATGGTTACTGACTCTCAGTTAACGCGCTTTACTAACTCAGTTAATGATCTTGAACACACTGTCTCGATTATTCTTAAGCACGCTGACAATAAAGAGCTTATTGGAAAAATCGCTTTTGATACGCTCATGATGTCAGGCACTATAACAGCTGCTTGGCAAATGCTATTAAGCCTTGAAAGAGCATCAAATGCGCTTAATAATAATGCATCATCTGCTGAGTTTTTAAATGAAAAGACAGGCACTGTAAAACATTTTATAGACTTTATCTTGCCACGATATCTTTCAAACTACGCAATAATAACTGCAAGCACCGAGTAACTATTTATTGAGTTCCTATTGCAATAATATTGCATTTACGTTATATTATCCTGTTTTCAACTTTACAGGTGTCCTCATGTTTAAACTTGGCTTTCTATCGTTACTATTAGTTTCTTCTTTTGCAAACGCCGAAGAGGCAAGACGCGCTAATGCACATGTCCATGGACTAAATAATTTGTCAATGGTGATTAGTCAAAATCAGGTTGCTATTTCTTACGAAATGCCAATAGTCCAGCTGCTTGACGACCATGATGAGCACGAAGGACACGATGAGCATGACCATGATGAACATGATGAACATGATGAGCACGAAGGACACGATGATCATGACCATGAAGAGCATGACGATCACGACC
>CAYNES010000052.1:0-7223 GCA_964396315.1 uncultured Piscirickettsiaceae bacterium | reverse complement strand
ACTTCACCATTTGCAGGGTTAATCGAGTCAAAAGTTTCTCCAGAAGATGACTCAATATAGTCACCATGAATATACAAATGTGATTTCATAATTATTATTTATTGAAAGTGTAATCAAGGTAGTTTTTACTAGCAATAATGATACATATGAAATTTGAATGCAATAGAAAAAAAATTACCCATAAAAAGTTGAAAAAATATAAACACAATAGGATTAAAAACGAATTTTTCTTAGTCCCAAATCGTTTTTTTACTATGGCATTACAATGTTTTTGAGTTGCTCCTTGAGAAGATTTAAAAGTATAGATTTTTGTTTTTCATTAAAGCGAGTAATAGGCCCTGAAACTACAATTGCCCCAACTAGCTTGTCAGTATTTGAGAGAACAGGAACAGCAAGAGCAAACAAAGAAGGGTTATGCTCATTAATTGACAAATAATATCCTTTATCCCTAATATCTTTATAAAAGCCTTTCTTGTCTTTTTGACGTTTGCCGTAAGCTAAAATAATTCGCCCCGAAGCTCCGCGATTTAGATCTAATCTAGATCCTTGCTCAATGTTATGTCTTATCTCATCTCGCGAGTGTGCTCTATACAAGCAAATACGTTTATTATCCTCCTCCACAAAAAAAGATGAAGTCTCCCCCGAAACATTTCGAATGTAATCAATTATTGAACGAATCTGCTCGAGATGGTTACTTTGTGTATATATTGCACTTAAATATAACGCCTGAGTTCCTATGACGTAGTCTTTGTTTTTAAGACGTGAGACATAACCATACTCTTCGAGAGTTGAAAGAATACGATAAGCAGTTGAAACGTTGAAGTTCAATCGGTCGCAAATCTCTTTAATAGTAAATGTTGACTTGTCTAGCGAAAACATTGAAAGAATTTGTAGGCATTTTTCAATAGCATTATATTTCTTATCAATAGATCTTGGCTTCATATCATTTTTCATATTATGAAATAATTATATTATATAGTGAAATATATAAATTTTTGTTAAATAAGATTGGTATTATTCTAAATTAATATATTTAGTCGTTTTTTCAATAAGTTAGATACAATATAATAAACATTATTTCTTTCAAAAAGCTGACTTAATTGTTATAAATATAAAGTTATGAAATTTTGATTATTAGTCAAAAATACACAAAAATAAATGCAAATAAAAAGGAGAATAAAGTGAACAGAAAAGATCAAATTAAAGCACTGCAAAGAGACTGGAAAGAAAACCCAAGGTGGGCTAATGTTAAAAGACCATATTCAGCTGAAGATGTTGTAAGACTTCGAGGTTCTGTCCAGCCTGAATGTACTTACGCAAGGCGTGGTGCTGAAAAGCTTTGGGACTTAGTAAATGGTTCCTCTAAAAAAGGTTATGTTAATTGTATGGGCGCCATTACAGCTGGCCAGGCTATGCAACAGGCAAAAGCTGGGATTGAAGCTATTTATCTATCTGGCTGGCAAGTTGCAGCAGATGGAAATACTTCTGAAACCATGTATCCCGATCAGTCACTTTATGCTTATGACTCAGTACCAACAATGGTTAGAAGAATTAACAATACTTTTAAAAGAGCTGATGAAATTCAATGGTCGCAAGGTATAGATCCTAGTGATGACAAGTATATTGACTTCTTTTTGCCTATTGTAGCTGATGCAGAAGCTGGTTTTGGGGGTGTACTAAATTCCTTTGAGCTCATGAAAAACATGATAACTAATGGTGCAGCAGGAGCTCATTTTGAAGATCAACTTGCAGCAGTAAAAAAATGTGGCCACATGGGAGGAAAGGTTTTAGTTCCAACTCAGGAGGCAGTTCAAAAATTAATCTCTGCTCGATTAGCCTCAGATGTCATGGGTGTTCCAACTCTATTATTAGCTAGAACGGAT
This sequence comes from uncultured Piscirickettsiaceae bacterium, assembly GCA_964396315.1. Taxonomy (GTDB): domain Bacteria; phylum Pseudomonadota; class Gammaproteobacteria; order PS1; family Pseudothioglobaceae; genus Pseudothioglobus. Next base: position 5,340 of record CAYNES010000052.1, on the reverse strand, counting down.
GCAGAAGCAGCAAATTTACTGACTTCTGATGTTGATCCTCATGATGCTCCTTTTATTACTGGAGAGAGAACTGCTGAAGGATTTTATGTTGTAAAAAATGGATTAGAGCAATCAATTTCACGAGGTGTCGCTTATGCACCTTATGCAGATCTAGTATGGTGCGAAACTGGTAAACCTGATCTTGGCTTTGCTCGAGAATTCGCAGAAGCAGTTTTAGCTGAGAACCCTGGCCAATTATTAGCCTATAACTGCTCTCCATCATTCAACTGGAAAAAGAACCTAAATGATAGCGAAATCGCATCATTTCAAGAAAAAATTTCAGAGATGGGCTACAAGTATCAATTTATCACTTTAGCTGGTATTCATAATATGTGGTATAACATGTTTGACCTTGCATATGAGTATGCTAAGGGCGAGGGCATGAAGCACTATGTTGAAAAAGTTCAAGAGCCTGAGTTCAATGCTGCAAGTAAAGGCTACACCTTTGCGTCTCATCAGCAAGAAGTTGGTGCAGGTTACTTTGACGATGTCACAACTGTTATTCAAGGTGGTGAATCCTCTGTAACTGCTTTAAAAGGCTCAACAGAAGAAGAACAATTCAGTTAAGCCTCAAATGATTAAAAGGATGCCCTTCTTTATTTGAAGGGCTTTCTAAAGTAATTTTAATTTATGCCTATTACTTCATCTCAAAAAGTCTCTTTATCAATTGCAAAAAAGATTTTGATGGGGTTTGAGCGTCACTATCAAAATATTAAAAGTGCTTCTATAGAGGCAAAAAGGTGCTTCGAAGTTAGAAATTGGGAAAAGATTGAAAGAGATTCAAAGCTAAGACTTAATTTTTATGATGAGCAAGTTGATGTTTTTTGTAAAAAACTCTTCTTGGAGTTAAAAAAACAAAATCTATACGGGCCTAAAACGCAGTTCAATGAAATTCAAAGTAGTAAAAAATTTAATTCCAAATTTTGGAAAAATACAAAGAATGTCTATACAGAACTTATAACATCACACAAACAGCCTGAACTTGCAGAGACTTTTTACAATTCAGTTTTTTGTAGAATTTTCTCAAGAAATTTTTACAATAATCAATTTATTTATACTAAACCTTGCGTATCTCTCAATTATATTGATATGGATGAACCTGTTATAGATAGCTATTTTGTTGACAATGAACAGCTCCATGACACATTTACATCCATTCTAAAAAATTATCAGTTTAATTGCGAATTTGGCAACTTTGATCAAGATATAGAAAGACTTCAGGAACAACTTTACAAGCAAGTTCCAAGACTTAGCTCTGAAGTATTTGAAATGCAATTTATAAGCACCCCATTTATAAGAGGTAAGTGTGCCTATATCGTGGGAAAAATTGTTACTCAACTTCACTCAGATATTCCAGTCCTTATAGCGCTTTTGAATGATGAGGAAAAGGGGCTATATGTTGATAGTATTCTGACTGATCTCGGAGCAATTTCAATTGTATTCAGTTTCTCTAGATCATACTTCTTTATTACAACAGACTACCCTTCAGCGATTGTTGAATATTTAAAAGAATTATTACCAGGAAAAACCAGAGCGGTACTCTACAGCGCTATAGGACTGCACAAACAAGGAAAGACTCTTCTTTATAGACATTTTTTAAAGTACTCTAAAATTACTAGCGAAAAACTCATTATTGCACCAGGTATTAAAGGCATGGTAATGTCAGTTTTTACCTTTCCTATGTATCCTTATGTTTTTAAAGTCATAAATGATAAGTTCGCTCCTCCAAAAATGGGTACAAAAGATATGGTCAAGGATAGATATTATTTTGTTAAAAATCATGTAAGAATAGGAAGATTAGCAGATACTTGGGAGTTTTCTAATGTCGCCTTTCCTCTAAAAGATATTGACGATACTTTATTGCAAGAATTAAAAAATAAAGCAAGTTCAAATATTGAAGTTGAGGATGACTTGTTGATCGTAAAGCATATGTACATTGAAAATAAAATGACACCACTAAATATGTACCTTGAAACTGCCAATAAAAAGCAGCAAAATCATATAATAAATGACTATGGAAAGGCTATCGATGAGCTTATAAACTCGAATATCTTTCCTGGTGACATGCTGACCAAAAACTTTGGTGTGACTCGGCAAAACAGAGTTGTTTTTTACGACTATGATGAAATAACCTTAATGAGCACACCAATCTTTAAAAAAATTCCAAAGGCAAAGACTTACGAGCAGGAAATAGCCTCAGAACCATGGTACTACGTAGGGCAAAATGATGTTTTTCCTGAAGAATTTAAATACTTTATGTTGCCAAATCCATATATGAAAGAGGTGTTTAACAAAAAATATAAAAAGCTTCTGGATGCAGATTACTGGGTCTCTGTTCAAGACAAAATTAAAGAAAATGGTGTCATGGACTACTATCCTTATGGCTCAGAAAAACGCATGTGTGAAATCTATAAGGACAAATAAAATGAAGTCAACCTGTGATATTTCAGATGAAATGCATCCAAATGTGCAGTATCTAAAACCAATTTTTCAAAGCTTCGGTAAAAAAAACGCTTTCTCAGGTCGCATCGTTACTATTGAATGTTTTGAAGATAACTCACTTGTAGAGGAAGCTTTGAACACCAATGGAAATGAATGCGTCCTAGTTATAGATGCAGGGGCATCATTAAACTGTGCAATGATGGGAGACAAAAGAGCCTCAGATGCAATCAAAAATGGATGGGAAGGGATAGTTATTAATGGTCCAATTCGAGATTCAGCTGAAATCAACTCAATGAATATTGGTATTCGTGCGCTTGGAACTTGCCCCCGAAAGAGTATTAAAAATGGAGCTGGTAAAAGAGATCTAAATGTTTTTTTTTCAAATGTAAAATTTACTCCAGGACACTATCTTTATGCTGATGAAGATGGAGTTATTGTTATAGAAAATAAGGCAGATTAATGAGCACTGATCATCAAGTAATTAATGATATTAAGGTTGATAAAGTTTTTTTTGATTTTATTGAGAAAGAGGTTTGTGATGGGTTAGACATTTCGGCCGCGGAATTCTTTCAGTCGTTATCGAATATATTAGCTAAGCATCAAGATGAAAATAAGAGTCTTTTAGAAAAGAGAGAAGAGCTTCAATCAAAGATTGATGACTGGCATCTAGAGAATAAAAGGATTGACCAAAAAAAATACAAAAGCTTCCTTAAAGACATAGGCTATATTGCTTCAGATCCTGGCGAATTCAACATAGATGTTGAAGAGGTAGATGATGAGATTTCACAGGTTTCAGGACCTCAGCTTGTTGTACCAATAACTAATCAAAGATTTGTTCTCAATGCAGTAAATGCAAGATGGGGCAGCCTTTTTGACTGCCTTTATGGAACCAATGTGATTCCAAATAGAGGAAGTATGACAACCTCATTTGCACATAATCTTCAGCGTGTAAACCGAACTGCTGAGCTTGCATGTGAATTTCTTGACGAAATAGCACCCCTTAAAGGCGCTTCATATAGGCAAATTACTTCTCAAGTAAAGTACACAGGAGCTTTAATATTTAATCTTGATAATGGCGAGCTAGCAACCTTAATAAATCCTGAACAGTTCATTGGTCTAACTGATAATGGAAACATATTACTAAAGAATAATAACCTCCATCTAGAGATCGTTTGTGATCAAGAAAAAAGCCTTCACAAAAGTGGCATATTCGATGTCATTCTAGAATCTGCTGTAACAACAATTGTCGATTTTGAGGATTCTGCCTCGACTGTTTCTAATGAAGAGAAAATTCATGGCTACAGGAATTATTTGGGTCTTATGAAGCGTGATCTCAATTCAACATTCACAAAAAATGGACATACGATCAGTAGATCTTTAAACAAAGACAAAGAATATATTAATTCAAATGGTGAAAAACATACTGTTCCTGCAACTAGTTTAACTCTTGTTCGAAACGTTGGAATACACATGAGAACAAGAATGGTTCGAAATCTTGATGACTCGTCGACACCTGAGGGCATTCTGGATACAATGGTTACCTCACTGATTGCACTTCATGATTTAAAACTCAAGATAAATTCAAAAAAAGGAAGTGTATATATAGTTAAACCAAAGCTTCATGGTCCAGATGAAGTCAAATTTACAATGGACTTATTTGAGTCAGTCGAAAATGCTTTATCAATCAAGAAAAATACTCTAAAGATTGGAATTATGGATGAAGAGAGAAGAACTTCTCTAAATCTCAAGGCTTGTATTTATAAGGCAAAGAGTCGCATAATATTTATAAATACTGGCTTCCTTGATAGAACTGGTGATGAAATTCATACATCAATGATGGCCGGCGCTATGCGATGCAAAAATCTCATTAAAGAGGAGGACTGGTTCTCTGTCTATGAGGAAAATAATGTAAGCGTTGGACTGGAATGTGGGCTTTATAAAAAGGCTCAAATAGGTAAAGGGATGTGGGCACAACCAGATCAAATGAGAGAGATGCTTGATAACAAGATGGTTCATCTAGAGGCTGGAGCAAGCTGCTCTTGGGTTCCCTCTCCAACTGCAGCAACCTTACATGCTACCCATTATCATCGATTTGATGTTTTTAGTCAGCAACAAAAAATATTAACTGAAAACAAAAAACCTAATCAAGATGACTTGCTTGTAATTCCTTTTTTAAAGTTAGCTGATCAGCTATCTGAGGAGAAGATTATTAATGAAATAAATAACAATGCTCAAAGTATTTTGGGTTACGTTGTTAGATGGATTAATCACGGAATTGGTTGTTCTAAAGTTCAAGATATAAACCATATTGGACTTATGGAAGATAGGGCCACGTTAAGAATATCCTCACAACATATGGCGAACTGGCTTCACCATGGGATATGTTCTAAAGAGCAAGTGAATACTGCATTTCAAGAGATGGCCCTCATAGTTGATAAACAAAATAAACATGATCCACAATACATGCCAATGGCCCCAAAATACAATTGCTACGCATTTAAAGCCTCTAAAGCGCTAGTCTTTGAAGGTGCAGAACAGGCAAATGGATACACTGAAGACATTCTAATTAAATATAGACGAAAATTTCTTGAAGCTAAGCAGGTAAAGTAGATAAATTGTCAATTTTCTTGGAAACAGGTAGTTCAAATCTCCTACGGGACGCCACCTTAAAGTAAATATTAAACCGCAATAAATGTGTCAGTTGATTTGACCTAAATCGCCTTTGATAATTACTAAATCTACTCATTGAAAATCTAGTTATATTATTACGGAAGCGATTAATATATAGGGGTTTTCATGAGTCATATTATCTATGAGCCAGTCAAACAGAGGTTGCAGCGAAGCGAATTAGCTGTTCCG
>CAYNES010000051.1:0-7234 GCA_964396315.1 uncultured Piscirickettsiaceae bacterium | reverse complement strand
CAGTAGGAGCTTGGACTCATAAGGTCTGGGATGCTGCATTTGGTTCATAATTTTTAAAATCTAATTTCTTGTAGGAGAATAAATATGTCTGTACTAATTAAAAATGGAACAATTGTTAATGCTGATCAATCTTTCAAAGCCGATGTGCTATGTGCAGACGGCAAAATACAGGAAATTAGCAGTAATATCTCAGCGCCTAGTGGCGCTGAGGTCATAGATGCTGCCGGGCAGTTTGTTATGCCCGGTGGTATCGACCCTCATACCCATATGCAATTACCGTTTATGGGAACTGTTGCTAGTGAAGATTTTTACACTGGCACAGCTGCTGGACTTGCCGGCGGAACAACAATGATTATTGATTTTGTTATTCCAGCCCCTCAAACGAGTATTCTTGAGGCTTATCATCAATGGCGTGAGTGGGCTGAGAAATCGGTTGCTGATTACAGCTTTCATGTTGCCATCACTTGGTGGGATGAAACTGTGCACGCTGATATGAAAACACTTGTTGAAAAACATGGTGTTAACAGTTTTAAGCACTTTATGGCATATAAGGGTGCAATAATGGCTACTGACGAAATACTTGTAAATAGTTTCAACAGGGCTTTAGAATTAGGCGCAATGCCAACCGTTCACGCTGAAAATGGTGAAATGGTCGCGCAGTTACAAAGTAAGATTTTTGAAATGGGTATAACTGGGCCGGAAGGTCACCCGTTGTCTCGCCCACCAGAAGTTGAAGGTGAGGCTGCAAGTCGAGCTATTAGTATCGCTAATGTTTATGGAGTTCCTTTGTATATCGTTCATGTTTCTACTAAACAATCTTTAGAGGCAATTACTAGAGCTCGAAATGCAGGACAAAAAGTATTTGGCGAAGCTTTGGCGGGCCATTTACTTGTAGATGAGTCAGTTTACTTAGATAAAAATTTTGAGAGCGCTGCAGCTCATGTAATGAGTCCTCCTTTTAGAGCAAAAGAGCACCAGGATGCATTATGGAAAGGATTGTTATCCGGTAATCTGCAGACTACTGCTACTGATCACTGTTGTTTTTGTGCGGATCAAAAAGCAGCCGGTAAGGATGATTTTCGTTTAACTCCAAATGGGACTGCAGGGGTGGAAAATCGAATGGAAGTGTTGTGGCATCATGGTGTTAATACAGGGCTATTTAATATGAATGAGTTTGTCAAACTGACTTCAACAAATGCAGCACAAATTTTTAATATTTATCCACGCAAAGGAAGTATATCTGTTGGAGCAGATGCTGATATTGTAGTATGGGACCCAGAAGCAACTAAAACAATATCTGCTAAAACTCATCACCAAAATATTGACTTCAATATTTTTGAGGGGATGAAAGTCAAAGGCTGTGCCTCACACACTATAAGTGCGGCAAAAGTTGTCTATGCTAATGGTGAGCTTAAGGTTGAAAGAGGGGCTGGAAGATATGTTGATCGCCCCCCATACTCTTCCTTCTATGAAGGCTTAGATGTTCAGGCAGAAAAAAACAAACCAAAAGCAGTGAAACGTTAAGAGGAAATTAATTTTTGAATTGTGTATCTACATATATAACCTGACCAAATGGTCAAATATTTTTGGAGGAAAATATGAGTGACAACAATATAAAAAGTGAGGGAGTGAATATTAAGTCACATCGCCTTAGTAAAAAAGAAATTGAAAATAATTTTTCAGACCTTCATGCTCCTTTGACACCAATAGAGGCCCTAATTGAGGCTGATCGATGCTACTTCTGCTATGACGCTCCATGTACAAAAGCTTGCCCATCTGATATTGATGTTCCAGGTTTTATACAAAGCATAAGGAGTGATAATTTGACAGGAGCAGCAGAGAAAATTTTGTCTGAAAACATTTTTGGTGGTATGTGTGCTAGAGATTGTCCAACTGAAGAGTTGTGTCAGCAAGCATGTGTCCGAAATGACCATGAAGATAAGCCGGTTGAAATTGGCTTATTACAGAGATATGCAACAGATTCCGTAATGAATGATGGCGTTAAGTTATTTTCAAGAAAAAAAGATACTGGAAGGTCTATTGCAGTTGTTGGAGCTGGACCTGCTGGTATATCTTGTGCGCATCGTCTGTCACTTTTTGGACACAAGGTTACAGTATTTGAAGCTAAAGAAAAATTAGGGGGTCTAAATGAGTATGGAATTGCAGCTTACAAATCTACTCATGATTTTGCTCAGCAAGAGCTTGATTATATTTTAGATATAGGAGGTATAAATATTGAAACTGGAGTAGAGCTGGGAAAACATATTAATCTTGTTGATCTTCAAAAGCAATTTGATGCTGTATTTTTAGGTTGTGGACTAGGTACGGTCAATCAATTGAATTTAGATAATGAAAATATTTCAGGTGTAATGGATGCTGTTGAGTATATTGCTCAATTAAGACAAGCCAGCAATAAAGATGAACTAATGGTAGGAAAAAATATTGTCGTTGTTGGAGGTGGTATGACGGCAATAGATATTGCTGTTCAAAGTAAATTATTAGGTGCTGAGCAAGTTAGTATTGCCTATAGGAGAGGCAAAGATGTAATGGCAGCGAGCGAATATGAGCAAGCTTTAGCGAAAAAGCATGATGTTCAAATTCAATATAATTTATCACCAAAACAGCTGATATCTTTAGATAGTAATGTTTCTGGAATGGAGTTTGATGTTATGCATTCACAAAGTGATGGAAGTATGAAGGCTAGTGGTGAGAATGTCACATTAAAAGCTGACGTCGTTTTTAAGGCAATTGGACAAAAATTAGTTACCGAAGGTTTGTCTAATAATAGCTTAGAACTTCAAAAAGGGAGAATCGTTGTTGATGAGAATCGTAAAACTTCATTAACTAAGGTTTGGGCTGGTGGAGACTGTATTCTTGATGGTGATAACTTAACAGTTTCAGCAGTTCAGGACGGAAAATTAGCAGCAATTTCAATTAACGAAACGCTAACGCAAGGAGCATAATATGGCAGATTTATCAAGTAATTTTTTGGGAATAAAGTCACCTAATCCTTTTTGGTTGGCTTCAGCGCCACCTACAGACAAGGCGTATAACGTAAATCGCGCTTTTGAAGCAGGTTGGGGTGGGGTTTCATGGAAAACTTTGGGTGAAGATCCTCATATTGTTAATGTTAATGGTCCGAGATACTCTTCAATGACGAGTAATGATGGACACGTTATTGGCTTTAACAATATTGAGTTAATTACGGATCGACCGTTTCAAGTTAACCTGAAGGAGATGCGCCAAGTAAAAAGAGATTGGCCAGATAGAGCCCTAGTGGCATCTGTAATGTTTCCAATGAATGAGGAGTCTTGGGCAAAGCATATTCCCATCATTGAGGATACAGGTATAGATGGTTTTGAGCTAAATTTTGGATGTCCGCATGGTATGTCAGAAAGAGGGATGGGGGCTGCAGTTGGTCAGGTTCCAGAGTATATCAAGCAGGCAACTGAGTGGTGTAAAAAATATGCTACTGTTCCCGTAATAGTAAAACTGACTCCAAATATTACTGATGTCATATACCCAGCTGAGGCTTGCCTTGAAGGTGGTGCAGATGCTGTATCTTTAATCAACACTATAAATTCAATAATGAGGGTTGATTATGATAGTTTGACAATGTTTCCAACTACAGGTGGGATGGGCACCCATGGAGGTTATTGTGGTGAAGCAGTAAAACCAATTGCACTTAATATGGTTGCGGAAATAGCGCGAAATGAAAAAACAAAAAATCTACCAATATCTGGTATTGGAGGTGTGACCACATGGAAAGATGCAGTAGATTTCATAGCATTAGGTGCTAGCAATGTTCAGGTTTGTACAGCTGCAATGGTTTATGGTTTTAAGATTATTGAAGATATGAAAACTGGATTGAGTAACTTTTTGGATGAAAAAGGTATGAATTCAGTCGATGAACTAATTGGTAAAGCAGTTCCATCAGTTACTGATTGGAAGTTTTTAAATCTAAATCACGTTGACAAGGCAGTCATTGATCAAGAGAAGTGTATAAAGTGTGGGCGATGCCATATTGTTTGTGAAGATACTTCTCATCAGGCAATTAAATATTCCAATGATGAAGGGAATAGAGTATTCACTGTCGATGATAATGAATGTGTTGGGTGTAATCTTTGTGTAAGTGTTTGTCCTATTGTTGATTGTATTTCAATGGTTGCTATGGAAAGTGGCACAGATCCGAGAACTGGAAAAGCGATTACATCAGAGGCAGCTGATTGGACCACTCATGAAAATAATCCTTTAAAGGTCTCATGAAGAAATAATGGAGTATTGAATGACAAACTTAACTGTTGCAGCCAAATCTAAACGCATCCCTCGAAGTAAAGAGAGGATACGTGAAGAGAATGAACTGATTATTTTAGCTGCAGCAGAAAAAGTATTTGCAAAGCATGGTCTTAAAGGTTCCACTACGAAACAAATTGCAGATACTGCAAAACTACCAAAATCAAATATCCATTATTATTTTCATACTAAATTGAATCTTTATCGATGTGTTCTCGAAAGTATATTGGTTGATTGGATGAAGGCTGCTGATACCTTTAATACATTTGATGAACCAAGGGAGGCAATTAGGTATTATGTTGGAGCTAAAATGGACTTGTCAAGGACAAGGCCTTTTGGATCAAAAGTCTGGGCAAATGAGATTATTAGTGGAGCTCCTGAAATGGAAGAGATATTATCCTCAAAATTAAAAAAATGGGTCGATTCTTGTGTTAAATCAATTAATAGATGGATTGAGCTAGAAAAAATTGTTAACGTAGGTGATGCGCATACCCTTCTTTATATGATTTGGGCCACTACTCAACATTATGCCGACTTTGATTATCAAGTCATGATTTTGAATAATGGAAAAAAACTTACAGATTCCGAGTTTGAAGAAAAAAAACAACAGGTTATAAGTCTAGTTCTTCGCAGTGTAGGTTTGAATCCTTAGTTAAAGTGTTAGGTCAATAGAGAGACTGGAAGTATGATGGAGAGTAGTGGAAAGAAATTCAGAAATTTAGTTAATGAAACTAAGCCATTGCAAATTGTGGGCACAGTTAATGCTTACAGTGCAATTATGGCTGAAAAAGTTGGGCATCAATCAATCTATTTGTCAGGTGGAGGAGTAGCTGCTTCTTCTCTTGGTGTTCCAGATCTAGGTATCACATCTCTAGCAGATGTTCTTGAGGATGCAAAGAGAATTACACAAGTTACTTCTCTACCGTTATTGGTAGATGCCGATACTGGCTGGGGAGGAGCGTTTAATATTGCTCGATGTGTTCAAGAAATGATAAAGAGCAATGTTGCAGCCATTCATATTGAAGATCAGGTTTCCCAAAAGCGCTGCGGGCATCGTCCTAATAAGTCAATCGTTAGTACAAATGAAATGGTTGATCGAATTAAAGCTGCAGTAGACGCTAAAACAGATTCAGAATTTGTCATTATGGCAAGAACTGATGCATTGGCGATAGAGGGCATGCAGTCTGCCATTGAAAAAGCACAGGCATTTGCTGAAGCTGGTGCTGATATGATATTTCCTGAAGCATTAAATTCTATTGAGCAATATCAAGAGTTTTCTGATTCCTTAAGTGTGCCAATTCTGGCAAACATTACCGAATTTGGTCAAACGCCATTGTTTAGTAAAGATGAGCTTTCAGAGGCTGGCGTTGATATGATTCTCTACCCCCTTAGCGCCTTTCGAGCCATGAGCAGTGCCGCACTGAATGTTTATCAACATATCTTAGAAGATGGTCATCAACATAATGTCTTAGATAGCATGCAAACAAGGGAAGAGTTATATGATTTTCTTAACTATCATCAATATGAACAACAGCTTGATAGGTTATTTAAAAAGGAGAATAAATAATGAGTGGAAAAAAAATGGGTGGAGCTGGTCTTAGAGGGCAGAGCGCTGGAGAGACTTCAATATGTACAGTTGGTGTAACTGGTTCTGGACTGACTTATCGTGGTTATGATGTAGTAGATTTGGCGAAAAATACAACTTTTGAAGAGGTTGCTTATCTTTTGTTGCATAAGAAATTACCTAACTCTAAAGAACTAAAAGAATATATAGAAAAACTCAAATCGTTAAGAGGATTGCAACCCGAAATAAGAAGTACACTTGAATGTATTCCTAAAACCGCTCACCCAATGGATGTTTTAAGGACAGGCTGTTCAGTTTTAGGTAATTTAGAACAAGAAGAGAGTTTCCTAAATCAAACCGATCATGCTGATCGAATGCTCAGTGCTTTTCCATCAATTTTAAGCTATTGGTATCAGTTTTCTCATCATGGAAAAAGGATTGATACAGAGACTAATGACGACACAATTGGTGGTCATTTTTTACATCTTTTACATGGTCAAAAGGCTAGCGAACTTCATAACCAAGTAATGAGTGTTTCTTTGATTTTATACGCTGAACATGAATTTAATGCTTCCACTTTTGCAGCAAGGGTTTGCGCTTCAACGCTATCAGATATTCACTCTGCGGTGACAAGTGCTATTGGAACTTTAAGAGGTCCGTTACATGGAGGGGCAAACGAAGCGGCAAGTGCTATGTTATCTCAGTGGAATAATCCTGATATTGCAGAGGAAGAATTACTAAAAATGCTTGCACAAAAGCAACTCGTGATGGGCTTTGGACATGCCGTTTATACTGAATCTGATCCTCGTAATGAGGTTATAAAAGGGTGGTCAAAAAAATTATCTATAGAAGTCAACGACAAGCATTTATATGATGTGTCAGAGAGAGTTGAGGCGGTTATGCGAAGAGAGAAAAATCTGTTTGCAAATGCTGATTTTTATCACGCTTCAACTTACGAGTTCATGAAAATTCCAACCAAGCTTTTTACCCCAATATTTGTTCTCTCAAGAATAACAGGTTGGTGTGCTCATATTTTTGAACAAAGGGAAAACAATCGTATAATTAGACCAAACGCTGATTATATAGGGCCAAGTCTTCAGAAAGTCATACCAATAGAGCAAAGAGGTTAACAAATGAAAGCAGATAGAGTAATTGCAGATCAAGTTCTGCAAGATATAGCAGATTATGTAATTGATTACAAAGTAGAATCTGAGGAGGCTTTAAATACTGCTAGAAATTGCCTAATAGATACTATTGGGTGTGGTTTAATGGCCTTGAAATTTCCAAGCTGTACAAGACATTTAGGTCCATTAGTTCCTGGTACAACTGTAGAAAATGGTGCTAGAGTTTTTGGAAGGTCTTTTGAGCTTGATCCTG
>CAYNES010000050.1:0-7341 GCA_964396315.1 uncultured Piscirickettsiaceae bacterium | reverse complement strand
TTCTTCTTGAAAATGGAGGAAGCGATAAAAACATTATGATTCAAATGCCTACAGCCCTGTCATATCCTATGAATACCGATAAATTTGCTTGGCAGTTTCATACTGAGCCTGAACCATTCTTAGATAATAGAAAAATGCACTGCCCTCGGGGAAGAGTGATGGGAGGTTCTTCCTCTATCAATGGCATGGTTTATGTTCGAGGCCATGCAAAAGATTTTGATGAATGGGAAAAGCTTGGTGCACAAGGATGGTCATATCAAGACTGTTTACCTTATTTTAAGCGCTGTGAAACTTGGCACGAGGGTGAAAATGTTTACCGCGGCGGTAATGGACCTTTATCCACTTCAAATGGTAATAACATGGAGTTAAATCCGCTTTATAAGGCATTTATTAATGCTGGCAAAGAGGCTGGTTACCCTGAAACTAATGATTACAATGGTGAGCAACAAGAGGGATTTGGGCCGATGCACATGACGGTTGGCAACGGGGTTCGCTCTTCAGCCTCAAATGCTTACATTAAGCCAGCAAAAAAAAGATCAAATCTTAAAATTTTAACTGGCGTCCTTGTTGAAAAAATAATTCTTGAAAACAAACAAGCTACTGGTATCGAATTTTCAATTAATGGGAACAAACAAACATTACTTGCAAAAAAAGAAGTAATCATTTGTGCAGGGTCAATTGGCTCACCTCAGCTTCTTCAATTATCAGGTATTGGTCCCAAAGAGGTCTTGAGTAAAGCTGGTGTTAATGTACTTCATGAGCTTCCTGGTGTTGGTGAGAATCTTCAAGATCATCTTGAAGTTTATTTTCAATATAACTGTAAGAAGCCTATTACTCTTAACAGTAAATTAAATCTTTTTAGCAAGGGACTTATTGGTGTTCAATGGATATTAGCTAAGACAGGTTTAGGCGCGACTAATCATTTTGAATCTTGTGGTTTTATTCGATCTCGAGCTGGCATTGAGTGGCCAAATCTTCAATATCATTTTCTGCCAGCTGCAATGCGTTATGATGGAAATGCTGCAATGAAAGGGCATGGTTACCAAGTCCACGCAGGTGTTAATAAAGTTAGTAGTCGAGGAAACGTAAGAATAAAGAGTTCTGATCCTTCAGCAAAGCCTTCAATTATTTTTAATTACTTAGAAACCGAAGAAGATCGTCAAGACTGGAGAGACTGCATAAGACTGACAAGAGAAATTCTCAGCCAGCCTGCTCTCGATGATTTTAATGGTGGTGAAGCTAACCCTGGTCTTGAGGTTAAGAGTGATGATGAGATAGATGCTTGGGTAAGAGCAAATGTTGAAAGTGCTTATCATCCCTCATGTTCTTGCAAGATGGGCTCAGTCAATGATCCAATGACGGTTGTTAATAATGCAGCTCAAGTTATTGGTATAAAAAACTTGAGGGTGATTGACTCATCAGTTTTTCCGACAATTCCAAATGGTAATTTAAATGGCCCAACAATCATGTTGGCAGAAAAAATGGCTGATATAGTTTTAGGCAAAAAACCATTAAAACCAATTAATGTGAATGTGTGGATTGATTCAAATTGGAAAAAATTACAACGTCTTGCAAAACCAAAGAGAGAAATAACAGAAAACTAATTCTTCTAATAGATTCAAATATAGCTTGCTTCTTGCTTTAAATCCGTATAAAAATTAACTCATTCTGTTCTTTACTTGACTGTTGATGGAAGTAGACAAATTAAATACTTATATCGTTGCAACTCCAAAGCCCCATATTGGAGGCAGGTATTGGATTTTTCTAACGATTGAAACTAAGTGCGGTATATTGGGAATCGGTGAGGTCTACTCGGCATCTTTTCATCCAGAGGTGGTTGTTAAGGGTATTAATGACGTTTTTGAGAGGTATCTTAAAGGCTATGATCCTCATCACATAGAGCGATTCTATAGGGAATGCTTCTCAAGTGGTTTTACTCAGAGGCCTGATTTAACCATGATGGGGGTTTTAAGCGGACTTGAGATGGCATGTTGGGATATCATTGGAAAAGACGCAAATAAGCCAATTTATGAGCTTATAGGCGGTAAAGTTCATGAAAAGTTGCGCTCATATAGCTATTTGTATCCTAAGGACAAAAATGGCAAACTAAATTATGATGATCCTGAACTGGGCGCTCAGTCTGCTGTTGGTTTAATGGAACAAGGTTTTACTGCAGTCAAGTTCGACCCTGCTGGCCCTTATTCATCATACTCTGGTCATCAAATCTCTTTGAGTCGATTAAGACACTGTGAGGCCTATTGTCAAAAAATTAGAGATGCAGTAGGGGATCAATGCGATATCCTTATTGGCACCCATGGACAGCTTACACCATCATCTGCTGTTAGACTTGCGAAAAGACTCGAGAGGTTTGATCCTCTATGGTTTGAAGAGCCCGTGCCACCTGGTCAATCTAGCGCAATGGCTCATGTATCTAAAAAAACTACAATTCCTGTTGCAACTGGTGAGAGGCTTACCACAAAGTATGAGTTTTTTGACGTTTTACAAAACAATGCAGCCTCAATCATTCAAATGAATTTGGGACGAGTTGGTGGAATTCTTGAGGCCAAAAAAATTGCCGCTATTGCAGAGGTTTATTATGCTCAGATTGCACCGCACTTATATAACGGACCAATTGGTGCAGCAGCAAGTATTCAGCTCTCTACTGCAACCCCTAATTTTTTGATAATGGAAAGTATTGAGACTTGGGGCGGCTTTCATTCTGAAGTATTAACTGAGTCAATACAGTGGAGTAATGGAAATATAATTCCATCAGCCAAACCAGGATTGGGTATAGATCTGAATTTTGAAGTTGTAGAGGCAAATTCTCCTTACAAAGGAAATAAACTTCATCTTTCTATGGAACAAAAACCTTATTATGTTGATGACGATTAATCTGTAATTAGGAGAATTAAATGAAAGTAGGATTTATTGGTTTAGGTAATGCAGGGAGCAAGCTTGCTGGTAGTCTTTTAAGAAACGGTTTTGATCTTACAGTTAGAGATCTAGATGATTCGCTAGTCAAAGAATTTGTAAATCGTGGGGCTTCAAGTATTAACTCTCCAAAAGAAATGGCCAGGCTTTGTGATATTGTAATTACTTGTTTGCCGTCACCTCAGGCTTGCTC
Source organism: uncultured Piscirickettsiaceae bacterium (assembly GCA_964396315.1). Taxonomy (GTDB): domain Bacteria; phylum Pseudomonadota; class Gammaproteobacteria; order PS1; family Pseudothioglobaceae; genus Pseudothioglobus. The sequence goes on along the minus strand of CAYNES010000050.1, from coordinate 4,217 downwards.
AGAGGTAATGGAGTCAGAAGATGGAATCATAGCGGGCCTAAGCCAAGGAAAGATTTGGCTCGAAATGAGCACAACCGATGAGGCTGAAATTAGACGAATAGGATCATTAGTTGAGTCAACAGGTGCATTACCAGTTGACTGCCCAGTTTCTGGAGGTTGTCACAGAGCTGATACAGGAAATATTTCAATATTTGCAGGTTGCAAGCGTGAGGCCTTTGAGAGAGCTCTTCCAATTTTAAAAACAATGGGGAGAAGAGTTCTGCACACGGGTGATTTAGGAACTGCTTCAACATTAAAAGTAATGACTAATTATCTAGCTACAGTCAACCTTGTATCTATTTCAGAGGCTCTTACAACAATGAAAGTTTTGGGTATGGATATGAATGTAACTTACGAAGCCATCAAAGCCTCCTCAGGTAACTCTTTTGTTCATGAAACCGAGTCACAGGTTATTTTAAATGGAAGTAGAGATATAAGTTTTACAATGGACTTAGTCTCTAAAGATGTAGGTATATTTAATGACCTTGCAGTTCGTAAAGGGCTTGATTTAGAAATTGCTCCAATGATTGTAGATATATTTAAAGATGGTGAAAAACGTTATGGATCTCGGGAGCTCTCTCCAAATATTATCAAAAGGCTTGAAGAAAGAGCGAGTGTTGACGTTCTTGGTGCTGGCTTTCCTCCTGAAATGGTTGATGATGAGCCTGAGGAGAAAGGCTATGAAGTTATTATTCAAAATAGACAAGATGTTTAGCTTCACCTAATCTATTTTTAATCAACTCCTAAAATTCATTTACATTTTAATCTCTTAATTTAAAATAAAGCTTTTTATCGAATCTTACCTTTAAATGAAAGACGATCTCTCTCCAAATTTTGAACCCAAAAATATTGTCAAAAGTATCAATAAAGCTATTAATCTAGGTCAAGCACAATCTTCTCTTGCAAGCCAAGGAGGGGATTGGGAAAGTGTGATTGATGTTCTTGATGAAGCTGAGCATCATATTGGCAGGGAGATGAGTGTAAATTCTCATCTCAATTCAGTCATGTTCTCTGATGACTTTAATAAACAGTATGAAAAAACACTGCCTTTAATTTCAAACTACTATAGTGATTTGGGAGCTAATAAAGAGTTATATGAAGCTTTTAATAGAGTGAAAGAAACTCAATTAAGCCAGCAACAAAAGCATATTGTTAAAGAATCTCTGCGGAGTTTTGAGCTCTCTGGTGTTGCGCTGAATGGAGTAAAGTCCTCTCGTTTCAAAGAAATTAAGGAGCAGTTAAGCATACTAAGTAGTAATTTTTCTAAAAACGTTCTTCAAGCAACGAACTCTTGGAAAAAAACTGTGTCAGCTATTGATCTCAAGGGTTTTGGGGAAGCTGAACTATCAAAAGTTAAAGTAGGTGAGAATTACGAGATTAATCTTCAAGTTCCTGTATACATTGATTTAATGACATATGCTGATAACAGGGAATTGAGAGAAGAGGTTTACAAAGCCTATATTTCTCGAGCTTCTGAAGTTGGAATTACTTCGAATGAATTTGATAATCGCCAAATAATGGATGAAATTTTAGAGTTGAGGGCCGAGTTATCTGAACTGGTTGGATTTTCAAACTATGCCGAATATTCAATTAAATCAAAAATGGTAGATACTCCAAACGCAGTCATTGATTTCCTTGAAGAGCTAATTGAGCTCTCTTTGCCACAGGCTAAATCTGAGTTAAACGAGCTTCAAAACTTTGCAGGTCATGAGTTAATGCCATGGGATTTAATGTATTTCTCAGAAAAATTAAAGCAGAAAAAATTTAGCTTTAAGAGTTCTGATCTAAAGCCATACTTTCCTGAAAAAAGTGTATTCAATGGGCTTTTTAAGACTATTCAAAATCTTTATGGGATTAAGTTAACTGAGATTGATGAAGCCACCTATCACAAGGATGTAAGAGTGATCGAGCTCCACGAAAATGAAGAACTTATTGGCAGAATTTATTTGGATCTATATGCCAGAGAAAATAAGCGAGGAGGAGCATGGATGTCAGATTATCAAGGTCTATACAAAGATTCATTGCCAGTTGCTTTTATTGTCTGTAATTTAAATTCTCCTTCCGAGGGTAAGCCCGCTCTATTTGACTTTGATGAAATTATCACTATTTTTCATGAGTTTGGACATGCGCTTCATCACCTGTTAACAAAAGTTCCATTTCCTTGCGCAGCGGGTATAAGTGGAGTGCCATGGGATGGGGTTGAACTTCCAAGCCAATACATGGAGAACTTCTGTTATGAGAGAGAGGTAATTGACCAGATATCGGGTCACTGGGAGACAGGTGAAAAGCTCCCTGATGAGCTCTTTCAAAAGGTCATTGCTTCGAAAAACTTTCAATCTGGTTTACAGATGTTAAGGCAATGTGAGTTTGCATTATGGGATATTAAAACTCATATTTCCAAAATTGATACTTATGACATTCTTGAGCAAGTTAGGAAAAAAACTTCATTGATTCCAATTGTTAAAGAGAATCGTTTCATTAATGCATTCTCGCATATTTTTAGTGGTGGCTATGCAGCAGGCTATTTCAGTTATAAATGGGCTGAAGTACTGGCGGCTGATGCGTATGAATATGTTAGAGCAAATGGCGGTATTGGCTCAAGTTCTTCTAATGACTTTAGAAGTCAAATTCTTGAGGTTGGAGGAAGTCTCGATTTTATGAAACAATACATTAAATTTAGAGGAAGTAAGCCTAAATTGGATGGACTATTGAAGGCATCTGGAATTTCAGTTTAAAGTCTATAAAGTTGGTAAAATACTATTACATTAAGTTTAGAGTTAAATAAAAGCATGATTAAATATCTTCTTGGTGCTATCCTCGCCTTAGCCATAATTGGTGGCGCGTTTAGATTCGAATCCAATGAAAATAGTTGGAAATTAATCATCCTTAAAGAAGAGGCCTTTTATAGCGTTACAAACGGGGCCAAGAGAATTTTTAATATTGTATCTAATTTGATTCCAGGTTCAGAGCTTTCGGGCTCTTCATCAATTATTGTTGAGGAAAATTGAAAGACTGCTAAGTAATCTTAGAGATTAGGATTGAACCGTTAGTTCCACCAAAACCAAATGAGTTAGATATCGCGTAATCTATCTTCATTTTTCTCGCCTCATTAGCAGCATAATCAAGGTCACACTGAGGATCCTGATTAAATATGTTAATGGTTGGAGGCGCTATTTGATCCCTAATGGCAAGTGCTGTAAATACCGCTTCAATACCACCTGCAGCACCTAGTAGGTGACCAGTCATAGACTTTGTAGAGCTCATAACAATATTTTTTGAGTGAGAGCCGAGCGCTAGCTTTGCAGCATCCGTCTCAGCAATGTCTCCAGCCGGGGTTGATGTTCCATGGGCGTTAATATAGTCAAGTTGATTTGGATTAATTCCTGCATTATTCATGGCATTTTTCATGCATCTTGATGCCCCTTCTCCGCCTTCCGATGGTAGTGTCATATGATATGCATCACTACTCATTCCATATCCAGAAAGTTCTCCATAGATTCGAGCACCACGTTTTTTTGCATGCTCATATTCTTCAAGAACAACCACTCCAGCTCCATCTCCAAGAACAAAACCGTCTCGATCAACGTCCCAAGGCCTAGAAGCGGTTTGTGGGTCATCATTTCTGGTTGACAGAGCACGAGCTGCTGCAAAACCACCAAGACCGCAATTTGTTGTTGACATTTCAGTGCCGCCAGCAATCATGACATCAGCATCGCCATATTCAATAATTCTTGATGCATCTCCGATATTATGTGTTCCAGTAGTACAAGCAGTAACAATGGCAAAATTTGGGCCTTTAAGGCCATATTTAATTGACATATTCCCTGAGACCATATTTATGATTGAAGAGGGCACAAAGAAAGGTGAAATGCGTTTTGGCCCTTTTTCTCTAAAAAGATCAGCTGTTTTTTCTATAGTTGAAATGCCGCCAATTCCAGCGCCAATTGCCACACCAATTCTATCAGCGTTAGATTCGGTAACCTCTAGGCCGCAATCTTTAAATGCTTGAATTCCAGCAGCCATACCATAATGAATAAAAACATCCATTTTTTTAGCTTCTTTTGGACTTAGATACTCTGAAACATCAAGATTTTTTACAGAACCACCAAATTTCACTGCTTGAGCTTCAGTATCTAAATTTTCAATCAATGAAATTCCAGAAACGCCATTTAGAATAT
>CAYNES010000049.1:0-7402 GCA_964396315.1 uncultured Piscirickettsiaceae bacterium | reverse complement strand
TAATCAATATATTTTTTTGTTCAGGATTATTTATTTCTGAATCTAATTCAGAAATAATTATCTGGGCAATCTTAATTTGTTTTTGGTCCTGCTCTAGGCTTGCATTTGAACACTCATTTAAGATTTTTTTTGTTGGTTTTGCAAGATCTTTGGTAATAAATCGCTGAAGATTTAGAATTGATAATTTTTCTAAAATTTCATTCTTAATAGAATCTATTTCATGAAAATTTAATAGTTCATCCATTGACAGATTATTACTTTTTGCAATATCAATGAGTACTTTGTATGTGTTCTCTTCTGTTGGCCACAGATTAAGTTCGTCAACTTTTTGAAGCTGAATAGTAATATCGATTTGAGTGTTTATAATTTCAATTTTTTCTTCATATGAGCTGGAAGTAAGTAACTTATTTTGAATTGAATTTAGAGTAATTGGACTATTGTTTACTACAGCTATAATTGTATTTTCAGAAAATACATTACTTGCAATAACTGCAAGAAGTAGAACTAAAGTTTTTTTCATTCTCTAAGTTTTGCAGTATATCCTAGGATATTTCCTTCAATTTTTCCTTTGAGTGGCGATGATGTGGAACCTAGTCCAGTTAGAACTAATTCCATGCCAGTGCTGTAGTTGTGTCCACCAGTGCCAAGCCCATTATCTTCTTTGAAGTGAGCAATACGGAAGGCCCAACAGCATGATTCATAGGCAATTCCTGAGGTTTCATTGTTTAAAATTCCACTTGAAGTGGTTTTATCTCGTCCTCCAAAAATATGAATCTTATCAGTAAGTGGGTAAGCTCCATAAATCTTTTCTGTTTCTTTTGTGCCTTCATCAATAAAACTCAACGATACAAACTTTCTTGATGATGGACTATAAGTAATTATATTTTCCTTTTTTACTATTTTAGAAGTGTCTGGATTGAATTGAGCAGCTGAGCTAAGCGAAAAGTTATTTACCGCAATATCAATTGATGCCGCTATGTCAGAGTATGACTTTCTTGTCTCATAGTTAGTGTTTGCAGTATCACTAACTACTTCATCATCAGTATAGTATGTTTGCGCAATTTTCATACTAAGAAGATCTTTATCATCCTCTAGTGCGCCTTCTTTTCTGTAGGTTGACTCAAGGCTCAAAGTGATATCGTTAGCGTTAGTGATTCTGTCAAGACCTGTATACCTTTCCCCTGAGGTAAGGTCAGCAAAGCTGATAATATCATCGTATTTGTCAGTGCTATCAAACAATGGAATATTTCCTTGTACTTTTTTTGCTCTATAGTTGTATGAAATTATTGGGCTAATCTTATGATTTACACCATATCCAAATAGTGAGGTTTTTTTATTGGTTGTGAAGTCAATATCTAAACCCGAGCCAAAAATTGTTCGATTTATATTAGGATTATTTTTTAAAGAATAGTTTGTAATTGCAACGCTTGCACGGGGTGTGACTTGGGGATATTCAATATTAAGTTTTCTTGAAACTCCAACATTTCCATGAGTTCTTGTGCCTGATTCTTTACTAGCCGTATCATGAGCAAAGCGGGTGCTAACTAGGTTCAATTGAATGGGCATTTTTCCATCTGTATTCAGAGTTTTTGATACCGAGCCTTCCAAGGCTCTAGTGTAGACTGGCGCTCCAGCATTAACAACTTGCTCATCTTCAGTTAAGACATTTATAGAAAGATTTTCCTCTTCATCTTCATATGTATATATTAAAGAAGATTTGAGTGTTTTTTCATCAGTATTTGTTCTGGCAATTTCCTCAAAATACTTAGAATCAGAAACGCGATGGTACTTGGCGCTTAAGTGAACTTTATCAGATAAATCAAGCTCTTCAGAGAAATTAATAAGCCATCTTTTAAGGCCAGTAATCTTATCTTCAGGCAAATACTTTGCCTCAATCGAGTAAATTGAATCCTCATGATCAGGAGAAATCTTTGGAGCAATCAGTTGTCGATACTTTCCCTCATAAATAAACCTTCTACTTGACATATAAGTTAATGCTAGAAGAAGATCACGATCAGGTGCTAGGTTAAAATAGTAGGGTACTCTTATACTATAAGAACTGTCTTCGAGACTTGATTCATTGTACCTTGAGTAATCTGGCGTTAGAAAACCTGATCCTCTGCCTGCTAGTACCCAGCTATGTTTTGGAGTATAAAAAATTGGTACACCATAAAATTTAATTGTTGCGTTATCGGCATATCCTCTATTTTTTTTAAGGTTTAGTTCTATTTCATCTGCGTCTATTAACCAGTCATTTTGATCAACAGGGCAAAGACTATATGTGGAGTTTGTCAGTAAGACAGTGGAGGGTGTTTTTTCAATAACTTCTGTGAAGCCATTTGCTCCTCTGAGTCCTGCAGAATAATCTTGATAGTTTGCATTTGTTGCAGTTGCTATTAACTCATCATTTTTTCTCGCAGCAAATAAATAGTCACTGGTTATAAGATAGGACTCATCTTGAAATCTGACATTATCGGTAGCTAAAATAGAGCTGTCAGCTGATGAAACTTCAACATCATTAGCTGAAAGAAATAAATTTTGAGAATTTATCTCTACATTTCCTGAAAGAAGATATTTTTCTTCAATGATTTCACTTTCATCAGCCTCTATATCAAGTGCACCAGTATTTTCTGAGAATTTTTCAACAGGAAATATTGTTTGATATTCAGGACAAAGGTCACATAAGTTTTGATCAAGTGCGCAACTTAGGTTGACTCCATTGGCATTAACGGAAGAGTGGCTGAAAATAAAAACAAGAAAGATTAAATATTTCTTCATAAGTGTAAAGCCATCAGAAAATCATATTTTATCATTATAAGTAGCCAAAAAATCGCTCTGATTTAGAATGTTTTTTGAGTTTTTTAAATTATATTTTTGATTTGATTTATGGGTAAAATGATTTTTTTGATTATAGTTTTTTTAAATCTTTTAGACCTTGTTTTTTTCAAATATGACCATATCTTAATTCTAACTTAAATTTTTTAAGGATACTGCGTGAGTAATAATAAAAATGGAGCCCAAATGGCTTGGAATGATAATAACAATCAAACTCCTCCCGAACTTGATGAAGTTATTAAAGATTTCAAAAATAAATTTAACTCTACCTTTGGTGGCAAGTCATCGGGTAATTCAGGAGCAAGTAGAGCAGCTAAAGGCAGCTTTAAATACATTTTTATCCTTGCCTTTATTGTTTGGCTAGCAACTGGAATTTATATTGTTGATCCTGCTGAAAGAGGAGTGGTTCTTCGATTTGGTGCTTTTCAATCATCGACAACTCAAGGGCCTCACTGGCATATTCCTTATCCAGTTGAATCCGTTTACAAAGTGAATGTTGAGCAGATTCGTGCTGCAGAGATTGGTTTTAGGAATGTTCAGAACTCCTATAGTGGTGGGGTTAGCTCAGAATCACTGATGCTTACCAAGGATGAAAACATGGTTGATGTTAAGCTCGCTGTTCAGTACAAAATTGCTGATGCCCAGGCTTACCTTTTTAATGTTTACAATCCAGAACTTACACTTAGCCATGTTGTTCAAAGTGTTATCAGACAAGTAGTTGGAGATAACACGATGGACTATGTTCTAACGACTGGCCGAGAGCAGGTTGCTCAGGACGTTAAAACCGCGTCTCAATCACTACTCAATGAATACAATGCTGGATTAATGATTACTGCGGTAACGATGCAGGATGCTCAGCCACCAATTCAGGTTAAAGCTTCTTTTGATGACGTTGTTAAAGCTCGTGAAGATGAGCAAAGGTATATTAACGAGGCAAGAGCTTATGCAAATGATATTGTTCCTAAAGCTCGAGGTGCAAGTCAAAGACTTCTTGCAGAAGCTGAAGCATACAAGTCAGAAGTTGTCTCAAAGTCTGAAGGTGAGGCATACCGTTTTAGTCAAATATTAACGGAATATACAAAAGCTCCTCAAGTTACAAAGGAGCGTCTTTACAGAGAAACTTTAGAAGAAGTTCTAAGTTCAACCAACAAGGTTATTGTTGATTCGAGTTCAAACTCAATGATGTATTTGCCTATTGATAAGTTAATCAACTCTTCAAAGTCAACAAAATCAACCTCTTCAATGAATTCTTTCCAGCAAACCCCTTCAGGAAGTTCAAATGATCAAAGTGTATTACGTTCAAGGGAGAATAGATAATGAAAAGAATAATTATTGTACTAGTTGTATTGGGCGCTATTCTTCTCTCATCAAGCTTATACACGGTTAATGAAACCCAAGTAGCTATTAAATTAAGACTGGGTGAAATTGTCTCAGTTGAAAGTGAGCCAGGGCTTAAATTTAAAACTCCTTTTGTGAACAACGTTGTCTCATTTGATAAGCGAATTCAAACTCTAGATTCAGCCGCTGAATCATTCTTAACTGTTGAGAAAAAGAATGTAGTTGTTGATTCTTACGTTAAATGGCGAATCGTTGATACTGAGAAGTTCTATATCTCTACTGGCGGTGCTATGGCATCTGCCAACTTGAGATTAGCTCAGAATAATCAGGACGCTCTAAGAAGTGAGTTTTCTAAGAGAACTATTATCGAAGTAGTATCAGATGAGCGTGAAGCGATTATGGCTAGTGTTAAAACTAAACTTAAAACAATTGCTGAAGATGAGTATGGAATCGAAGTGATTGACGTTCGTATTAAACGAATTGAACTTTCTCAAGAGGTAAGAAATTCTGTCTATAGCAGAATGGAAACTGAAAGAAAGGGTCTTGCTAACAAGTACAGATCCGAGGGTGCTGAGGAGGCTGAAAAGATTCAAGCCTTTGCAGATAAAGAGAGAACCATTATTTTGGCCAATGCTTATCGTGATTCTGAAAAGATTCGCGGTGAGGGTGACGCTATCTCTGCAAGCAACTATGCTGAAGCTTACAATCAAGATGTGGATTTTTATTCGTTCTATCGTTCACTTGAGTCATACAAAAAATCATTTAGTGATCAAGGTGATATATTAGTCTTAAATCCTGAATCTGAGTTTTTCCGCTACTTTAACCCAGCTAAGTAATTCAGGGTTATGAGTAATTGGCAATTACCTGAGGGTATTGATGAGCTCACTGGTGATCAGGCTTATGCTTTTGAAAATTCGAGAAGAAATTTACTAGATCTCTATCAAAGTTGGGGTTACGAAATCGTTGTACCTCCAATGATTGAGTATGCTGATAATCTTGTTTTAAATTCCAAATCTATAGATGATAAAACTTTCAAGTTTCTTGATTCGGCTTCAGCTCGAATGCTCGGAGTCCATTCTGATATAACACCTCAAGTTGCTAGAATTGATTCAAAAAGAGCTAATCCCGGAGATATCAACAGGTACTGCTATATCAACGCAATACTACAAACTAAGGCGGATGATTTTTATGCTTCTAGGTCGCCTATTCAGGCTGGCGTTGAGCTTTATGGTTTTAAAGGGATAGATGCTGATATAGAGGTCATCGTTTTAATGTTGTCCTCTTTGAAGCTTTTAGAGATTTCAACTCCAACCCTGAGTCTTGGGAATACAGCCATATTTAATGCTTTATGCGAATCTGCAAGCCTCAAAGATACTGATAAATCTCAACTAAGAGATATTTTTAGAAGGAAATCAATACCGGATCTAGATAACTTTCTTAGTCAAAACAAAATTAAAGAAGGCAATAAATTTAAATCTTTAATTGCCCTTGATGGCGATGAAAAAATACTTGATGATGCACTAGAAATTTTTAAGGATATGCCTTCAATCCTTGAAGCAATCAATGACTTAAAAAAACTAAATGATTTTTTTAAAGATTATGACACTGAATTAATGTTTGACCTTGGTGAAGTTAAAGCCTATGAATATCACGATGGCATTGTGTTTGCAGCCTACAGTGAAAAGTATTCAAAAGCCATCGCTCAAGGTGGCAGATATGATGGTTTAAGTCAATCATTTGACTCATCTAGAGAGGCGACAGGGTTCTCATTTGACCTTAAATTTTTAATTCACCAACAACGTATTGAATTAAAAAATAAGAAAGTGCTAAACGCTCCAAATATTGATAATCCTGACTTCATAGAACTTGTCAACGAATTAAGAGCTGATGGTTACATCATAAGAACAGATTTAAAAGATGCAAATGATGGTGATTTTATAAATGAAAATGGAAAATGGAAGTTAAAGGAATAAGATGGGAAAAAATGTAGTAATCATTGGTACTCAATGGGGAGATGAAGGAAAAGGCAAGATAGTTGATTTGATTACTGATAAAGTAAGTTCTGTTGTTCGTTTTCAGGGTGGACATAATGCTGGCCACACCTTGGTTATCGATGGCAAAAAAACTGTTCTCCACCTAATCCCATCTGGCATCCTAAGAGACAACGTCAATTGCTATATTGGTCATGGCGTGGTTTTATCTATGACCGCACTATTGAAGGAGATGGCTGAGCTAGAAGACTCTGGTGTAGAGGTTAGCTCAAGACTCAAGATAAGCCCTGGATGTCCATTGATTCTTCCTTATCACATTGAGCTTGATAATGCTCGTGAGGCTCATAGAGGCAAAGCCGCAATTGGAACAACTGGAAACGGTATTGGGCCAGCTTACGAGGACAAGGTAGCCAGAAGAGGGCTCCGTGTTGGAGACTTACTGGATGAAGATTTGTTTGCCAAAAAACTAAAGGAGGTGGTTGATTACCATAACTTTAGTTTAAAGAACTATTACAAGCAGACCCCCGTTGATTTTGAAAACGTATTGTCTGAGACATTAAATCAAGCCAAGACCATCAAGCCAATGATTATTGATGTTGCAGATGAACTTCACCGGCAAATGGCTAACTCTGAAAATATATTATTTGAGGGCGCTCAGGGCGCACTCTTGGATATTGACCAAGGTACTTATCCCTTTGTAACCTCTTCTAATACAACATCTGGGGGCGCAGTAACCGGTTCTGGAGTTGGTGTTAGAGACATTGATTATGTTTTAGGAATTGTAAAGGCCTATACTACAAGGGTTGGTGGCGGACCTTTTCCAACTGAACTAGATTATGACGTTAATACTAATGAAGGAGATCCAGTTGGAAGAGAATTGTGCTCTAAAGGGCATGAATTTGGAGCAACAACTGGTCGCCAGAGAAGGTGTGGATGGCTTGACCTAGTAATACTTAATCGTTCATTAAGGCTCAATGCAGTAAGCGGTATATGTTTGACCAAGCTGGATGTAATGGATGATTTAGACGTAATTAAAATTTGTATCGCATATGAAATTGAAGGCCAAAGAACTTCAATCCCACCATTCTCTGCAGAGGGTTACAGCGCTGCAAAACCAATTTATATTGAAATGCCAGGCTGGAAAACCTCAACTATTGGAACTCATTCCTTTGACGATTTACCCAAAGAGGCTCAAGACTACATCAAAAAAATAGAAGAGTTAAGTCAGATTCCTGTAG
>CAYNES010000048.1:0-7499 GCA_964396315.1 uncultured Piscirickettsiaceae bacterium | reverse complement strand
TACACACCCCAACAAATGTTTGAGTTGGTCAATAACATCAATGACTACTCGAATTTTCTAAACTGGTGCGACTCTTCATCTATTTTAAATGAAACTGGCAATCAAATTACTGCCTCAGTTCAGATTAATAAAAATGGATTCAAACAAACCTTTACAACTGTAAATACATTAACACCCTATTCATCTATTAAGATGGAACTTCTGGATGGTCCATTTGATGAACTAAAAGGAGAATGGCGTTTTAAAAATCTTGGAGATAATGCAGCAAAAGTTTATTTAGATCTTGAATTTAGTTTCAAATCCAGAATTGCTGATATGACCATCTCTCCATTATTTAAAAGTATTGCAAATTCTCAGTTAGATGCATTTGTTGAAAGAGCAAAACATATTTATGGCTAAGATCGTAGCCTTCAACAAACCTTATGGAGTTATTTGTCAGTTCAGTGGCGATGGGGATACTTTAGCTAATTATTTAGATATCCCAAACATTTATCCGGTAGGCAGGTTAGACAAGGACTCTGAAGGCCTTGTCATATTGACTGATGATGGAAAGCTTCAAAATAAAATTTCTAATCCAATAAATAACAAAACCAAAACCTACAATGTCCAAATAGAAGGTGAGATGAGTGAAGAGGCTATAAATGCACTTCAAATTGGAGTTGTTCTTAAAGATGGATTAACGAAACCAGCTGTGATTAAAAAAATTAATAAACCAGAGTGGCTTTGGGAAAGAACGCCCCCAATTCGAAAAAGAAGGTATATCCCAACCTCATGGATTGAAATTTCAATCACTGAGGGACGAAACAGACAAGTTCGGAGAATGACTGCAAACGTTGGATTTCCAACTTTAAGATTAATAAGAATACAAATTGATCAATGGAAACTCGAAAATATTAAAGTTGGCTCCTATGTCTCTCTTTAAAGATTCATACGAGGCACTCATTTGTAATAATCCAGATCAGAAGATCTATTTAACAAATCAACTAGTTAAATATCAAAAAAAAGATATAGGGCCTGCTTTTGAGATAAAAAAAATACTATCTCCTGGACGTCCAAAAAAGCCAAAATTAGTTAGTTTTAATGGCGCTCCAAAAAGAGACAAGTCAGATCTTGGTATGATTAAAAATATTCATGCTATCTGTCATATTGAATTTAATGCAATAAATTTAGCTCTTGATGCGATATATAGATTTCAAAAAATGCCTAATCAATTCTATCTTGACTGGATTAAAGTGGCTACAGAAGAATCGTATCATTTTTCACTTCTTAAACAATACCTAGAGGAATTAGGCTATCAGTATGGAGACTTTGATGCGCACAATGGGTTATGGCAGATGGCTGTTGATACAGACTATGATATTTTAGCCAGAATGGCACTTGTTCCAAGGGTTTTAGAAGCAAGAGGACTAGATGTAACTCCAAGTATTAGAAAAAAATTTAGCGGATCAAGATTCAAAAGAATGGTTGAAATATTAGATATTATTTTTAAAGATGAAATTGGGCATGTAAAAATTGGCAACTATTGGTACCGATATTTATGTAACCAAAGAGATATTGATCCAGTTCAAACATTTGATGAACTCATAAAAAAACATATCGGCTCAAATTTGAGAGGTCCATTTAATACCGAAGCAAGACTTCTCTCAGACTTTAGTCATGCTGAATTAGAATATTTAGAGCAACCTGAGAGATTTTAAATTAAGCAATTTCGTCCATCGCTTGATTCGCTAGAAGATCAGCCATATCATTTCCGGGGTCATCGCTATGGCCTTTAACCCAATTCCAGTTGACATTATATTTTTTATTGAGAAAATCTAATTGCCTCCATAAATCAACATTTTTGACAGGCTTTTTGTTGGCTGTTTTCCAGTCTTTTGATTTCCAGCCTTCAATCCATTCATTAATACCTTGAATAACGTACTTTGAATCTGTATATAAATCTACGGAAATCTCACTTGATTTAAGAGCTTCTAATGCTTTTATAGCTGCAGTCAGTTCCATTTTGTTATTCGTAGTGTTATGCTCAGCTCCTTTCAATTTTTTGTCGTGATCTTTATAACGAAGCCATACGCCCCATCCTCCCACTCCAGGGTTTCCTCGACATCCACCATCTGTATAAATTACAATCTTATCCATCATTTAGGCATCTACATTTATCTGAAACCAATATTCAAGAAGCGCTAAGTGCCATAGTCTTGAGCCATTTAATGCGGTCATATATTTTCTTGGAGAATCAATTACTTTATTAACATAATGCTCATCAAAAATACCTCTATTTCGACACGCACTTGACAAAAGTATATCAGACATAAATTCTAAAAATTCTCCCTGAATATACTTCAGTGCAGGCATTGGAAAATAACCTTTTTTACGATCAATCACTGAGTCAGGCAAAAGTCCTCTTGAAATATTCTTCAGAGGATGCTTGCCTTCCTCTTTCATTTTTAATGATGGGGGAATGCTCAATGCCCACTCAACTAGTTCAGTGTCCATAAATGGAACTCTAGCCTCTAAGCCCCATGCCATAGTCATATTGTCAACTCGCTTTACAGGATCATCAACTATCAAACGAGTCATATCTGTCCTGAATACTTTATCAATAAAAGAGTCTGCACCGGGCTTGGAAAATTCTTTATTCAGCCAACTTTTCGTGTGATCTTCCCCTCGATATCTAGAAGCTACTGTTTGCAAATACTCTTCATGAGGCCTATCTACATAATGTTTTGAAAAGCGCTCTATTTCGTCTCCAACTTCATTTGCCATTCTCGGATACCAAAAATACCCTGCAAAAGCCTCATCCGCACCCTGTCCAGACAGGACAACTTTAGTATGCTTAGAGACCTGTTCTGAAAGCAAATAAAATGCAACTGCATCTTGACCAACCATTGGCTCAGCCATATTCATTACTGCCTCAGATAATCTTGGCAGAACCTCTTGATTACTTACCTTATACTTCTTGTGTTCAGTATCAAATTTTGAGACAATTTGATCAGAATATTCAAACTCACTGCCGGCCTCATCATCAATATCTTCAAAGCCAATTGAAAAAGTTCTAATCCTTTCATGGCCAGCCTCCTTAAGGAGTGCCACAATTAAAGACGAATCAAGACCACCTGAGAGTAAGACTCCAATTGGAACGTCAGATGCATTCATTCTTTTTGTAACTGCAGCAGTCAATAGCTCATGTGTTCTTTCAATATATTCTTCATTGCTAACATTACCATTTGGTCTTTTGGCATTAGGTCTCCAGTATGTTTTTTCTAGGATATGTCCATTAGAATCTAGAATTAAATAGGTGCTCGGCTTTAATTTTTGAATGCCATTAATTATTGTGTTTGGTGCTGGCACAACTCCATGTAAAGACAACTGATGTTGAAGAGCAATAGGGTTAATACTTTTATCAAGATCTTGTGTAAGAAGTGCCTGTGAATTGGATGCAAAAGTAAATGCTTTGGAAGTGGAGTTAAAGTAGAGCGGCTTGATGCCCATTCTATCCCTCGCAACAAATAATTTTTTTGTAGATTGGCTCCATAATGCAAAAGCAAACATTCCATCTAAATGCTCAAGGCAGTTTTCACCCCAGAAGTGATAAGCTTTTAGAATGACTTCTGTATCTGAATGTGAAAAAAAAGTATATCCCTTTGAGGACAGTTGTGAGCGAAGTGATTTATAGTTATATATTGTTCCATTGAAGACTAGTGTTAGTTCAAGCTCATCATCTACCATTGGCTGAGATCCATGACTAGATAAATCAATGATGCTTAGTCTTTGATGTCCAAAGCCAATATTTCTTCTGATCCATTGACCATTTGAGTCAGGACCTCGTCTAGCAAGCTTTAACATCATATTGTCTAGTGACTTTGATGCAACTTCTCCTCCATCAAATCGAAACTGACCGCAGATACCACACATAAAACCAACCTTTAAAGTTAAAATTTTTAGCAATCACATCCTAAAATATAGCTTTTTGATAACTATTTCTATAATGTGAGTTATTTTAAAAAATGTAAAATAGTCATTTTATCAAGTATTACTATTCATGATGCCTCAAACACTATACGATAAGCTAATTAGCGCACATAAGGTTTTAGAGCAGGATGGCTCGACGCTCATTTATATTGACCGTCAACTGATTCATGAAGTCACCTCTCCGCAAGCTTTTGAAGGTCTTTCAATGGCCGGAAGAAAGATATGGCGCAACAAATCAAACCTCGCAGTTCCAGATCACAATGTACCAACCACTGAGAGATCAAGTGGTGTTAGTAGTATATCCGATCCTGTTTCAAGACTTCAAGTGGAAACTTTAGATAAAAACTGTGAAACATTTGGTATCAATGAAATTCATATGAATGATATTCGTCAAGGTATTGTTCATGTTATTGGACCAGAGCAAGGTGCAACCTTGCCAGGAATGAGTATAGTTTGCGGTGACTCTCATACTACAACTCATGGAGCACTTGGTGCACTAGCCTTTGGCATAGGTACATCTGAAGTGGAGCATGTTCTTGCAACAGGATGTCTTTGGCAAAATAAGGCTAAAAATATGAAGATTGAGATCAATGGTGACCTAGCTAGTCATGTTAGCGCTAAGGATCTTGCACTGTATTTGATTGGAAAAATTGGTACCGCAGGTGGAACCGGATTTGCAATTGAGTTTTGTGGGAGTACTATTGAAAAAATGAGTATTGAAGGAAGAATGACACTTTGCAATATGTCCATTGAAGCTGGCGCAAAAGTTGGGCTAGTTGCTGTGGATGAAAAAACTATTGATTATGTCAAAGGAAGACCTTTTGCCCCCAAAGGCAACAATTGGGAAGCAGCTCTAAAATATTGGAAAACGCTACATAGTGATTCGGAATCTCATTTTGATGAGTCAATTATCATCGATGCAAACTTAATTAAACCGCAGGTAACTTGGGGAACTTCTCCTGAAATGGTTGTTGATATTAATGGTTCAACACCTGATCCAAATCTTGAGGAGGATGAAGTCAAAGCAGAAAGTATTCGTAATGCACTAAAGTATATTCATTTAGAACCAAATACATTGATGAGTACGGTAGAAATTGACAAGGTTTTTATTGGATCTTGCACGAACTCAAGAATTGAAGATTTGAGAGCTGCAGCCTCAGTTGCAAAAGGTAAAAAAATTGCTGAGAATGTTAAATTAGCGCTTGTTGTTCCTGGTTCTGGACTTGTAAAAAAGCAAGCTGAAGAAGAGGGCCTTGATCAAATTTTTAAAGATGCAGGTTTTGAGTGGCGTGAGCCTGGTTGCTCGATGTGTCTAGCAATGAACGCAGATAAACTTGATGCAGGAGAGAGGTGTGCGAGCACTTCTAATCGCAACTTTGAAGGTCGCCAAGGTCAGGGCTCATTTACACACCTTGTAAGCCCGTCAATCGCAGCAGCTACCGCCATTGCAGGACGATTTTCAGGAGCAGGCTCATGAAAAAATTTACTTCTCTAAACTCTATTGCAGCCCCCCTAGACCGAGCAAATATTGATACAGATGCGATCATACCAAAACAGTTCTTAAAATCTATTAAGAGAAGTGGGTTTGGACCAAATTTGTTTGATGAATGGCGCTATTTGGATCACGGAGAGCCAGGCATGGATAACTCGAAGCGTCCAATCAATCCTGAGTTTGTCTTAAATGATCCAAGATACGCTGAGGCACAGATTTTACTCACGCGAAGAAATTTTGGATGTGGCTCTTCAAGAGAGCATGCACCATGGGCTCTCGAGGACTATGGATTTAGGGCCATAATTGCCCCAAGTTTTGCCGATATTTTTTATAACAACTGTTTTAAGAATGGCCTACTGCCAATCACTCTGAGTAGTGAAATTGTTGATAGCTTGTTTAGCTATTCTGGACAAATCTCAATAGACCTTAATAAGCAAACTGTTTTGACAGATACTAATGCTTTTAGCTTTGAGGTTGACCCTGAAAGAAAAAGAAGACTTATCAATGGACTAGATGATATTGGTTTAACATTACAGAATGAGAGTCAGATTCGTTCATTTGAAAAAGAGCACTTTGCCAAGTTTCCCTGGTTATGATTGGACATCTTAAAGGTAAGATTGTAAACAAAAATCCTCCTGAAATTCTTATTGAGGTTGAGGGGGTTGGATACGAAGTGCTTTGTCCAATGTCTACCTTCTACGAACTAGACAACCTTTCAGATGATGTTTTATTGTTTACCCATCTCAGTATTAAAGAAGATGCTCATACTTTATTCGGATTCATTTCTAAAGATGAAAAACATGTTTTTAGAGAATTGATTAGAGTAAATGGTGTTGGACCTAAGGTTGCACTTGCGATACTATCAAATTTAAGTGTTCACTCTCTTGTTGAATGCATCTCTACAGAGGATTCCGATCTACTTGCAAAAACCCCTGGAATTGGCAAAAAAACTGCTCTCAAACTAATTGTTGAACTTCAAGACAGACTGAGTAAACTTGAACTAGCAGGAAGCCAAGACAAATCAAGAGATTTAAAGAAGAGCTCAAACCCAAATTCTAAACAGGCCATTGACGCTCTTCAATCACTTGGCTTTAAAGTCAAAGAAGCAAACAAGATGGTTTCGAAAATTGAGGATCAAGGACTCAGCACAGAGCAGATCATTAGACTCGCTCTGCAAAATAAGTAATTAAGATGGCGCTCTTTTCCTTGAAAATCTTGCTCTAATTCTACCCAGCAGATTAATAAAGTCATAATTCATAAGATACATACAAGGCAATAGAATCAGAGTTAAAAATGTACCAAATATTAAGCCATAACCAAGCGCAAGAACCATTGGCTGTAAGAACACATCAGTGCCTCCAATACCATAGGCAAGTGGCAATACACCAGCCATAGTTGTTAGCGTGGTTAGTACTACAGCCCTCAAACGATCTCGCGAACCTCTTGCAATCCAAACCGTTTTGTCTTCTAGTTGTGCACTTTTATCTCTTATGTAATTTAGGTGGCTGACCATCACTAAGGAGTCATTGACAATAACTCCCATCAGAGCCAACGAGCCAGTCAATGCAAAGAAGCTTAGAGGCTCTCCATGGAAATAAAAAGCCCAAACAACTCCTATCAGTGAAAAAGGAACTGCGGCCAATACAAGCATTGGTTGCGAATAGGAGTTAAAGAGTATTGCAAGAAGAAGAAATATGCCAATAAGAGCAACTACAAAGGCTCTTAAGAAATCTTGAAGAGAGTCAATTGATTCTTGCGCACCACCAGCAGTAATAATAGAAACCTGTGGATATTCAACGGACGCATTAAGTTCTTTCAAAGCTTTAGCCAATATGATTGTTTTAGATGGTGGCGGCCCTCCTCGAGCAGGCTTTGCTGCATCAGGCCTAGCTTCATCAGGCTTTGCTTCATCAGGCTTAACATTGAGCGGCTGGTTTTCTCCACTATTTTCATTAACTTGACTTGGCCTTCCCCTAGGGCGACCATCAGCAATACTCGCGGTAACTTTTATAGAACGATCACCATCCAAGTGATTGTA
>CAYNES010000047.1:0-7730 GCA_964396315.1 uncultured Piscirickettsiaceae bacterium | reverse complement strand
CCCTGCCTGACTAGATATATTGCAGCCATTTCTTGGCGTATATAGCCTGAATCAACAACCTTTATTCCATCTGCAATGTCCAATACTGACCCCATTATGTTGTGTTGATCCTATTAAGCATTAAGAAACTAGTTATTACCGCCATTATTGTATAATAAATCACTTATATCATTCTTTTATTTCTCTAGATTGCCAGGTTCTTATGGGTATCAGAATACAACAATTAACTTTCAAGATTTATTTCTACGCAGCCCGTCGAAGTGAGTCATTCAATAGGCAATATTATGTTTGATTTCGGTATGTGGGAGATCGCTGTCATATTTGTCATCACCTTGATTGTGGTTGGTCCTGAAAAGATGCCTGCACTGGCCCGTAAGGCTGGTTTTTATGTTGGCAAATTCAAAAAATTTGTCTCCAAAGTTAAGGACGACATTAATAGTGAAATTCAGTCGGAAGAGCTTAAGGAGCAACTCTCGGTTAAAAATGAAGAATTGCTGATTTCGCAAACCCTGGATGAAGCCAAAAGTGGTATTGATGAAATCAAGAATAAGGCTTCCAAGATTAGCGACCTGTCGTCAAACAAGAACAAAGTTAAAAGATAATGCCGGAAACACTAGAACAAGAAAAAATGCCAATCGTCCAGCATCTGATTGAACTAAGGAGCGCACTATTGCGTTCGGTCATTGCGATTGTGATTTTATTCGCGATCCTTTTTCCCTTTGCCGACGATATATACACCTTTATAGCGGCACCCATTGTGCAAGCAATACCAGGCTCCAACCTTATCGCTATTGGCGTTATCTCTCCCTTCTTGACGCCACTCAAGATGTCATTGATTCTTGCCATCTATATAGCTATGCCTTATTTGCTCTACCAGTTATGGTCATTCACAGCGCCCGCACTTTATCGACATGAAAAAAAATTAGTAATGCCACTTGTAATATCATCAACGATACTTTTTTATATTGGGCTGCTTTTCTCTTTCTATATCGTTTTTCCCGTCATTTTTACTTTCTTGTCGAATGTGGGACCAGCATCAGTAGACTTTGCACCCGATATCCAGTACTATCTGGACTTTATTCTTAAAGTCTCTTTTGCTTTCGGAGTGGCCTTTGAGGTTCCGATTGCAACAATCCTGATGATCATGTTTGGGGCAACCACAGCTGAACGCCTTAAAAAAAATCGCGCTTACGTCATTATTGGCTCTTTTGCTTTGGGAATGATTTTGACACCCCCAGACGTCATCTCGCAGGTCCTTATCGCAATCCCTATTTGGCTTCTTTTCGAACTTGGTTTGTTTTTTTCCTCATTTTTTAAAGTCCGTGAAACCGCTAAACAATCAAAGAACAAAAAATCTGACATTCAGAAGACTGATTGGGCTGACAAGGCCCACAATGCGATGATGGATGAAGTGGAATCTGAAATGAATAAAAAAGAGGATCTAGATCAAAAATAAAGCATCCAAATATCAGATTCTACTAGCTCAATAACAACCCTAAATATGTTTAAGTTTTATCTGGTTTTTTTTGCGTGATCTAGGTATGGTGTAAACTTAATTTCTGCATACTTAATAATCTGCGTCACTATAAAGTTGATGACCAAATAAATAATGCCAGCAATCAAAAATATTTCGACTGGCGTCCAGTATTTCGCAATGATGTATCTTGCAATTCCGGTAATCTCCATGAGTGTAATAGTGCTAACCAGAGATGTACCTTTAACCATTAATATCATCTCATTGCCATAGGCCGGCAATGCCTGTCTAAAAGCAATTGGTAAGATGATTCTTCTATAAAGCAGAATGCCGCTCATACCTACAGCTCTGGCCGATTCAATCTGTCCATATGGAACAGATTGTAATCCTCCCCTGATAATCTCTGCAGTGTAAGCTCCAGTATTTAAGGTTAAGGCTAGTATGCCGCACCAATAGGCCTCTCTAAAGAACGGCCACACAAAACTCTCCTTGATAAAGTCAAATTGAGCCAATCCATAATAGATAAGAAAAATTTGAACTAACAGCGGTGTTCCTCTGAAATAGAAAACATAGGATCGAGAAACTACATTCAAGAAACGATTTTTGGAGAGTCTCATCAAGGCAAGTCCAAGGGCTAATAGGAATCCTATTAGTAATGAAATTAATACTAATTCAATTGTCAGAGGAATGCCTCCCAATAGTTTAGGTATTGAATTACACATCAACTGCACCTTGAGACCTAAAAATTCTTTCGGTAGAGACTCACAGAAATCCATAAAATTCATCCCTATGCCCTCCTTACACCTTTGTTGGCCCAGCTTTCAGCACTGTTTAAAGCTTTTGAAGATGCAGAGGTTAAAACTAAATAAAGTAATGCAGCGGTGATGTAGAAAATAAATGGGGAATATGTAGAACCAGCTGCTACGTGAGCTTGGCGCATAATTTCCACTACACCGGTCACCATTATGAGAGCGGTATCTTTCAAAGTTAATTGCCAAACATTGCCTAGACCTGGAAGAGCATAGCGCAAAACTTGAGGAATCAATATTCTACGAAAAATAAGAAATTTATTCATTCCAACAGACTTTGAAGCCTCTATCTGACCTTTAGGTACAGCTAAGAAAGCGCCCCTGATTACTTCGGTTGAATAAGCTCCTGAAATAATTCCTACAGCTATTGCAGCAATTAAAAATACTGGAAGTTCAATATATTGATTGTATCCAAATAGTTTTTTAGCGACCCCCATAATCGCATTATTTGCACCAAAATAGAGAAGATAAATAACCAGTAGTTCAGGAATTCCTCTTACAACAGTCGTGTAAGTGTTACCAATCGATCGAATAAATCTACTACTGGATAATTTTGACATTGTAGCAAACACCGAGACTACTAGCCCGATGGCCATTGCTGAAAGGCTAACCAATATAGTGACTAGGGCTGCCCGAAGCATTTCATCACCCCATCCAGTATCTCCAAACCCCAACAAAGCGAGAGAATCCATGTTCTTTAGATTTCTAGATTAGATTCTAAAAATCTTTTCAAGCGTTCAGATTTTGGCGCATTAAAGAGTTCGTCCGGAGTGCCTTGCTCTTCTATAAGTCCATTGTGAAGAAATATTACCTTTGAAGCAACCTCTTTGGCAAAACCCATCTCATGAGTTACCACTATCATTGTTCGGCCCTCCTCTGCCAAAGATTGCATTACCTTTAATACTTCACCAACAAGCTCTGGATCTAAAGAAGAAGTGGGTTCGTCAAAAAGCAAAATATCCGGCTGAATAGCTAAAGCTCTAGCAATAGCTACTCTTTGTTGCTGGCCGCCTGACAGACTGGATGGATATTGATCTGCTTTTTCGGTAATGCCAACTTTTGCCAATAACTCTAAACCAAGTTTATTGGCCTTATTTTTATCAATTTTTTGAACGTGAATCGGAGCTTCTACAACATTTTGAATGACCGTCATATGAGACCAAAGGTTAAAACTTTGAAAAACCATGGCGAGTTTGGTTCTTATTCTGTCAACCTGATTCTGATCTTGTGGATAATAATTTCCTGCTTTGTTTTTACTCATATTAACGAGTTCACCGTTAACCCAAACTTCCCCCGAGTCAGGGATATCTAGTAGATTGATACATCGTAATAAAGTACTTTTCCCTGATCCGCTAGATCCTATAATGCAAATAACATCACCTTTTTCAGCATTTAAAGAAATACCTTTTAGGACTTCTAAATCGCCAAAAGATTTTTTTAAGTGGTTAATTTCTAAAGCTTTATTCATATATATTCACAAACAATTTTACATACAAAAAAAGCGGTCAGAATTAATGACCGCTTTTTATTGATAGATAAGACAATATTACATTGAGATATCTTTTCCAAACCACTTAATGAAGTGGGTTGATAATGTACCATCGGCTCGAGCTTCGTCAATAGCCTTGTTAAACATTGCCTTGAGGTCGGTATCTGATTGACGCAAACCAACACCAACACCTGGACCGAATTGGCCTCCACCTAGCTTAGGACCAAAAAAGGAAAGACCTGGATTACTTTCCATAAATTCCTCCATTGAGCCTGAATCAGATAAAGCCGCATTAAGCCTTCCAGCCAATAAATCCAGTTCCAGATTTAGTTGGGTATCATAAGTTTTGATAGTTACAGAGTCACCCAACTCCTGTCTCACAAAGTTTTCATGAGTAGTTGAACCCTGTACACCTACTACAGCACCAGTGAGCAATGATTTGAGTTTTGCTAATTCTCCAGCTGAACTTGCCAGATCTAGATTAAGTGGACCGGAAGTACCAGTACTAGCAAGTGCTGACGAGCTTTGAGTTGTGAAAGTCGCAGGCTCGGTCGCATATCCCTGAGAAAAATCAATAACTTCCATTCTTTCTGAAGTAATAGACATTCCAGCAATAATCGCGTCATACTTACCGTTTTGCAAGGCTGGAATAATACCATCCCAATCTTGAGCGACTAAAATACAAGTTGCATTCATTCTCTCACAAAGATCCATTGCAAGATCAATTTCAGCCCCTTCAAGTTCTCCAGCAGCGTTTGTGCCATTCCAAGGAGGATATGCTCCTTCGGTACCAATTTTAATGGTTGACCAGTCGCCACCATAGGCACCAGTAAACATAGTAGCGCTTATTAATGCCAACAATAGTTTTCTCTTCATTATTTTCTTCTCCTTTGGTTAAATACAATCGAAATAAAACTACAAAAATTTCACATTCATTTTTTGTGAACTTCGACTATACCATATAAAACAAAACATTCTGGAAGATTTATATATTGTTATAAAATCGTGTTAACTAGAATTTTGTAGCAACACTATATTGTATGCATAAGATGTATGACTTTGATTCTATTGTTATTGGTGGTGGCATGATTGGGTCTTCAATCGCCTTTGGTCTGGCCAAACAAGATGAAAAAGTTGCTATGATTGATGAGGGTGACAATGCATTGAACGCAGCGCGTGGTAATTTTGGACTTATTTGGGCTCAGGGTAAGGGCGAGAATCATCCAAGTTATGCTGACTGGACTCTGCAATCCGTAAAGAAATGGCCTGAGTTTAATAATGAATTAAAGGCACTAACTAAGATTGACACTGGTTTTGAGCAGAAAGGTGGATTTGATTTTTGTTTAAATCAAGAGGAATTTGAAGAACGGATTATTTTATTAAAACATATTGCAGAAAATAGTAATGAACAATTTAGCTATAAAATGCTCGATCACGAAGAATTGGAAAAAAAGCTTCCAAAAATTGGTCCGGAAGTTTTTGGTGCTTCATATAGTTCTTGGGATGGTCATGTAAACCCACTATTGCTTTTACGCTCCCTACATCAAGGGTTTCAAGAATTAGGAGGTAAATTATTAACACATTCCGTGAATGACATAAAATACAATGATTCGTATTTCTCTATAGAAACTAAAAACAGTGTCATCAATTCAAATAAAGTAATTCTTGCTGCTGGCTTTTCAAATCAAAATTTAGCGCCCAAAATTGGATTAAAAATGTCTCTTTTCCCTCAACGTGGGCAAATTCTTGTCACTGAAAAAATTAAACCTTTCCTTGACTATCCGACAGGACTTATTCGCCAAACAAATGAAGGTGGATTATTACTAGGTGACTCACATGAGGATGTCGGTTTTGATGACAGTACAAGCCTTCAAACTATGCAACAAATTGCCCAGCGAGTAACAACTATTTTTCCTTTTTTAAAGGATGTCAAGATGATTCGTGCTTGGGGCTCATTGAGGATACTTACTGAAGACAGGCTGCCTATTTATGACTACTCAAAAACTTGTCCCGGAGCTTATACAATCTCCTCCCATAGTGGCGTCACACTTTCAGCAATCCATGCTCTAGATATCGCTTCTTATATAGCTAAAGATGGGAAATTGCCAATTTCATTAAAGTGCTTTAGCGCTGAGAGATTCAATGATTAAAAGAATCGACTCTCAAAAAACAGAAATGATAAAAATTTATTTTGAGGGTGAACTAATAAATGCTCATAAAGGACAAACTGTTGCAAGCGCCCTTCTTGAAGCAGGAGTAACACATTTTCAAAACACCACTTCAAGAGGTTCCCAACGTGGCCCTTTTTGCATGATGGGAGTTTGCTTTGACTGTCTTGTAGAAATAGACGAACAGCCGAATCAACAAGCTTGCATGGTTAATGTGTATCAGGAGATGAAAATTAGACGTCAAACAAACATCTTCAAGTAGTATGAATAATCATTACGATATCATTATTATAGGTGCCGGTCCAGCAGGCATGTCTGCTTCCTGTTTGGCATCTAAATATAAGGCAAAAATTCTTGTTCTAGATGTAGCTGCCTCGCCTGGAGGGCAGATATTTAGAGCAGTCGAAACAAATCAATCTATCGATAAACAAAAGTTTGGTGCTAATTATCTTAATGGCATTAAACTTGTGAACAAATTTCGAAAATGTTCAATTAATTACCATTCAAGGGCAAAAGTCTGGCACTTGTCAGAAAATGGTGAAGTTCATTACTTGAAGGATAACAAAACACACTTTGTAAAAGCCAAACATATACTCATTACAAGCGGTGCTCAAGAACGCCCTTTTCCTGTAGCTGGTTGGACTCTCAACGGAGTAATGACTGCTGGTGCTGCACAGATCCTACTAAAAGAGTCAAATTTGGGTATTCAAAATGCTGTGTTTGTAGGTACTGGGCCTCTTTTGTATTTAATTGCTCACCAATATTTGATGATGGGCATTCCAATCAAAGCCGTAGTAGATACAACCCCTCTTAGTAACTACTTTCGAGCAATACCAAAAATTGTTAATTTACGAGGTAATTTTAATGAAATCTATAAGGGTATTAGATGGATAGGTGATATCAAAAAATCAAATACATTGTTTATCAAAAGGATAAGTGATTTAAGAATACTCGGTGACGAAGAAGTTCATGCTATCGAATATCAAAAAAATGGACAATGGAATAAAATTGAATGTGAAAACGTGTTACTTCACCAAGGTCTTGTACCAGAAATTAATATTAGTCTATCTGTCGGCTGCAGAAAGATTTGGAATCAACAACAGTCTTGCTGGAATATTGATGTTGATAAATGGTTCCAATCAAGCTTACCCTCTATCTCTGTTGCGGGAGATGCAAGCTCAATTTCAGGAGCTATAGCTGCTGAAGCAAGCGGCAAGATTGCAGCATTAAATATTCTAGCCAAGTTAAATATCATTACAGCCAATAAGAGAGATCAGCTAGCCATACCTATTCATAAATCTTTAAAAACTGAGATGTCAACTAGGATTTTTCTAGAAACATTGTTTAACCCTATATCTCATTTTCGAATTCCCAATAATAACGACACTATTGTTTGCCGATGTGAAGAAGTGTCGGCTGGAGAAATACGTGAATCTGTAGACTTAGGTTCTAAAGGCCCTAATCAAACAAAAAGTTTTACTCGTTGTGGAATGGGACCTTGCCAAGGAAGGCTATGCGGTCTAACGGTTTCAGAAATAATTGCAGATCAATTGAATCGTAGTGTAGAGGAAGTTGGTCATTATCGAATAAGACCACCAATCACTCCCATAACGCTTGGCAATCTATCTACTACTAAACCAGCAGTAACTCGTTCCAACTAGTCGTATACCTATTCGACCTAAAGCCAGCCCTTGACTGCCATCTATCGTTGCCCACCTCGCTGGCATATTTGACAGACTCATTGAAGCGCCTATTTATACTTCGTATAGGGTTAGATTTGTTGTAGCTGT
>CAYNES010000046.1:0-8120 GCA_964396315.1 uncultured Piscirickettsiaceae bacterium | reverse complement strand
AATTGACAGGCATTGTCAGAAGTCTGCGCCGTTGCAAACGAAATGTTGACTCTAAATGAGAACAACAAAAGATATTTCAAACGTGGATTATATCCTAGTTTTTAACGTTTTTCACTAGAAATATTTTCAAGTTAAGTTGATATTAATGAAACCCAATCCCTTGGCTTCAAAAAGTATTTTGTTAATTTTTCTTCTTCGCTGTTTGGCTCGATATTAAACTGATAAACCCAGCTAACCGAGGGTGGCAGTGACATCAAAATTGATTCAGCTCTCCCTCCGCTTTGAAGGCCAAACAATGTCCCTCTATCTTGAATTAAATTAAACTCGACGTATCGACCTCGTCTATAGAGCTGAAACTCTTTGTTTTGCTCTGTAAATGGTGTTCCGTGTCTTTTCAGAACAATTGGTTTGTATGCCTCAATAAAATGATTTCCAATACTTTTCATAAATTCAAAGCAAGAATCAAACCCTCCCTCATTGAGATCATCAAAAAATAATCCGCCTATACCACGCTGCTCACCCCTATGACTCAAATAAAAATAATCATCACACCACTTTTTATACTTTTCATAAACATTATCTCCAAAGGGTTTGCACGCCCTATTGGCCACTTCATGCCAATGAATTGCATCCTCCTCAAAGCCATAGTAGGGTGTTAAATCAAAGCCACCACCAAACCACCACAAAGGCTCTTTTCCCTCCTCTTCCGCTATGAAAAAGCGAACATTTGCATGTGTTGTTGGAATGAATGGATTTTCAGGATGAAGCACCAATGAAATTCCAAGAGCCGTATACTTTCTGCCCTCCAATTCAGGTCTTAGCTCAGTTGCTGATTTTGGCATCTTTTTGCCGCTAATAATAGAAAAGTTGACGCCGCCTTTTTCGAACAAACTTCCATTAGAAATTACTCGAGTTATTCCACGCCCTCTTCCATCATCTCTCTCCCAAACATCATTATCAAAGCTAGATTTAGAGTCTAGCTCTCCAAACTCCTCACAAATATCATTTTGGAGATTTAACAAATACTTTTCTACCTGTTTTATCATTTTTTGTTAACTTTTAATGAATGAGTTATTAGTCATATTAATGGTTTTTAGCGATTACCTAATACGATCCCCAGTCATCAAATTAATTATCCTAGAAGGTTGAGAATTATACCTACTGGGTGGTAATGCATAATCTAGCTCATTCCCAAAGTAGCTTATTAATTCACGTTTAGTTGTAGCTACTTTTTTTCCTTGTAAATTTGCGCTTGTTGAAATAAGGGCTGAATCTGTTCTCTCACAAAAAAACTTGATAAGTGAGTTGGAAGTTAATCTAACTGCTAAAAGCTCATTTCCTCCAGCTAGTAGCGGCGACAAATCTTCTGACTTTGGCACTAAAAAAGTCGTTGGAGTTTTAGAGGGTAATGATATTTTTTTCAATAGATCTTTACTTATTTTTGAATCTATATAGGTCATTAAAAAGCGAATATCAGAAGCAAGAAGAATAAAACCTTTACTTAAATCTCTATTCTTTAGTTCAATAATTTTGTTTATTCCGACTGGATTATTGGCAAGGCATCCTAAACCATAGATAGTATCAGTTGGGTGTGCTATGACACCTTTTTTTAGATGGTGTAAAGCTAGTCTAACTCTAGTGTTGATTATCATTTTTTGGCTCTCGGATGAAATTCGTCATAAACCTTTGATAACTCAAGAAAATCTAAGTGAGTATAGACCTGGGTACTTTTAATACTCTTGTGCCCTAAAAACTCTTGGACTGTCCTCAAATCATGACTTGACTGCAAGAAATGTGTAGCCGCAGCATGTCGAAGCATGTGAGGGTGAACGTTGATTGAAACACCAACTTGGAGTGCTCTTTTTTTAACAACATTTTGAACTGTTCTTGTAGAAATTCTTACATTTTTTTGATTTAAAAATAAGGCATCTGAGCTGCAATTTGGTCTTTGTTCTAAATACAGCTTAAGAACATCAATTGTTGTTTGCCCCATTGGGGAAAATCGAGCCTTACCCCCTTTTCCCATAACCTTTACAAATCCCTCATTCATATCAATATCTTCAAGATTGATTCCAACAAGCTCTGACACTCTTAAGGCGCAAGAATATAACAATTCAATCATCATTACTGATCTTAGTTCTTTATATTGAGTTGAATTAATTGTCATCATTTTTTTCAAGTCATCAAAATCGATAGTCTTTGGAAGGTCGCGCTCATTTTTTGGAGTTTTTATTGCAAGAGCAGGATTTGCTTCTACCTCAGCGTTTTCCATTAAAAAGCCAAAGAAAACTCTTATTGATGATAAATATCTTTTTAATGATTTTCCAGAGGTGTTGCCATGCCTTAACTCCATAACAAACATATTGATAGTGTCAGAATCAACGCTTTTAAAATCTGGAAATTCTTTTTTAATTAGGAATGAAGAAAATTTTAGCAGGTCTCTTTTGTATGAAGAAATTGTATTTACTGCATAGTTTTTTTCAATACTTAGGTGTGCGACAAAATCTTCAATTTGTTTGGTTAAAATTGTGTTGTCGTACTTGTTTTTTTCGTTATTGACCATATCTTTACATTTTACGTTAAACGATAGGGGATTTTGAATGAGTAAAAAACAAACACATGAATTTCAAACTGAAGTTTCTCAACTTCTTAATTTGATGATTCATTCTCTTTATTCCAATAAAGAGATTTTTCTCAGAGAACTAGTTTCAAACGCTTCAGATGCAATTGATAAGTTAAAGTTTGAATCATTGTCAAATGATAAGTTACTTGAGGGCAAGCAAGAGCCGAGTATTCATATTGATGCTGATAAGGATGCAGGTACGATTACCATTAGAGATAATGGTATTGGAATGACTCAAGATGAGGTTATGGAAAATATTGGAACCATTGCCAATTCTGGGACAAGAAAATATCTAGAAAGTTTAGATAAAGATCAAACCCAAGACTCCAACTTAATTGGTCAATTTGGTGTTGGTTTTTACTCTTCATTTATAGTTTCAAATACAGTCACCCTTCTGAGCAGAAAAGCTGGTGATGATAAAGCAAACGGAACAAAATGGACTTCAAAAGGCAAAGGCGAATACTCAATTGAATCAGTTGAGTTAGAGGATTATGGCACCACAGTAATTCTTGATGTCAAGAAAGCTGAAAGCGAGTTTGTTGATGGTTTTCGCCTGCGGGGAATCGTTTCAAAGTATTCTGACCACATTACTGTTCCGATTATGATGGTTAAACCTTCGGAGGAAGATGAAACTGAGACCACTTATGAGACTATCAATAAGGCTACTGCCTTTTGGATGCAGGACAAAAAAGAACTCTCTCAAGGTGATTACGACGAATTTTATAAATCGTTGACCTATGACTTTGAAGGGCCATTAACCCAAATCCATAATAGAGTTGAAGGCAAACTGGATTACACTTCTCTATTATTTATTCCAAAAAAGGCACCCTTTGATATGTGGGAGCCAAAAAGAAAAGGTGGCGTCAAACTTTACGCCAAAAGAGTTTTTATTATGGAAGGTAATGAGGAGCTGCTTCCTCAATACCTTAGATTCATTAAGGGTGTTATCGATACTGCAGATTTATCACTGAATGTCTCCAGGGAGATTCTTCAAGGTAGTAAAGTTGTCGACACTATCAAAAAAGCATCTGTAAAAAGGATTCTTTCAGAACTTGAAAAGATGTCTAAAAATAAGCCAGAAGATTATGCAGCTTTTTGGAGTGAGTTTGGAATGGTTATTAAAGAAGGGGTCGTCGAAGACTTTGCAAATAAAGATAAAATTTCAAATCTTTTAAGGTTTACTTCAACTGCAACCGATTCTTCTGACCAAACGGTCTCACTCAAAGACTACATTGGTCGAATGAATGAGAATCAAAAAAATATTTATTATGTTACTGCTGATAGCTATGATGCAGCAAAAGGGTCTCCACATCTAGAGATTTTTAAGCAAAAGGATATTGAAGTTTTACTTCTCTCAGATAGAGTTGATGAATGGTTAGTTGCTAATTTTGGAGAATTTGAAGAGCTTTCTTTGAAATCTATCGCTAAGGGAGATTTGGATGATCTTGATTCAAAAGAGGACAAGAAAAAGAAAGAGAAGACTGTAAAGGACTATGAGAAGGTTATCTCAAAAGCTCAGGAAATTCTTGACAATCAGGTTAAAGAAGTTAAGGTTTCAAGTCGATTAAGTGAGTCACCCTCCTGTTTAGTTGCAGACGAGAATGAGTTAGGGGGCAATATGGAGAGAATTATGAAGTCACTTGGGCAGGACGTTCCTGAGACAAAGCCAATTCTCGAAATAAACCCGAGCCATCCTTTAGTCATAAAACTCAAAAAGAAGGTTGACGAAGATATCGTTAAGGTATTGTTTGATCAAGCTGTCTTGAGTGAAGGTGGTCAAATCAAGGAGCCTGCAGAGTTTGTCAAAAGAATGAATAAACTAATGCTGGGCTAAAATCTATTCGTATTACTCTATAAAAGCCCGAATTTCGGGCTTTTTTATTTATGACTTATAAGGTTTTATCTTGTTAAGAATTCCTCTTAATATAGCAACTTCCTCTTTTTCAGGGATACTTCTTCCAAAAAGCCTCCTTAAACGCCTCATTAGTAAGCTTTTAGGCTTTTTAGAGTCAAAATAATCAATATGATCTAAAACTTGCTCGAGATGCTTATAAAAGCTATTTAAATCATCGAAGCTTGCAATGCCCTTAAGAGAATTATCAAACTTTCCATCAATACTAGTGACAAAGTTCTGATAAGCAAAAACCTGAATCGCTGAAGCCACATTTAATGAGAAATATTGAGGATTACCAGGAATAGTCATTAGGATTGAGCACAAGTCAAGCTCCTCATTTGTTAACCCAGAGTTCTCAGTTCCAAAAACGACTGCCACTTCCTCATCATTTGACGCAAGAGTAGATTGAATTTCGCTGCATGTATCAATAACATCTAATTGTCTCCACTTTATATTGCGTTGACGAGCACTAGCCCCAATAACCAATGAAACTCCTATTAAAGCTTCTTCAAGGGTTGAGCAGACTTTGGCATTGGACAACACATCATCTGCACCGCTTGCCCTAGCAGTTGCAACCGCAGAGGGGTATTTTGATGGAGAGACAAGATAGAGTTGACTGAGCATCATATTTTTCATTGCTCTGGCTGCAGCACCAATATTTCCAGGTTCAGTCGTATTCACCATGACAATCCTCACTTTATTAAAATTCGTCAAGGTATAATTCATTTCTTTATTTGTTTGGCTCATTTACGATGCATCCTACCGTTAATATTGCAGTTAGAGCTGCCAGAGCAGCTGGTGATATTATTTTAAGGTATCACAATCAAGTCGATTTATTAACTATAGAAAATAAATCTGAAAATGACTTTGTATCTGAGGTTGATAAAACCGCTGAAAGTGCAATCATCAAAGAAATCAAGAAGGCCTTCCCTCAGCACTCTATCCTAGGAGAAGAGAGTGGCAAAATGATTGGTGATAACGACTTTCAATGGATTATAGACCCGTTAGACGGAACTACCAATTATCTTCATGGTTTTCCTCAGTACGCCGTATCAATTGCTCTTCTTGAGAAAGGAGTTACCACGCATGCGGTTATTTACGATCCTTTTAAAGAAGAGCTCTTTACTGCTTCAAAAGGCGAAGGTGCTTATCTTAATAATGAGAGATTACGGGTCACTTCAACAAATGGTTTAAAAGACACTCTTATTGGAACTGGGTTTCCGTTTAAACACCCTCAACACTTAGACTGTTATATTGAAACTTTTAGAGCAATACATCCTCATGTTTCAGGAATTCGAAGAGCCGGAGCTGCTGCGCTAGATCTGGCCTACCTTGCAGCAGGAAGATTAGATGGATTCTGGGAAATTGGTCTCAATTCATGGGATATGGCAGCTGGCGCACTAATGATTAAAGAGGCTGGGGGGTTTATAGGGGACTTTTCTGGAAGAGATAAGTATATGGAGACGGGTAATGTTGTTGCTGGCAACTCAGACGTGTACAAACAAATCTTAAAGAAAATTCACCCACATCTTACCAAAGACCTTCAGAGATAGATTAATCTGAAATCGTCAGCTGCTCTCCATTAATCTTAGGACTTGAGCTAGATAACAAAAAGGCAACTGCCTGGCTTTTCTCCTCTGGCAATGGCACTGTAGATGAGTCTTCTGCTGGATAAGCAGTCCTTCTCATCTCTGTTCGCATCTTTCCTGGGTTAACTGTATTGACGCTAATCTTAGTTTTCTCAAGCTCCTCAGATAGCGTTTTTGCAAAGCCTTCAATCCCAAACTTACTAACACTGTATGCCCCCCAATAAGCCCTGGCCTCTCTTCCAACAGTCGAAGACATGAAAATGATTCTTGCATCGTTTGACTTCAAGAGAGCAGGAATAAGAAACTGAGTTAACATAAATGGAGCACTCAGATTAATTTGCAACGTTGAATACCATAATTTAATGTCATATTGCTCTATTGGCATTTGAGTGCCGAGAATGGATGCATTATGAACCAGTCCGTCGAGCTGACCAAACTGATTTAATAGGTTATCTTGAAGTTCCTGATAGTTTTCGGGAGTAGCACCCTCTAAATCCAGAGGGTAGAGAATTGGCTCTGTTAGTCCAGCATTCATTACTGCATCGTAAGCATACTCTAGTGAGCCAAGATCCCTTCCAAGCATAATGACCGTAGCGCCAGCTCTAGCGAGGTCCATTGTAATTGCTAATCCAAAACCCCTATTTGCACCAGTGACAAGAATAACCTTGTCTTTAAATTCATCATCTTTAATAGTGTGTTCTCTTTCTATTATCATTCACTAATTTCCTTGTTTGACTTCACCCCAAGCGCTTTAAGCCTCTCTGCTCTACTAATTAAGTTACCTTTACCGGTAGATAGTTTATTTCTGGCGCTAGTAAAGCCTTCTTTTGTTTTTTCAAGTTGATTTTCGATCTTATCAAGATCCTCCACAAATAAAGCTAACTTGTCATACATTCCTGCAGCTTGCCTAGCAATCTCATCAGCATTTTTATTTTGTTTATCGGTTTGCCACATAAAGTTCACAGTTTTTAAACTCATGCTCAGCATTGATGGTGATACAAGCATTATATTTTTCTTAAGTGCATCATCAAATAAACTATGTTTGTGCTGAAGTGCAAGTAAAAGCGCCCCCTCAATTGGTATAAAGACAAAAATAAAGTCAAGACTTCTGACGCCTTCAAGATTTTCATACTCCTTAATGCTGATATTTTTAATCTGATTTTCAATGGACGCAATGTGCCTCTTCAAAGCCAATTCATTGGTTTGATCGGCTACATAATCAACGTAATCTTTTAGAGACACCTTTGAGTCAATAACAACGTCCTTTCCCTCAGGCAGATGGAGTATAACATCAGGCTTGAATTTTTCTCCCATCTCGTTTTTGTGCTGTTTTTGAAGGTCAAACTCCACACCCTCCTGAAAACCATAACTTGACAATAGAGAGCTTAATATCTCCTCACCCCAGTCACCTTGAATTTTATTGTCATAAGTAAGAGCGTCAGTTAAATTTTTTGCTGACTGCTGAGTCTCTATATTTGCTTCATGAAGTGACTTAATTTGTTCTTTCAAGGTAGTTCTTTCCTGAACCTGCTCCTTAGTAATTGTTTCAATCCTCTCTCTAAAGCTTTTGAGTTGAGTTTGAAGAGGGGTCAATAAGTCAGAATTATCAACCTTAAGTTTATCTCGATCATTTTTCAATATGTCTGACGCGATAGTTTTAAACTCAGTATTAACCTGATTTTTAAGGTGCTCTACAAGCTGAAGCTTTTCGGCATAGTTCTTTTCTTTTTCCTCCAGCTTTGTCTCCAGCTGAATATTCTTCTGAGATGCTTTGAAAAGCCTCTTATTGAGAACATAGAAGCTTACAGCTGAGCCAATTAACAGAGAAACAATGCCGATTAGAATACTCATAGGAAGGTTATCAGTTCAAAAATAAACAATTGTTTTAGTGCATTCATAAAATAGACATAACAGTAGGCATTAAAGTTAGTAAAATTTTAATTAAATTATAACGCTTAGACTTCTATAAGCCATGTTACTTTTAAGATCACTATTGTACTTTGTTGGTTCAATT
>CAYNES010000045.1:0-8212 GCA_964396315.1 uncultured Piscirickettsiaceae bacterium | reverse complement strand
GGCATTAAGTTATCAATCTTTCCAGATTGAAAACATGGAATACCTGAGACTTTCCCAGTAAATCTACCTGATTTAAATTCTGGTTTGGTTGCAAGTAAATGTTCTATACCGTACATTTCGACAATTGGTTTTGTAATGAAAGTATTGGACGCAGTTATTACAAGCACTGTATCCCCTTTCACTTTATGATGATTGATACAACTTTGAGCTTTCTCAAGAAAGATTGGCTTGATTTTTGTATCTACAAATTGTTGGCGAAGCTCGTTAAGCTCATCTAAAGAATGCTCTGTTAAAACTTTAAAGCTAAATTCTGCCCAGGCATAAATATCGAGCTCACCTATTTCGTATTGTTGATAAAAATAATCATTCATCTTTTGAAACGATTCTCTATCAGTAATAATTCCTTCATCACACAAAAATTCTCCCCATAGGTAATCGCTATCACCACCAATAAGAGTATTGTCTAAATCGAAAATCGCTAAAGACATACTTCTGACTCCACAATGTTCATTATTTCCTCAACCGAATCTACAACTCTAATTAATTCAAAATGCTCCTGATTAACGTAGGATTTATCAACTGTTTGTTTTATCCAAGATAGTAAGGAATTCCAAAATTTTGAATCATACAAAACTATCGGCATTTTCTTCATTTTCCTGGTCTGCATTAACGTCAAAACCTCCATCAACTCATCTGCAGTTCCGTACCCACCAGGAAAATAAATACAA
Source organism: uncultured Piscirickettsiaceae bacterium (assembly GCA_964396315.1). Taxonomy (GTDB): domain Bacteria; phylum Pseudomonadota; class Gammaproteobacteria; order PS1; family Pseudothioglobaceae; genus Pseudothioglobus. Next base: position 7,484 of record CAYNES010000045.1, on the reverse strand, counting down.
GCGCTAGAGTACTTAACTAGCATCACTTTTCTTGAGAAGAAATAGTTGAAGGTAATGTTTTCATCCAAATAAGGATTGCTAGATTGCTCCTGAGGCAACAAAATGTTAAGGCCTATACTTTTTGACTTGCCCTCATAAGCCCCTTTATTTGCTGCACTCATGATGCCTGGTCCACCGCCAGTAAATACATTGTAACCAGCATTAGATAATTCTTTACCCAATTCATATGCCTCAACATATAAAGGGTCCGATGGCTCTATTCTTGCAGAACCAAAAACAGTCACATTATTTTCAAAATTCTGAAGTTTTTCTTTGGCTGATAATAATTCAGCACCTACTGTCACTAAACTCATAGTGAAGAAAAAACAGCAGAAGCCGCTTCAATAGTTCTATTGATATCTTCATCTGAATGTGCTATTGATAGAAAACCAGCCTCATATGCCGAAGGTGCAAGATAGATGCCTTTTTTAAGCATGGCATTATAAAACTTTTTAAAAAGCTCAATATTGCAACTAGAGGCCTGCTTAAAATTAGTGACTTTATCTTCTGTGCTAAAAAATAAACCAAACATTCCTCCAACATAATTACTTGTCATTGGAATATCATTAAATTTTGCTTCAGCGACTATACCATCAACAAGCATAGAGGATCGACGACCAAGATTTTTATAAAAAGATTTATCTGACTCTAGAGCACTGAGCATAGCTATTCCAGATGCCATTGAAAGTGGGTTTCCAGAGAGGGTGCCTGCCTGATAAATCGGTCCAAGAGGGGCTATTTGATTCATAATTTCTCGCTTTCCTCCAAATGCGGCGACCGGAAGACCTCCACCTATGACCTTACCTAAAGCAGTCAGATCAGGTTCAACATCATAAATCTCCTGAGCACCTCCTAAGGCAACTCTAAAACCAGTCATCACTTCATCAAAAATTAGAACCGTACCGTATTTATCGCAAATATTTCGTAAACCCTGCAGGAAGCCTTCTTTGGGTGGTACACAATTCATGTTACCGGCAATAGGCTCGACAATAATGCACCCAATCTCTTCTCCCATTTTGGAAAATAAATCTTCAACAAGCACCAAATTATTGAACTCAAGTGTCAAAGTATGCTTGGCAAGATCTTCTGGCACTCCAGGTGAGGTAGGAACACCTAAAGTCAAAGCTCCAGAGCCAGCTTTCACCAGTAAAGAGTCAGAATGCCCATGATAACAGCCCTCAAATTTCAAAATTTTGTCACGATTTGTATAACCTCTTGCTAGCCTAATCGCACTCATAGTTGCCTCAGTACCTGAACTCACCATTCTCACAAGTTCAATAGAGGGCATTATTTGACAGACTTTTTTCGCAAGTGATGTCTCTATTGCTGTTGGCGCTCCAAAACCTAAGCCTTTATCCAAAACTGCCTTGACAGCATCAATAATAACTGGATTTGAATGGCCTAAGATCATTGGCCCCCAAGAGCCCACATAATCAATATATGAGTTTCCATCGACATCAAAAAGATAAGCCCCTTCCCCTCTATCAAAAAATACAGGCTCTCCGCCCACACCATTAAAGGCCCTAACAGGAGAGTTAACACCTCCAGGAATGAACTCCTTAGCCTCTCTAAATAAAATTGAAGATTGTTTCATTAAGACTCCTGAAAACTTGTAATAGCTGGATACTTATTTAAATTAGTAATGTGTGACCATACTACCAATACATTATCCAATAATAATTTCATATTTACAGTTGTTTGTGAAAGTGAAATTGCTCGATTAGTATCATCTAAAAGCTTAAATAAATGACTAAATGAAGCTTTTTCAATAACTTTATTTAGCTCAAGATTTGCGCCATCATGATTTAAAATTTTGATTTTGATTCCTTCACTAATCAGGTGCTGAAGACACTTCAATACATCCAGTTCATTATCGGAAAAAATTTCCGTATCTTTGATTTTTGTTGGACTAAGTGCAATTTCTAAAAGCAAATTTTGCCAACTCTGATATTGAAAATAAAAATCTCCCTTTAAATCCTCAAGCGCTCTGTGAGGAACACCATGGGCACTGTCTAATAACTGCATAGGATCAAAATCCGCTCGTGTATCTTCATCAATTTGATTTGCAAGCCACTTAGCAGTCTTATCATTATAGGAAGGGTTAATGTGAATCGTTTGACACCTTGACAAAATAGTCATCGGAAGTCTATCAATATTATGAGCAAGCAAAATAATGAGTGTATTTTTTCTTGGCTCCTCGAGCGTTTTTAAAAGACTGTTAGCTGCATTGTTATTCATCTGATCTGCATAAAAAATCACTCCAATTTGAAGAGTGTCAGCAGTTTTACCCAATGATTCGCAAAATAAACGAATTTGATCGACTCGAATATCCTTTGACATTGATCCAGAGTCATTTAGCTCCGTTCTGCAATAGATTAAATTTGGATAATGAGACCGTCGAATTAATACACTATAATCCAATTCAATCTTGGGATCATCATTGTTTAAAGCTTTACAAAGTTCACATTGATCGCAAGAATAATTAGGACAAAGAAGTTTTTTTATTAAACCTTGAGTAAAAACAAATTTACCAATTTTTTCAACTCCAGTAATCAGCAATGCGTGAGGTAGATGATTTTGTTCTATCATCTTATCTACCTTTTCAGTTGCTTTCTTATGCCAGGGAAACATCATAGCGAGTCAATAAACGACCTAATTTTAGATTGAATATCATCAACTGATCTACTTGCATCTATCAATTTAATTCTTTCAGGAAAAGCCTCTGATCTACTTATAAAAACAGATCTTACCCGTTCAAAAAAAGCTCTCTCTTCAAGCTCAATTCTGTCTTTGGCAGCACGAGATTCTATTCTTTTTATGCCAACCTCAACACTTACATCTAATAAAAGAGTTAAGTCTGGCTTAAAGTCTCCTAGAACCCAATCTGCTAGTTTTGAAATACGATCTAAATTAAGCATTCTTCCACCGCCTTGATAAGCGAATGAAGCATCAGTAAATCGATCACTCACAACCCAACAACCCTCATTCAAGGCGGGTATGATTTTATTTTGTATCAATTCATTTCGAGAACTAAACATCAACAGTAGCTCAGTGTCGCTGTGCATCTCTTGATTATCTACATCGAGTAAAACAGATCGGATTTTCTCTCCAACATCTGTACCTCCAGGCTCTCGAGTTCTAACAACTTCAATGCCTTTTTGATGCAAATAGCTACAAATAAGATCAATTTGTGTACTTTTACCTGCACCTTCCACGCCGTCAATAGTAATAAACTTTCCTTTTTTCATACCTGATAATTTTAAACTAGTTAGCCTTTAAGTACTTCTTGATATTCTTTTTATGATCATCATAAGTTGAGGCAAATGCATGACTACCATCTTTCTTTGAAACGAAGTATAGTTCATTTCCTTTCGCTGGATGAAGAGCTGCGTATAGTGACTGATAACCAACAGAAGATATAGCCCCTGGAGGCAGACCTTTATTTCGATATGTATTATATGGGTGATCAAACTGTAAATCACTTCGCGTTAATGGCGGTGAGTATTGTTCTCCTAATGCATAAATAACAGTCGGGTCTGTTTGAAGTCTCATATTTAAGTTCAATCTCCCAATAAATACACTAGATATTAATGGCTTTTCAAAATCAAGGGCTGTTTCATTTTCGATCAATGAGGCCAAAATGATTGCTTGATAAGGTGAATCTAGTGGCACACTTCTATCCCGCTCTGTCCACAACTCTGTCAATTTAGATTTCATGGCTTCATGGGATTTTTTTAAAACATTCTCAACACTTTCACCATAATCAAAAATATATGTTTCAGGATAGAACCATCCATCAAAAGGTCTTTTAACGCCAATTGAATCCATAACATTCTCAAATGACGAATTGGATGCTATTGATGGGTCTTTACTTAATTGTTCAAAGTAGAACTGAATAGTTTTTCCTTCAATTAAAGTCACTTTAGTTTTAAGAACATCGCCTTTTGAAATTTGATCTATAAAATTAAATACACTGGTATCTGGCTTTATTTCATAATAACCAGACTTTAATTTTTTGTTTGCATTGAGAAGTCTACTGAGTGATGTAAAAAATCTCTTAGATTTTATTATTTTTCTGTCACTCAGCTCTTGAGCTACTTCACCCATTGAGGAGCCGGGCTTAACCTGAAAAATTTGTGATTGGTTAACCAAGATATCCTTTGATATGAGTACCCATGCAATAAACAAAAGTAAAAGAACCGAAGCTAGGGATCTGGAAAAAATTTTGCCCTTAATTGTTAAATACATGTCCAAGATTTAATATCTTGAGTCGCAGATTCAAATGCTACTTTGATTTTCTCAGTGAAGAAGCTTTTTGATAATCGATAATCCTCAATTGAACTAACTGGCTGAATTCCAATTATGCTATTTGAAATAAATACTTCATCAGCTTTTTTTGCATCAGTCACTGAGATATTGTCCTGCTCAACATCAAGTGCAATTGATTTTGCAAGCTCTAGGATAATGAATCTTCGACTTCCAATCACGCCACACCTATCGAGCTTTGGTGTCACCAGCCTTTGGCCAAAGATGAAATATATATTTCCTTGTGTCACAGATATGATGTTTTGATTTTCATCTAACATAATTGCCTCATCCTTTTTCAATGTTGCCCGAGCCAAAATCTGTTCAATTCTATTGCAATGTTTAATGCCTGCTAAATTCGGATTTGAATGATAACCACTTTGAGCATATTCAAGGGAAAAAGATTTTTTTGTCTGAGTCTTTTTTAACTCTGAAACAATCACAACTCTGACTGGCAAGATATCATCAGGATAGCTATAGCCTCTTTGAGAATTACCTCGAGAAAGAATTAATTTAATGACACAATTTTTGTGTGAAGTTAAGCTAAGAGCCTTTTTGATATCCTCTAGCCAAATAGATGCTTCTATTTTTTTTATTTTGAGCTTTTGACAGCCTATCTCAAGCCTTGAAAGATGTTTTTCCCAAAATAAAATTTGGTTTTCTTTGGCAACACAAGTCTCGAATAACCCATCACCATATTGAAAATTGCGGTTAAAAATACTTATATCTGACTGCTCTTGACCATTGATGATTACAATTGAATCCATATCTTATTAGAGCATTATAAGAAGCAATTCAAGTCAAGAATATGAACAGCAATAATCAACAACTGATTTAACTTTTAACTTAAAAATGCTTTGTGCAGGAACCTCAAATGAATCCCCACCTCGTATAGTTTGCCAATGCTCTTCTCCCGGAAGTAAAACACTAAGCTCTCCTGCTAATATCTCCATTAACTCATGCTTTTCAGTGGAAAATTCGAACTCCCCTGGCATCATAATTCCAAGAGTCTTGGTACTTCCATCATTAAACTTAATAACCCTACTGGTAACATTGCCATCAAAGTAAATGTTAGCAGCCTTGATAATTTCTACATCTTTATAAGTGGACATAACTTGATCCTCAAACTTGATCCATAATATACTGAGTCAGGAGTGGCACAGGTCTTCCAGTTGCGCCTTTTTTTGATCCCCCAAGCCATGCAGTTCCTGCAATATCGATATGAGCCCAAGAATATTTTTTTGTATAACGTGCTAGAAAACATGCTGCAGTTACTGTACCTGCCTCTCTGCCACCAATGTTTGCCATATCTGCAAAATTAGATTTGAGCAGGTCATCGTATTCTTCGTCAAGTGGAAGTTGCCACACAGTATCTTGAGCAGATTCACCTGAAATTTTTAAGGCATCTGCAAGTCTTTGATCATTTGACATCACTCCAGAATGGTGTTTACCTAATGCAATAATAACGGCTCCAGTTAACGTAGCAATATCAATAACTGTTTTTGGTTTATATTTTTCACAATAAGTTAAGGCATCACACAAAATGAGACGGCCTTCAGCATCAGTATTCAAGATTTCAATAGTTTGTCCTGACATACTTTTTACTACATCACCGGGTTTAGATGCATTATGGGCAGGCATGTTTTCCACTGCTGGAACTACAACTACTAGGTTCACTTTAAGATTCATTTCAGCAATCGCACTCATTGTTCCTAGAACTGAAGCAGCACCGCACATGTCGAACTTCATTTCATCCATCCCTGAGCCAGGCTTTAAAGAAATTCCTCCGCTATCAAAAGTTACTCCTTTGCCTACTAAGACAATAGGGGGTTCGTTGCCGGCATTTGAATACTTTAAACTGATTAATTTGCCAGGCTGTGAGGAGCCTTTGGAGACTGAGAGCAAGGAATTCATTCCGAGAGATTCCATCTCAGATTCCTCTAGAATCTCACATTCTAAACCATAAGTTTTTGCAAGTGATTTTGCAGTATCGGCAATGTAGGTTGGGGTGCAGATATTTGGAGGCAAGTCACCTAATTCTCTGGTGAGTGCCATTCCATTTGCTATAGCGACTCCTTTTTGTATTTCTGATGCACCGTTATTTTTTGAATATAGATTAACTGCTTCAAGCAGAATATCACTTTGCTCTTCCTTAACGCCCACCTTGTTAACCTTGTAACTCTCATTCTTCAGCACTCTAGCGGTTGAAGTTTGAATCCAAGCCTCATCGACGTCCTCAACCTCTACGCTAGGAATCACAACATTTTTCACCTTTGAGTCACTCATTGCTGTTGAGAGAGACTTTAGCGCCTTAATAAAATTTTTCTTAGTTAGGGGTGATTCTCCTAAGCCAACCACTAGAACTCTTCTAGACTTATAGCCTTCAACTTTTCCAAGCATCAAAGTGCTGCCTAGTTTTGGCTCAAATCGATGAAGATCTAAATAAGTTTGAATAATTCTATTGTCGTTTGATTTATCCTTTGAGGCAAAGGCAACTGAGCAGTCGCCACTATAGTGATCAACAGCTTGATGGGTTACAAAAAACTCCATATCTACTTCCAAAAATTATAATCACGGTATTCTACCAAAAAACTGTAAAATTTACTCCTTTAATCATGGGTTTCTAAAATGAAAAAGTTTCTAGCTGTCACTTTAATACTTTTAACTAACTTTGCATTGGCAGATGTCAGCATGATTGTAGATAAACTAAAGCCGTTCTTTCCAGAGATTAAAGCTGAAAATATTAGTACTTCAGAATTAGACGGTTATTACGAGGTGGTGCTGACTGATCCATGGATTGATGTAATGTATATTTCAACAGATGGCAAGTACGTGATTCAGGGAGCAGTGACAGACTTAGAGTTAATGACTAATATTTCTACAAACCGGATTAATTCAATAAAGCTTGAAATTTTGGAAAGTATTAGTGATAACGACAAGATAGTCTTTAAGGCTGAAGATGAGAAATATGTGATCAATGTTTTTACCGATGTTGATTGCCCTTACTGCGTCAAATTGCATGGCAATATGAATCAAATGAATGATTTGGGCATCACTGTAAAATACTTAGCCTCCCCTCTAGAGCAGCTACATCCTAAGGCGCAAAGCGCTATGGAAAAAATTTGGTGTGCTGAAGATAG
>CAYNES010000044.1:0-8523 GCA_964396315.1 uncultured Piscirickettsiaceae bacterium | reverse complement strand
TGACTACAGTGTTCTCCTCAACCAGTGAGCCTGTCATCACTTTGGCTAATGAAGTAATGCAGTATTTGTCATGTTCGGACATAAAGTTTCCCTCATAAAGGTTTGCAACCTGCGCCATAATATTCGCATATCCAGCTTTACCCACCACTTTAAATGTGTCATCCAATGGAGACCTGAAACCTGACTCAAGCATTGCTAAAGCTTGACGTTTTGCAACATAAAGTAATTCATTTGGATTTGCAATAATGACATCTTCACTCTTTAGATATCCCATCTCCTTTGCTTCCAAAGCGCTAGCTGAGACTTTTGCCATTGCAATTTGCTCAAAATGTTTGGACAACAGAGGAAAGATATCATCAGACTCTTTATTTAAATAAGCTCTCAGTGCCATCTCTTTACTACCACATCCAGCTGGGATTCCTCCAATACCTACTTCTACAAGTCCAATATAGGAATTCATTGAGGCAACAACTCTATTACAATGAAGTAAAAGCTCGCAGCCGCCCCCTAGAGCGAGCCCATCAACAGCGGCAATTGTTAGTATTTTTCCATGCTTCAGACGCATTAATAAATCTTGGAGCATGCGAACTGTTTTTTTAATTGAGTATAATTTTCCCAGTTTTGGAAGCTCAGGATGCATCACCTCAAAAGCCTTCTTCTTGGCTTTTGATGACAAACCAGGATCCTTCTCAAGAAGGCCTAACTTAATTGCTGAAATGACCTCATAGAGGTTAGCACCAGCACAAAAATGCTCCTGCTCTTGTCTAATAACAAGGGCATGAAAACCATTATTTTCTAAATAATCAAGGCATTCAGGAAGCTCAGTTAAAACACTTGAACTCAATACATTCATTTTTGTCTTAAAAGAGACACTAGCAATGCCATTTCCAATGTCAATCAATTTAGTAGATTCACCATCTTTCAAGATATCTAATTGGCTCTTCTTTTCTCCACTCAGAAGTGCCTTATTTAATTGCCTTTCATAGACTGGATGAGAAGACCTTGGAATGAACTGATTCTTATTTGGATTAAAAGCACCCTCGTCAGAGTAGACAAAAGCTTGATCCATGACCCATGCTGGCAAGGCTTGATTTGAAAGAGTTTTTCCATCCTTAATATCTTGATTCAGCAATTCTCTTACCTCAGACCAACCAGTAATTTGAACTTGTTCAAAGATTCCTTTTTGCCAGGCAAATCCTGACTTCAATGCTAAATCAACGCATCTTGCAGTTTCAGCAACATGCTCAAGATGGAAGGCAGTGTAATGAAACACATCACGATGGACTGACCATAAAAACTGAGCTTGTGGGTCATCACACTTTGACAGTTTTAGAAGTGCATTTTCTATGCCTCTACTATCTTTTATTATCTTCTTTACTTTGGAACTAATAGTTTTATCAGAGAGCCTATACTCTCCTTCTTTAGGATCAAAGACAAATATGTCTTTGCCAACTTTTTCATAGATACCCTTTCGAGTTTTACTTCCTAAAGAACCCTTCTCAATTAGAGCCTCAATCCAATCTGGAATCTGGAATAGTTCAACCCATGGATCATCTTTCGCATTTTCATAAATATTTTTAACTACGTTTGCCATTACATCAAGGCCGACAACATCCAAGGTTCTAAACGTAGCACTTGCAGGCCTTCCAATTCTCTTTCCAGTTAATGCATCTACAGTATCAGCAGAAAGGTTAAAGTTTTCAGCATGCTTTAAGACGGCCATAAAAGAATATACTCCGATTCTATTAGCAACGAAAGCTGGGCTATCTTTTGCATAAACAACCTCTTTACCTAGAGCTGAAGTAATAAACCCCTCAGCTTTAATTAGGAGACTCTCATCACTATATGAAGTTCTTATTAATTCAACCAGCGGCAAATATCTAGGAGGGTTAAAGAAATGAACTCCAAAAATTCGACTCCTTAAACTATCTGGTGCTGACTCAGCTATTTTTTGAATCGACAAACCAGATGTATTCGTTACTAGAATGGCATTGTCATTAACGTGAGTTGATATTTGCTTAAAAAGCTTTCTTTTGATATCTAGATTCTCTACGATAGACTCGATGATGAAGTCACAGCCTGAAATAGCAGTTAAATCATCGTAGGTTGATGTCTTTATTAATCCAGATACAGAAGGACTTGCAAAAGGAGTAGGTTTTAATTTCTTCATCATTGCTATAGATTTTGATAGCGCTTCCTCGCTAGTATCAAACATCGTAGTTTCAAACCCTAAGTTAGCGAAATGGGCAGCTATTTGACCTCCCATCGTGCCCGAACCCAATACAGCAATTTTGGTAAACGCTTTATCAAAATATTCTTTCATATCTATCCTAAATCTTTATTTGTCAAAACTCTCGTAATCATCAACTTTTAATGCTTCGAGAACCAAATCATTCAACCTTAACCAATTCTCTTTCTCTGCTTTAGACAAAGTTTTATTATCTACCAAGCCCTGAAGCCAAAACTCTAGAGTAATGCTTGGCTGATATTTGTAACCTGCTTTTTTTGCTTTATCCCTCAATATTTTCAACTCCTTTCCAGCCTCAAAGCCTTGAAAAAGAATATAAAAAGGGTGATCAGGTTTGTCTTTAAGGTTAGCGCAAATGCAGGTTGATAGGTTGTTTTCTATCCACTCAGTATCAAGGATTGATTTTGAAGTGCTGATAATCAGCTTGTCATTAACTTGAGAGGATGTAACTGAAAATGGAAAAAACAAAAGTCTCAAAAACCATTTGGCAACTCTGTTGATTGGCATGCTTTCAATATTTTTAAGCATAGATGTGTCTGCCTCTTCAATAAGCTTGAGAACTGAAAGTTTAAGAATATTCTTTGCGTTGTCATCATTGAGAAACTTCTCCTCATATAACTTTATGCAAGAACTAATTTCATACATCGCTGATATCGAATCTGCGAACCTTCCAGATATCATTTCTTTTCTCTTGAGCGAACCTCCTAAAAGCAGCGAGGCAATATCAGTCAAACAGGCAAACTTTGCTGACAATACAGACAGATTTCGATAGTAGACTTTTGTAGTGTGGTCTCCATAAGGTTTAGCTAGGCGTCCACGTGTCCAAGAAAACAAAATGGCTCTAGCAATATTATTAATAAAGCTACCCACATGACTAACAAGAGCCTTATCAAACTTATTGATTGAATCTTTGCTTTCATCATGAAGCGCTCTTAACTCATCAAGCATTGTTTTATGGCATCTAATTAGCCCTTGACCAAAAATCATCAAGCTTCTTGTTAATATGTTCGCTCCCTCCACAGTAATTGCAACTGGTGCGCCAGAGTAGACTTTAGATACATAATTCCTCTTCCCCTCCATGACCGCTCTACCACCATGCACATCCATCGCGTCGATTGACGAGCTTTGAAGAAGCTGTGTGTTTCTATACTTCACAATTGCAGAAATAATCGAAGGCCTATGACCAGCATCTAGCGCCCACGTCGAGAGGTTTATATTGGCAGTAGCCCTAAATGCATTAGTAGCAAGATTTGAAAGCTTCTCCTGTATTCCTTCCATTTTTGCAATGGGTATTCCAAATTGCTCGCGTGTTTGCGAGTAAGTGCTTGTAGTCAAGAGCATTGCTTGTGTTGCGGAAGCACCTGTTACTGGGAGTGAAATTCCTCTTCCAACGCTGAGACACTCCATGAGCATTCTCCAGCCATGTCCAATCATCTTGTCGCCACCAATAACCCAATCCATCGGAATAAAAACATCCTTTCCATAGATGGGTCCATTTTGAAATGGCTCCCCTATAGGATTATGTCGGGTTCCTATGCTAAGACCTTTAGTATTCCGAGGTATCAATGCGCAGGTAATCCCTAAGTCATTTTTATTATGGAGAGGGTGGTCTTCTGGTAGTAAATTATCTGGATCATAGGCTTTGAAAGCTAACCCAATTACTGTAGCAATTGGTGCAAGGGTGATATAACGTTTTTCCCAATTCAACCTTAAACCTAAAACTTCCTTTTCTTCATAGTTTTCATAGCAAACTATTCCGTTATCAATTAAAGATCCTGCATCTGACCCTGCAACTGTAGAGGTAAGTCCAAAGCATGGGATTTCTTTGCCTTTGGCAAGACGAGGAAGGTAATGCTGCTTTTGTTCATCGGTACCGTACTTTAAAAGCAGCTCTCCTGGACCGAGAGAGTTCGGAACCATAACAGTAATTCCTAAAAATTGAGATGCTGAAGAGAGCCTTCCAACAATAATTGCATGTGCAAAATGAGAGAAACCTTTTCCATTAAATTCTTGAGGAATAATTAAACCTAAAAATCCTTTATCAAAGATATATTTCCAGACTTTCTTAGGCAGATCATGGGTTGATTGAATTTCATGAGAGTCAACCATTGCACAAAGCTCTTCTACCTCATTGTCAACAAAGCTTTGCTCTTCCTCTGTCAATTCAGTAGCCTCTAATTCAGTTAACTCCTTCCAATTGGGGTCGCCCTGAAAAAGCTCTGCATCCCACCAGACACTGCCCGCCTCAAGAGCAATACTTTCTGTGACTCCAATTGGTGGTAAAGATTTACGCATTACCTTGTAAATAGGTTTGGTAAATAGCATCACTCTGATGCTTGGCACTATCAGTATGCCAATTGCAAAAAGAATGAGGAGCAAGAATTGTGCCCCAAAGTGATTTGAAATGACAGCACCTGGATAGGTCAAACCTACTGCCAATAGCCATAACTGCCACATCTTTATATTCGTTTTAACAAGAACCAGTAGTATTAATACTATGGATAAAAGAAAAGAAAGTAACGAGTATTCAAATATTGTTTCAAGCATAAATATTGTTAGTCAGCATTGATAAGGTAGCAACGCCACTGCAAAAGTTAGAGAAATTATTAGTATAGATATAAATCTCAAATTAAAGTTAACATATTATTATAAAATATTAACACTTTATTGTATTTTTAATATTAATGTACCTTAAATTATGAATACCTATAGCGGCGTCTGGAGATGCATCCAAAGACTGCATCAAATATACCCTTTTGAGGTAGAAGCAATATTCAAAAGAGTAGGTATAGCGAAGAGCTTATTGGGCAATCAAAATGTATCTATACCTGTCGAAATACTCCTCAAATTCGTTATTGATGCTGAGTCAGTTTTTGAGGATGAATTAATATCTATCAATTTTGGCCGAATGGCTCAGGTGCGACCAAACTATGGAGAGGCGTTTGGTTTAGTGTTCGTTTACTCTAAAAATCTTGAGGAGGGCATAAGACTACTTCAATCTTATATTGGAACAGAACTAGAGGGAATTAACTTTCTAATCAGTGAAGAAAATAACCTTATCAAAATTCAGTCGGTTGCCGATCCAATAATACAACATCCATTTATTTATGAAAATCTAGGTCTATCGATAGTCGCATCCTTTATCCGTTCGAAACGATTTCAAATCAAAAAAATTAATACGAAAACAAATACTCATGCTCATGGCCTAAATGAAAAATCTGTATTTAACTGTCCTATTTATTGCTCTTGTGAAGAAACATCTCTCGTAATTAGCAGAAAAAACTATTTAAAAAAGAACGCTCTTTCGAATCCTAATCTTGTGAATTATCTGGTAAATATACTCAAACAAAAGGCTGATAGAATTACTTCAAATTTAAGTCTCAGAGATAAGATTGAGAGGGTTATGAATAACTATGAAAATCATTACAACCTAATAAATATTGAAGAAATATCAAATCATCTAGGCTTAAGTACAAATTCACTGCGTAATCAATTGTTAAAAGAGAATACAACTTTTCGTGAGGTTTTTAATAGCTTCAAATTAAAAAAATCAAAGCATATGATTAAAGATGGACTTTCTGTTAAGGTAATCTCATACCATTTAGGTTATTCGGAGCCATCGTCTTTCGTGAGATGGTTTACAGGTCAAACTCAACTCACGCCAACAGCATTTAGAATCAATACGCGTTAGAGTGCTAGCAGATTTGCGTTACCGCCTGATGCGGTGGTGTCCTCGGTAATCACCTGCTCATTAAGCAGCTCCCAAGCTTCATAAATTGAGCTTACTAATGGAATTAACTCATTTCTGGACGTCATAATTATTTTTTGCAATGAGCCTTGATTACCAAAATAAAATACAGCGTTGTAAAAGTTACTGGCAAATAAACTCAGGCTTGGAGAATCATTGAGTCTAAGGATGTTTTCTTTTTTGAAGCCTAATGCAATCAAGAAGTTATATTCCTTTTTAGAAATTTGGCTAATGACACTGTTACCTAAAAACAATGACAAGACTGTCTGCTTTAACAAGTCATCTGAGCTGGGGCCGATACACAAAACTATTCCTTTAGGCTTGTATCGTAACTGATTTGATTCACCGGTAGGCCCTGATAGTGAAATGTCATGACTGTATCTCGAAACTTCTTGATATAAAAACTCAAAGAATTCTTCCTCTATATTTGCTAGCTCACTCTTCATTACTGATAGCAATTCCTTGCTTAACTGAAGTATTGGACTGCAAAGCTTTTGAAGATCAACAGACTTGTCACTGAATTTTATTTTTTGGTTTGATTTTTCACTATAAAGCATATTTTTGCTGTAACCATGGAGCGAGTTTGGACCTCCCGCTTTAGGCCCTGTTCCAGATAAGCCTTGACCGCCAAATGGTTGGGAGCCAACAACAGCACCAATTTGATTTCGGTTTATATATATATTTCCAGCGTTCACTCTCAATGAAATCTCCTGGACCTTTTTTTCGATTCTTGAATGAATGCCAAAGGTGAGCCCAAAACCTTTTGAGTTTAACTGGTCAATAGTTTTTTCTAAGTCACCATTCTTATAAGATAACACATGCAGAATTGGGCCAAAAAATTCCTCATTAATATCATTCATTGAGTCAATTCGAATCAACGTCGGTGAAACGAAGTGGCCATTTTTTGAATCAAAGTCGAGCTCTTCAATAATCTTATTGTTTTGTCTTGCTTTTTCGATGTAGTTTTGCAGTTTAATTTGGGCAGCTGAATTGATGACTGGTCCACACTCGATATCCAGATGTTTTGGATTTCCAAAACCTAGCTCTCTCATAGCACCCCTAATCATGCTCATTGCTTCGTCATAACAATCATCCTGAAGCAAAAGAATTCTAAGTGCTGAACAGCGCTGACCAGCACTCTTAAATGCACCATCTATAACATCTCTTGTGACTTGTTCACACAAAGCTGTAGAGTCTACCACCATAGCATTTAAGCCTCCGGTTTCAGCAATGAGTCTTGCCTCTAAGTTCCCGCAATCAATCAAGCTTTGCTTGATTTTCTTCGCTACTGTTGTTGAACCTGTGAATGCGACGCCGGCAATTGAATTACTGCTCGAGAGATATGAACCAACCTGAGAACCCTTCCCCAAACACAGCTGAAATAGTCCAACAGGGATGCCAGCCTCAATCAATAGTTCACTTGCCCTATAAGCAATAAGTGAAGTACTCTCTGCCGGCTTGGCAATAACGGCGTTTCCTGCTGAGAGCGCTGCGGCTATTTGCCCAGTGAATATTGCCAAAGGGAAATTCCAGGGACTAATGCAAACAAAAACCCCTCTGGCCTTTCTTTGACCAGGCATCACTTCTCTTGATAAATTTGCGTAGTAGCGAAGAAAGTCAACCGCTTCTCGAACCTCATCCGTTGCATCCTGATAAGTTTTTCCGGCCTCTCGCATGGCAAGAGTCATCAACTCGTATTGATTTTCTTCGTAAAGGTCAGCAGCAAGCTCTAAACTCTTTAGTATTTTTTCGTTATCAATTAAATTATCGCTGAATGCATTGTTTGCAGATTCGAGTGATTTTTCTAATTGAGCTTGGTTTGCATAAAGAACATGCCCAACAATATCACTCTCATCAGCAGGATTTTTAACCTCTTGGTCTAGGCTATCTTTAACAATCACTCCATCAATGATTGATTTTGCTCTCCATTGAGTGCCAAGCCAAGGGCTCTGTTCTTTATAAAGTTGATCGACATTCAACTGTTCAGTGAGAATGACGCTTCGTGAATTTTGATGACTATTATTGAAGATATCTTTTGGTAGTTTAATCTTTGGGTGAGACGTTTCAGAATCCTGCTCAACAATTGAAATAATATCCTTTGCTAGGCTTTCAGGGCTGATATTTTCATCAAACAAATGGTTAATGAATGAACTGTTTGCACCATTTTCAAGTAGGCGTCTCATTAAATAGGCTAGCAACTCTTTGTGGCTTCCAATTGGTGCATATACCCTTGAGTTAACTCCGTACTTTTTTGAAATGGCATGATGCAAAGACTCTCCCATTCCGTGAAGCCTCTGAATTTCATAACCCTCGCTATTACCTGCCATCTCACATATACTGACGAGTGAGTGTGCGTTATGGCTTGCAAATTGAGGAAAAATATTACTCCTCATCGCTAGGAGTTTTTGAGAGCATACTAAAAAGGAATAATCAGTATTTATTTTTTTTGTAAAGACAGGAAAATCATCATCCCCAAGAGTTTGAGAATTCTTAATTTCGCTATCCCAGTAGGCACCTTTAACAAGCC
>CAYNES010000043.1:0-9174 GCA_964396315.1 uncultured Piscirickettsiaceae bacterium | reverse complement strand
TGACTGGTTTTGACTTACGAAAATGAGTGAACTCTTCAATCATCACAAAGAAATAGGCAATAACAAATAGTATTAATGCAACATATCCAGCTGCATGACTAGTTAAATCAATGCTTTCAGCTGCAGATGCAGCAAGACTTAGGCTTGGAAGCAATCCAAGCAATATTAATATAATTTTATTCATGGTTAATTTTTTCTAGTGTTGGTCCATATTCATTATTTAGAGTAATCTTATCGTCCAATAATTCTACATCTAGTGTAGCTAAGCAATAAAATAACGAATTGTATTTTACCTTATTCACAACAATTCCGCTTCCTTTGTAGCGTTTTCCTCTTGCTTTTGCTGCCTTGGATGATGCGCAGAATAAATTGTCTCCTATTTGCATTTCAGAATCAGATTTAAAAGAGAATAAACGCCGCTTTGCTTTACCTAAATAATGGAGTCTAGCAACGACCTCTTGTCCCGGATAACAGCCCTTTGAAAAATTAACACCAACTTCATTTCTATCTAAATTGAGCATTTGAGGCACAAACTTTTCACTTGAACTTAAAAAAACTTCAGGGATTTGTGAATCAATACATGTCTTTGTCCACTCATTTTGATGTGCAGTTATTTCTGTATTTATTTCTTTATTAAAGTCAATCAATAATGACAAATTTTCATTAATTGAATATGCATCAGAATGGTCTTCATTTATTAAACCTATCTGAGAATAATGCTCAGAAATATCCTCAATTTCTACATCTGACATAATGACAAACATTTGAAGCCTTGATTTGATTTTTTCAGCAAGATCAACAGGAAATGATAGCAAAAAACTGTCATCAGAACGCATTACCCAAAATAGAGCGATTATTTTCCCTTGGTGTTGGCAATAAGCATTTAATTGAATTTCAGAATTATCTAGCTTGCCGATATCATTACTAAACTGATTTTGAAGAAAAACTTCAGAATCTGATCCTGAGATTTTTAATAAAGCACGATTATTCAAAAGTATTTTCATTAATAAATTATGAATTTTATAAACTCAATATTTTAATCACTTTTCAATTCAAAATATTTCATAAGCTATAAAAAAACCCAGGGCAAGCCCTGGGTTTTATCACTAACTTAATATTAAGTTAACTATTGATTCTAAACAAATTTAGAATGCAACAGAAGCCTTAAGTGTAAGTGAGCTATCGAACGTGTTATAAGTTGCAGCTAGTGCAGCACCTGAAGTCAGGTCACGTGAAACAGCGATTGTAGTGTATGCATCTTTCTGTGCAGTTGAGTACTTAGTAGAAGTAGTCGACGTTGCTGAAGCACGCTCAGCAGTGTGAGTTACTACTACAGTGTTACCAGTAACACCGAATGTAGCAGATACTGACTTGTCACTACCAACAGTTACAGCAGTTCCAGCAACAGTTGTACCGATAGTCCACTCTGAAGCACCAGCATCATTAGTCAAGCTAACATCCATTCCAGCGATACTAGCAGAACCAACAGTCTTGTCAGCACCATCTTGGATAGTGTGAGTAATAGAAACACCTGAGAACGTACCAGAAACAGTAACGTCACCAGAATCATCTAGACCAATAGTAGCGTCACCAACTGGAGCGTCTAAGCTTACAGTTACACTTCTATTATCACCAGAGTCAGCTGAAAGACCACCAGTTGAAGATACAGTAGCTGCATCATCTTCATTATGCATATCAGCACTAATAGTCAAAGGACCGATAGTAGTAGCTAATGTAGAAGATGTCACAGAGATACCTGCATCAATGTCCATTCCTTGTGTGAATGTAGTTGCGCCAGCAGTACCAGTAATAGTCAAGTCAGCGTCATACGTAGTTGATGATGCTGAAGAACCATTATCATCATATGAAACTGATGATGTACCACTTAGAGCGATAGCACCCATAGCAGAACCTGATGCTACAGCTGTTGTCGCAAATAGTGCGATTAGTTTTTTCATTTTATTCTCCATTTAGAATATTTAATTGTTGGTTTTACCAACACCCTTATGCTATTTATAAAAAATAACAATAGGCACATAATAACTAGATTTGGACGTATTGTCAACAAATAATTGAAAAAATAATACAATTAGTTGTTTTTTTTCAACATTACTAATAATTTGATAGAATTAATCCCTATAAAAGCCTTTGCAACAATGTTTTTTTTAAAATACAAAAAAATTAATTTTTCATAAAAAAATTAAATATCCTTAATTATGTTAATTGTATTTACTATTAAATGTTGCAAATTTGAGATTTGTTGAAAAAAAACCGAGCAATGCTCGGTTTTTAATATTTGAATATCTTTTATATCTTAAAAAAGATATCCTCCATGTCCTGCACCTATCATACATAGAAGCATAGGTACTGATAACACAACATTGGTTCGGGATGCCATAGCGGCAGTAAATTTAGCGCTTGCAATTTCCTCAGCACTCGCCTCAACAATTCCAAGAACTTTTTTCTGGTTTGGCCAAATTAAAACCCAAACATTAAAAAGCATAATTGTTCCCATCCAAGCACCTAAACTCATCATTGCTCCTGCTGGAGCTTGAAATAAAAAGGTTTGGATAAAACCATACTGAGGAGATATCGACAAAGCCCATGCTCCAGTTAGCCAGGTTGCTGCAGCAGCCATACGAAACCAAAGAAGTGCTCTTGGTGCCACATACTTACCAATCGCTGCCGGCCCAGGACCACCTTCATCAGCTAGAGCATCAGCTAAAGCTGGGACTTGAACAAAATTAAAGTAATAAAGAAGTCCAATCCAAGTAACGCCAAACATAGCATGGAGCCAAATGCTTAAATTTCTTGTAATCAACGATGAGTTTTCAGGCGATAGAAAAATTGCAATAATAATTGCAAGAACAAAGCCAGAAATTATTGTGCCTCTTACTGAAGTTAATGGGTTCATAATATTAAAAATTTAGTTTAAAGACATTATTATAAATTGTTCAATTTTATATTAATTGTTTTTTTATTAATAATATTTGTATTTATAATTAGATTCTTAATTCAATTAAAGGTCAAATTTATATGCAAATAAACTTAAAGAAATTGACTGTCCTTATAGCATTAATATTAGGCTTATTTTCCTTTTCAACAATTAACGCCAATGAAATTCCTAAATCTTTTGAGTATCAAGGAACAAGTTTAACTCTCAATGGCACAGGCACTCGTGTTGTCTTTTTTATGAAAGTCTACAACGGAAGCCTTTATCTTGAGTCTAAAAGTTCAGATGCAAAGAAAATAGTAAATAGCAATGATCCCATGGCTATTCGAATTGATGTGACATCGACCATGGTTACTGCTGATGCTATGACAAAAGCTCTAAATGAAGGGCTTGAAAAGTCAACAGGAAACAATACTGCACCAATTAGCGCAGAAATTAATCAATTGTCTTCATCTTTTGATAGCGGAGTTACCTCTGGTGATTACTATGAGTTCATTTATTTGCCAGAAATTGGCACGCATGTTCTTAAAAATCATGAGTTTGTAGACTCAATACCAGGTTTAGAATTTAAAAAAGCATTCTTTGGAATATTTTTGTCAGATAACCCAATACAAAAAAATTTAAAGAAAGCTATGCTTGAGGGCTAATTTATCATGTCAAATCACCCAACTTCTTTTGCTGATTGGCAAGACTATCCCTCTACTTTGAATCCAATTCATGTGTCTTGGCTGAAAAATGCAAAAAAAGCAAAAACTGCCTTTGCAGCAGCTGATATAGAGGGTGTAGAAATCTCTCATAAAAGATTCATAACAGGTGTTCTTTTGTTCTCAAAAAAAATTGCAAAGTATAGCCCTGAGAAAAATGTTGGACTGCTTCTACCTAGTAGTGGAGGAGGAGCAATAGCATCAATAGCTATTCTTTCCCTTGGAAAGACTATTGTTAATTTAAATTTTACTGCTGGAAAAAAAGCCCTTGAGTCTGCAGCAAAACAGGCTGAAGTAAAAACTATTTACACTTCAAGAAAGTTTCTAGACAAGATGCTTGAAAGAGGAATAGATTTAGGATCTTTTTTCCCCAACTCAAAACTGTTAATGTTGGAAGATATTCGCGAAGAAATTTCAACTTTATCTAGAATAGGAACTCTTTTAAAGGCTATTTTATTACCAGTGAGTCTAATTCAAAAAAATTACTTTAAAGAGGTTTCAATGAATGATACAGCTGCAATTTTATTCTCAAGTGGCAGTGAGGGCTCTCCAAAGGGTGTTGAATTATCTCATAGCAATATTGCTGCAAATGCTAAGCAAGCTGCCATTGAGTTAGGCGCTGTCAATAGCGATGTAATTATGTCAACACTTCCAACCTTTCATGCTTTTGGATTTGCTATAACCACTCTTATGCCTCTATCTGAGGGCATTCCAATTGTCTGTCATGCAGACCCTAAAGATGTATCGACAATAGCATCCGGTATTAAAAAATACTCCGGAACGATTCTCGTTGGAACTCCAACTTTTCTTAGAATGTACACAATTAACAAAAAAGTTAGCCCTGAGTCAATGCAATCATTAAGACTTGTAGTTGCTGGAGCCGAAAAACTGAGATCAGAAGTTCGAGATGGATTTGAATCTAAATTCAATATGCCTGTGTATGAGGGTTATGGCACTACTGAAACCTCACCAGGTGCTTCAGTCAACTTGCCAGATATTGAGTCTCCGTATAAATTGAGAAATCGAACTGGTACTGTTGGAAAGGCTTTTAGTGGAACTGAATTTAGAATTGTGGATCCAGATTCATTGGACCCTATGCCAACTGGAGAGGATGGATTAATTCTAATTGGCGGACCACAAATTATGAAAGGCTATCTCAAGATGCCAGAAAAAACAGCTGAAGTAATAGAATTAATTGACGGATACAAGTGGTATCGAACTGGCGATAAAGGGCATCTAGATGAAGATGGATTCTTAACGATTGTTGATCGATACTCAAGGTTTGCAAAAATTGGCGGAGAAATGATTAGCCTAACAACAGTTGAAGAGGAGATCTTAGATGCTTGCAATATTAAGGATTTAGAGATTGCTGCAACTTGTTTGCCAGATCAACGCAAAGGAGAAAAAATTGTACTTCTATCC
Source organism: uncultured Piscirickettsiaceae bacterium (assembly GCA_964396315.1). Taxonomy (GTDB): domain Bacteria; phylum Pseudomonadota; class Gammaproteobacteria; order PS1; family Pseudothioglobaceae; genus Pseudothioglobus. The sequence goes on along the minus strand of CAYNES010000043.1, from coordinate 4,095 downwards.
ACAAGCAATATAGAAAAAAATGATCTTACTAAAATTCTATCAGATGCGAAGATTAATCCTCTTTATCACCCTTCATCTGTTTTAGTAGTCGACGAAATACCCAAACTTGGAAGTGGGAAAACTGATTTTGGTGCGACTAAAAAGATTGCATTAGTTAATGATCAAAAATAAACCCTATGCCAGAGCTTCCAGAGGTTGAAACCACACGTCGAGGCCTGGAGCCTCTTATTAAAGAAAGAAAAGTAATTTCGGTACATATATTTAAAAAAAAACTTCGATGGACAATACCATCGCACATCAAAAGTACTCTCAAAAATCAAACTATTGAAAGAATTACGCGACGAGCTAAATACTTACTAGTAAAATTTGAAAAAGGACAACTTGTAATGCATTTAGGCATGTCCGGTTCTATAAGAGTTATTCCATCCTCAGAGCCGCTAAGAAAACATGAGCACTTTGAAATTAAACTCGATAACTCGACAAGTATAAGATTTCATGATCCTAGGAGATTTGGATCAGTTTTATGGCAAAAAAATGATGAAACACTCTCACTCCTTAATAATTTAGGTCCAGAGCCTTTAAGCGAGAAATTTGATAACAATTCACTTTATAACGCATCTATTGGCAAATCAAAAAATATTAAAACATTTATTATGGATAGCAGTATTGTTGTTGGAGTTGGCAATATTTATGCATCAGAAAGTCTTTTTTTAGCAAGAATATCTCCAAAAAGAAAAGCTGGGAAAATCTCAAAAAAACGATATGAAGCATTAACGCAATCGATAAAAAAAATCTTGGCAGATGCTATTAAGAATGGCGGTACTACTTTAAATGATTTTTATAGTGTTGATGGAAATCCAGGCTATTTTTCACAAGTTTTGAGTGTCTATGACCGCGACGGTATGCCATGTTTAAGGTGTGATGGTAAAATTAAAAGAATTACTCAAAATCAAAGATCAACCTATTATTGCCCTAAATGTCAACATTAGAGGATCCTAAAGCTTTATTTAATAGCTCATGCTCTACAAATTCTGAGCCATTTGCTCTTCAAAATCTCGGAGATATGATGTCTCCCGAATTTAGTGAAAATTGTATTATCGTTGTTGATCCTGCTATGCCTATTCATAATATGGCTTATGTAATTATTGATTTTGAAAGTGAGTTATATTTTCGACAATATCTTGAAGTCGAAAATAAAAAAATTTTAAGATGCCTTAACTCAAAATATAAAGATATTGAATTAAATAAATACTATGAATTTCGTGGCTGCATTGTTCAACAAAAGCAAAGAAGGCAAAAGTCACTTCATTACTACCTTCCTAATGAAATGAATGGAAGGATTGAATTTTCTGAAACAGGAAAAGAGAGATAAAAAAAGTAATCTTTACTCCATCCAAATCAGATGAGCCATTCTCCCTGACCTAACTCCATCCCTTCTGTAAGAAAAAAAATATTCTACCTCTTTAAATGTACACCTATTACCACCAGAAATTGAAGATATTTTATATCCTTCAAGTATTACTCTAGCAGCATCATATAAATCAAGATAATGCTTATTGTTACGAAAAGAAAATGAGCGCAAAAAATTAATATTTTTTGAGAGATATAGATCTTGAATCTCTTCACCAACCTCAAAATAATTCATTGAAATTGCAGGCCCTAGATGAACCATTAAATTACTTCCTTTACAATTAAAGGCTTCAATTAAGTTTTCAATAACACCAGACAACAACCCTCTCCATCCTGCATGTGCTACTCCAACCATTGAACCATCTTTCTTGCTAATAAATACAGGCAAACAGTCAGCAGTCAATACACCACAAATAGTCCCTGAAACAGAGGTATAACTTGCATCAGCTTCAACTATTGTATCGATTGAGGAAGCATTTACACAAATAGACGAATGAGTTTGATTTATCCATTTTGGATTAGATGGTAAGTTAAAACAACCACTTAGAAGCAAGCGATTTGATGTTACTGCCTCTATACTATCATTGACATGAAGAGCTAAATTAAAGTTTTCAAAGTCACCTAAACTCTTTCCTCCATCAATATACCTTTCAGTAGAGAGTAATCTGACATTTTGTGGAAAAAGTTCATACATTTAGCATTTTTCCTAATTCAAACTTGTTTATGATTTACAAGTAAAGTGTTTGGTTGATGTATTTGAAAAATTAATTATTGTTAGAATTTCTTAAAAGCTCAATCGTATCTTTAATACCTTTTCTCATATTGCCTGAAAATACAAACCCTTTGGATTTAAAACGATCACACAATACCTCATAAGAAAGCTGATTCATGATTCGATTATCAACAAATTCAATTTCTAAATTTGGCACAAACTCCTTAATTGTTTCAACAACTTGTCGAACCGTAGCATTGGTAGTCAAAACATTATAAATTTGACCATCAAAAATATTATTTTTTATGATGAAAGCAATTGCTCTTGATGCATCTAATAAATCTAAGTATGGTCTTTTTTGATCGTAGGCAGAAGTCCAGACACTTATTGGTTGATTCATTACAGCCTGCCAACAAAATTTATTTACTGCGGTATGAAAACGCATTCCGGGCGAAGCACCAAAGATTGTTCCAAACCTACAATGTATCGCTTTTAAACTCTTCTCTTTAACTAGAGCCGAAATCAGTTCTTCTTCTTTTAGCTTTGTAGTAGCATATGGACTCTGTGGCTGAAGCTCTGATTCAGAACAGTTTTCATCAACTTTATCCTTTTGAGTGCCGTAAACACTTGTTGATGATAGTGCAATTAATGCAGCACTAGCATCTATACATGATTCAGCAACTTTTAATGTTGACTGAAAATTATTAGCTTCTAGTTCCTCAGCCATATCAATACTTCCTGCTGCATCTGTTATTGCGGCCAAATGAATTACCGCATCAGCCCCAGTAAAAATCGACTTTAAATTCATCTGACTGACATCACCCTCAATAAATTGATAGTTGACGCCGGAAGGAAGGTTGAACAATGAAGGAAAGCGCTGCGTCATCATATTATCAATCATGACTATTGTCGATTTAGGAAAAAAACTCCCTAAATCACGAATAATATAGGACCCAATATGTCCAATTGCACCTGTAACGATAATTTTCAATTTTTACCCTTATTAGTCAACTTGGAAGCAAAATCCTTGAAAAGTTGATAATCACTAATATAGTCCTCTGCTTCATATATTCGATCACAAATTACTGTCATAGTTGAATTATGTTCAATATATTTTTCTTCTGCCCAAATACCAGGGGGAACTAGTAGCCCATAATTAGGCTTATCAAGCATAAAAACATATTGATTTACTGAGTCATCACACAAGACCTCTATAGCGCCATTAGAGCATATAAGCAACTGAGAACAAAGACGATGGGCATGTTTACCCCTAACACTCCCCTTTTCAGACCTTACATTAAAGATTCTTTTTATTGAAAATGGAACGAATTGATTTCCATACTCAAAAACTGAAAGCTCGCCATTATCTTCTTTAAAGGCAGGGAATTCTATTAATTTAACAGACTTCATTTAAAAATAATCCTTACTCAGATGATTCACTAACATACATATACCATCCTCAATTGAAGTTTTGGCATTCCAGCTTGAATATGATTTTAATCTTTCAGCTGAACCAATAAAGTTTCTTTTTTCAATCTCAGATATACCAGCTGGCCAAGACACACTCTCAATTTCTATATTAAAACCAGTGATTTTTTCTATTTCATTTGCAATTAGGCCAAATACATTCTTTATTGAAGTGCCCACACCACTTGCAACATTAAATATTATTTCAGAATCTTTTTTAATCTTACTGTAGTCAAGAACACTCGCACACAAAAAAGCCTTAACAACATCATCGATATAAATATAATCCCTTATATAATTTCCCGAACCATAAATCTTTATAGACTTATTTTCAAAACCTTGTCTCGTAATTTTACTGAGAATACCTCTATCAAGAGATGAACTCTCATTATCACTAGGACCATAAACATTAGCAAGCCTTAATGACACTGATTCAATTAAGTTTTCACTTCTAGCCATTATTAGTTTTTTTTCAGCACTTAATTTATTTGTATCATAGCAGGTAA
>CAYNES010000042.1:0-9178 GCA_964396315.1 uncultured Piscirickettsiaceae bacterium | reverse complement strand
TTACACCTCCAGTCATTCAGCGAAATGTTGAAGAAAATCCAGCTTGGTACACTTCCTATACCCCCTATCAGCCCGAGATTTCTCAAGGCCGCCTTGAGGCTCTAATGAACTACCAAACAATGGTCTCAGATCTAACTGGAATGGACTTAGCCAACGCCTCCATGCTTGATGAGGCAACAGCTTGCGCTGAAGCAATGACATTAAGTCATCGAGTGAGCAAGTCTAAAAGCAATGTTTTTTTTGTTGCGAATGATTGCTATGCTCAGAACCTAGAAGTTATTAAAACAAGAGCAGAACCATTAAATATTGAAATAGTTTTTGGCGATCCTCTAGTTGATTTAAAAGATCTAGATTGTTTTGGTGTTCTTCTCCAGTACCCAAACACCTATGGCGCTTTTAGTGACTTCACAAAATTGATAGACTCAATTCATGAGAAGAAGGCACTTGTTGCTGTGAGTGCTGATTTACTTGCATTAACTCTTTTGAAGCCGCCCGGTGAAATGGGCGCTGATATTGTAGTAGGTAATACTCAAAGATTTGGAGTTCCAATTGGGTATGGTGGACCTCATGCTGCTTATATGTCAACCAGGGATAAGTATAAGCGATCAATGCCAGGAAGGATTATTGGTGCTTCAGTTGATACGAAAGGAAGGCTTGCATATCGATTAGCATTACAGACCCGAGAGCAACATATACGCCGAGAGAAAGCGACCAGTAATATTTGTACTGCACAAGCTCTATTAGCTATTATGGCCAGCATGTATGCGGTCTATCATGGCCCAGAGGGACTTAGAAACATTGCTCGACGTATTCATAAATATGCCAGCGTCTTTGCTGATGGTATGAAGGAAATGGGATTTAATGTCATTAACAACTCTTATTTTGATACCCTCTCTATTGAAGTTAAAAATTCAGATGCAATAGTGATGCAAGCTGAAAAAAATGGCTACAACATTAACGTATTCAATAAAACCCTTGTCTCAGTCTCGTTTGATGAGCTCAGTACTCCTGAAGACATAGAGTACTTATGGAGAGTTTTCAATACAGAGTCAGAATTGAGTGCGCAGTCACTATTTGAAAAAAATAAATCAAAAATCAAAAAGAGTTTAAAGAGAGAGTCTGATTTTCTAACGCATGAAGTCTTTAATACTTATCGTTCTGAAACCAACATGATGAGATATATTCGTTATCTTGGAGACAAAGATATTGCACTCGATCGCTCTATGATTCCACTGGGTTCGTGCACAATGAAACTTAATGCAGCAGCAGAATTAATCCCAGTGAGTTGGCCAGAATTTTCTCAAATTCATCCAGCCGTTCCTATGAATCAAGTGATTGGCTACCAGCAGATGATTAGTGAGCTTGAGGAGATGCTATGTGAGGCAACAGGTTATTCAGCAATATCGCTTCAGCCCAATTCTGGAGCTCAAGGAGAGTACGCTGGATTAATTGCAATAAGAGGATATCATCGAAGTAGGGGTGATGAAAATCGAAATATCTGTTTGATTCCATCATCAGCTCATGGAACTAATCCCGCCTCTGCTCAGATGGCTGGAATGAAAGTCATAGTGATTGGTAGCACAGATGATGGCAATATTGATCTTGATGATTTAAGAGCAAAAACTAAAGAGCATGAAGAAAATCTGGCGGCAATAATGATTACATACCCTTCTACTCACGGTGTTTTTGAAAAAGACGTGAGAGAAGTTTGTGAAATTGTTCATGATGCAGGTGGACAGGTATATATTGACGGTGCGAATATGAACGCAATGGTTGGACTCTCTGCTCCAGGTGAGTTTGGTGGGGATGTTTCTCACCTGAATCTTCACAAGACATTTGCTATACCCCATGGCGGAGGTGGTCCGGGTGTTGGTCCAATTGGAGTCAAAGAACACCTCATCGATTTTTTACCAAGGACACCGCTAAACAATACAGATGTTGGAAGTATTTCAGGTGCCCCTTGGGGATCAGGAAGTATCCTCCCAATCAGTTGGATGTATATCGCAATGCTCGGAAAAGATGGTCTCTATGAGTCGACCTGTAACGCCATTCTGAATGCAAATTATATTGCTAAGCGCCTAGAGGAGCACTATCCGATTCTTTATAGTGATGAGAATGGAAGAATTGCCCATGAGTGCATTATTGATATTAGGCCTATTAAAGACACAGTAGGAATAAGTGTTGATGATGTCGCTAAGCGACTCATAGATTTTGGTTTTCATGCGCCAACAATGTCTTTTCCAGTAGCTGGAACGTTAATGATTGAGCCAACCGAGTCTGAGTCCTTGGACGAGCTTGATCGATTCTGTGAGGCAATGATACAAATTAGAAAAGAAATCAAAAAGGTTGAGTTAGGAGAATATTCTACTGAAGATAATCCGTTAATTAATTCGCCACACACTTTAGAAATGGTAACATCAACGCAATGGGAGTTTTCATATTCCAGGGAAGAGGCAGCCTATCCTGTTGAAAGTCTAAGGCGAGTCAAGTACTGGCCACCAGTTTCTAGAGTGGATAATGTCTATGGTGATAAGAATTTAGTTTGTTCTTGTCCGAGTATTGAAGATTATAAGTAGATTTATATGAAATCATTTTTGATTAGCGTTTTGGGAGACGATAAGCCTGGGCTTGTTGACGGCCTTTCAAAGATTATTGTTTCAAATAATGGTGACTGGATTGAAAGTAACATGTCCAGTTTTGAGGGTAAATTTGCTGGAATCCTTAAAGTCAATGTGCCGACAAGTGATGCTGCAAAACTGAAAAAAGAGTTAACTAATACCTCTTTAGGCCTTCAAATTGCTTGCGAGGAAACCCACCCTGTTGATAAGCTGAGCGATGTTAAAAGTTATAACATAGAGCTTATTGGGCAAAATCATGTTGGAATTATTAACAAACTCTCCCATGTTTTAGCAGATGAATTACAAGCTAATGTTGAAGAGTTAAAGACTGAAATCATTGATGCTTCGATGTCAGGAGAACAACTATTCAAGGCTCAAATTACACTTCATTTGCCTTTAACTCTTGATGAAAACCTTGTGAGAGACAAGCTAGAGCTTATCGCTGATGAGATGATGGTAGAGATTTATTCTTACGAGAGCTAAGATTAGCCCTAACACTCTTTTTAAAAATTTCCGTGAGCAATAAAAGCGCTATTTTTATAGCTTTGCTTTCCGTATTTAAATGGTTCGCTGTTGGGGAGTAAGACTTTTCCACCTGCAGATCTCAACACCGCATCTCCTGCTGCCGTATCCCATTCCATTGTTGGTCCAAATCTGGGGTATACATCTGCCTCGCCACAGGCAACCAAACAAAATTTCAATGATGAGCCTATAGAAATCGTTTCTGTGACATTATTTTTTGCGAGCCAGTTGTCTGTTGATTCATCTCTGTGAGAAACACTAGCTACGGCTACAGGGCCAGAATCTGGAACTGTTCTTATACTTATTTCATTAATCTCACCATTAGACTCTTCAAATGCTCCTGTCAGAGTTGAGGCAAAAAACATGCGATTAAGTGCTGGCGCAAAAACAACCCCTAGAGTAGGAATTCCACTTTCAATAAGACCAATATTTACAGTAAAAGAGCCCAGTCCATCTTTCTTCAGAAACTCTTTTGTTCCATCTAGCGGGTCAATGAGAAAAAATTGATCGCTAGCTTCTAAGTTATGGCTGCTAGCATTCTCTTCAGACACTATTAAGATATCAGGAACGATGCTCTCTAGTTTATTTAAAATAACTCTTTCTGCAGCTTCATCGGCAAGAGTGACCGGCGAACCATCAGTTTTAATATTCACATCAATTGAGCTTTCATAAACTTTCATAATCTCAGAGCCAGCTTTTCTTGCGACTTCTCGCAATTGACTGAGTAGTTCAGAATAGTCTGTCTGTTTCATCTCTTAAGAGTAGTAATATTATTTAATGATATTATGTTCAGGCCCGAATGGGAACTTGGTGATGTCATATGCACTATCCTCAGTAAGGATCATCACATCATGCTCTCTATAGCCTCCCGCACCAGGCTTCCCTTCAGGAATCATTATCATAGGCTCCATAGATACGACCATATTTTTTTGAAGGACTGTGTCGATATCCTCTCGAAGTTCAACACCAGCTTCACGACCATAGTAATGAGATAAAACTCCAAACGAATGACCATAGCCAAATGTTCTGCTTTCAAGTAAACCGTATTCTTCAAAAATTTTATTCAGTTCAAGAGCTATATCTTTACAAGCAACACCTGGCTTGATAAGTTTCATACCTTCTTCATGAACCTTGACGTTAATTTCCCATAATCTCAATGATTCGTCATCAACATGATCATAAAATAAGGTTCTTTCAAGAGCAACATAATAGCCAGCGATCATAGAGAAGCAGTTAAGACTGAGGATATCACCTTTCTGCACTTTTCTAGTGGTCACTGGGTTGTGCGCACCATCAGTATTGATGCCTGACTGAAACCAGGTCCAAGTATCCATTAGCTCAGAGTGTGGGTATCGTTTTGCTATTTCTCTAACCATCGCCTGGGTAGAATGAAGAGCTACTTCGTGTTCTGGAACGCCCTCTTTAATTGCTTCAACAAGTGCCGCTCCGCCAATATCACAAACGTTTGCGCCCTGAATAATATGAGCTATTTCTTCATCTGATTTAATGGAGCGCATTTTCATGCAGTCAACAGAAATATCAATAAATTGTGCTTGGTCAAAAGCTACATTTAGCTTATCTAAGCGCTCTTTGGTGATATGATCAAACTCGATTCCAATTTTCCCACTATTATTAATAATCTGCTGCAGCGCATAAAAGAAGCTATCTTTTTGCCAGTCCGTGTATACCAGGTTGTCACCAAAGGTTCTTCTGAATGGTTGACCACCATCAATGTTAGCTGTCACCGATGTTACTTTGTCTTGTGTAACAACTAGGGCATATGGCCTTCCAAAAGAACAGTAAAGGAAGTCACTATAGTAATTGATGCCATGTATAGAGGTAAAGATAACAGTATCTATATTACTTTGAGCCATATGCTCTCTTAGTTTTCTTTGTCTGTTTTGATATTCTTCATCGCTAAATGTATGAACTATATTGTCACCATTTGGAATGAGAATTGTTCTTGGCATATTCATAGTAATTCCTCTATATCTGATAATTTGTGCGGATGTTAGACAATTTCATTAAGTATAGCAAGCTTTTTTTTAACTGTATCAAGTTTAAATACTTGAAACTTCTAGACAATTCTTTCTTTAGTTTTGCCCAATATATTCTCACGAACAAAGGTGTAAACGCCAGATGCTACAATAATTGTTGCACCAATCAGCGTCATCATATCGGGTCTTTCAGAGAGGATAATAATTGAAAGGAGCATTGCAAAGACAAGTCTTGAATATCGAAAAGGGGAAATAACCGACATCTCTCCAGTTCTTGCTGCAATAACTATTGAGTAATACGCAATAACACCAAACATTGATGCACCCGCAAAATATACAACTTCATTAGAGCTAGGCAAGAGCATTTCTGAGCTGAAAGGGATGAGCAATATTCCTGAAATACCAAAAGCTAAGAATGCATAAAGGGAGATAGTCACCGATGGAAGCTTTATCTCAATGGCTCTTGTTGCAAGGTCTCTTCCAGCTAAAAATATGGCCCCTAGTAGTGCGAAAATTGAAGCTGGCATAAAACTCCCAAAGCCCGGACGTAGAATTAGTAATACACCCAGAAAACCAACAAAAACTGCAGTCCATCGACGCCAACCCACCTTTTCTTTAAAAAACACTGCGGCGCCAATTGTTACAAGTAGAGGCATAACCTGAATGATTGCAGAGGCTGAGGATAGAGGCGTTAGAGCAATGGCAAGAACGAAAAACAGAGCCCCAAAAAGCTCACATAAAGTTCGAACAATGATGGGTATAGCTAATAAATCCTTATGAAAAATTGGTGCTTTTGTTAGTAACCCAATGCAAAGAAATATAACGCTCCCACTAAAGCCGAGAATAATGATAATTTCAGAAATTGGAAGGCTTTCTGAAAGTATTTTAATAAATAGGTCCTCACAAGCAAAACCTGCCATAGCGAGAATCATAAATAAAATGCCCTTTAAATTCTGCATATCATGCCACTCTAACTCAAAATTGAATTTTAACTTTCGCCATGATTCCTGGAGTAATTATTAGTCGCTGGAGGATGCCATTCCTTCAATGTCCCTTCAGTTGGTTTGTATATGTCAACTTGAAGCGGATAACAGACGGCTTCATCATTTGAGTGGCTAGAGCTACAATCACCTCCTGGGCAAGCTGATAATCCACACAGAAGATCGATTTCAGCAAAAAATTCAAGATAGTCATCGGGACGAACTGGACTAGCTTTCATGAAATATTGGTGCGTATTTTTTGTAAACCCAGTACACATGAAGACATTTAGTACATCATGGACATGGTGCTCAATTTCATCAATTGATTTTTGTTGCTGCTTTGAAAGTGCCCTGCATAAGTTCGAGTGACAACAGTAGTGGTAATCTTCATTATTTAATGCAACATGTGTATACGGATCGCATCGGGTTCCTATCACATCATGAACACTTCCACCATCCTCATCATAGCCATACCAGTCAAGAGTGTCACGAGTAATAGTAGCCATAGGTCTTAAAAATGGAAGGTTTGAATAAAGTCTATCTCCGGTGCTTACATGAGTGCCATATAGCGCACGTGTTTTGCCACTAAAGAATCGTTCATTGATATTATTCTTATTCCATAAGTTTAAATCACCTACTTGTGGACCTTCTCTACTAATAATTTGAAAAAAATACCCAGCAGGGACTTCAAAAGTTTTGGCATCTCTTGGAGGGATAATGATTGATTCTACGAGACTCATATTCTTGCTAGCAGTTTTGTAAAAATCTGCATCAAAGACTGGGAGATTATCAATAGGGTAGGATATAACTGGTTTTATTGCACGACGGATTTCAGCATCATTTGGTTCAGGACTGTGATTAATGATTTTCATATTTGTCTCCTATTTGTCGAGTCACATTCATTGCTTTCAAAGGCTTTTTAAATAGAATTTATAACTGAATTATATATGTAAAAAAATGGTTTTGATTTTCTTAACTTGTGCAGTAAAAAAAATGATTGACAAGCTGAACATTAAAGAGCAGAATGCCGAACATTATGTTCTAGTCATTTAGTTTAAAGGGGGCAATAGGTTGAAGAATAGCTATTTACTGAGTTTTTTTCTTGTTGTTGTCAGTGGAATCATCTGGAGCTTTGGCGCTCCACTGGTAAGATTTCTCGAAGATGCTGAGGTCTTTAGGCTTCAGTATCTGCTCTATAGAGGTTTAATAATCACCTCAGTCATACTTATATTTGTTCTTTTTAGAGAGGGGAGAAACTTTTTCCATACCTTTAGACGAATAGATTCGTGGAGTTTGATTGGAAGCCTTGTTATGTCGGTCACATTCTTTGGGTGGATCTATGCACTAACTACAACTACAGTTGCTATAACCTTACTCATGCTCGCTGTATCTCCAGTTTTGTCAGCATTCTTGGGGTATCTTGTACTTGGTGAGCGACTTAGTAGAAGCACATTGGTTAACATGTTAATTGTAATAATAGGCATTACTATAATGGTTTGGAATACTGATAAATCAACCACCATTATCGGCGCTATCTATGGATTTTTTGTAGCTTTAGGTTTCTCTATATATACAATCACTATTAGAAAAAACCCGGAGATTCCGAAGTTGTTAACGCCTGCTCTTGCGGGTTTCTTTTGTATGTTTTGGGCCATAATCCTTATCGTCATAACTGGGGGTAGCTTTGAGATGCCATCAGCTAATATTGGGGTTAGTATGGCTCATGGCTTAGCTGTTGGTTTAGGTCTAATCTTGTATGGATTAGGAGCAAAATACTTGCCTAGTGGGGAGCTTGTCATGCTCTCCCTTCTTGAAGTTGTCCTGGGTATTTTTTGGGCCTGGTTACCAGTTTTAGGAATTAATGAGGTTCCAACTAGAAATACTATAATTGGTGGTCTGACGATTTTATTCGCGATTGTTCTACAGGGAGTCTACGCAAGAAAAAAACACCTCATTCCAATGCCGTAAGCTATTGTATTAACATTGTTTTTTTGTTTTAATTTAATGATTGCTTTAGCTAGCTTAAATTGTTAAAATTCTCATTTTTTTATCTAATTAGAATTCAAAGCATCATTAGATATATTTGCACTTTTTGTAATTAAAAATTACTCACTAGAATCAGTGTTAATCAAATTATTTATAAACTCTGGTGCTACAATTGAATGTTTTTGAATGGGTTTAAGTTGAATGAACGAATTAGTCTTCCCAAATATTAATATTGACGACCTTACTCGATGGACAGGCGATGTATCCACACTAGAGTGTATAAGTATAAAAGATGAAACACACAATGTAAAAAGTTTTACTTTTAAGTCGAAGAAAGAGGCTTGGTTTCAATTTTACCCGGGACAACACACCACGCTTTTTTTAAAAATTGATGGCAAGGATGTTATGCGCACTTATACGATTGCATCAAGCCCTACGAGACCTAATACGATTACCATAACAAATAAAAGAATGTTGGACGGCGTTGTAACAAATTGGATGCATGATAATTTGAAAGTGGGTGACTGCATTGATGCTCTTGATATTGGTGGCTCTTTCAGTGTGGCATTAGATAAGCCAAAGTCTAAAGTTTTATTTTTATCAGGAGGAAGTGGCATTACACCAATGTTGTCAATGACAAGATATTTTTATGATCTCTCAATTGATGCAAATATTGTATTTATCCATAATGCTCAGTCTGGAAAAGATTTAATTTCAAAAGATGAGCTTGATTTTTATGAATCAAGTCAAAACCATTTTAAAAGACATTATGTTTGTGATATTGCTAGTGAGGACTGGCTCGGACCGACAGGTTTTTTGAGCCATGAGATGCTCATCGATCTCGTTCCAGATTTTGCTGAGCGTGAAATCTATTGCTGCGGTCCAGAACCTTATATGCAAAATGTAAAAAAAATACTTGTATCAGCTAACTATGATATGAATTTCTATCATCAAGAGAGCTTTGATATCGAGAGTTCAACAGCCCAAAAAAATATGGCAATCAATGTAGATTTGCCGGAACATAAAGTTACAGAAAGTGAAATAAATGAATATAATGTCACCCTGTCAAAGAGCG
>CAYNES010000041.1:0-9218 GCA_964396315.1 uncultured Piscirickettsiaceae bacterium | reverse complement strand
ACAGGTCAACTGCCTAAATTTGAAGCAGATTTGTTTAAAACTCATCTCCATGGTGAAGAGGGTGAGGCAAGAGCTCTTTATTTGATTCCAACTGCTGAAGTTCCAGTAACAAATCTGGTTCGAGATTCAATTATAAAAGAATCTGACTTGCCACTTAAATATGTTGCTCATACGCCATGTTTTAGATCAGAAGCTGGATCTTATGGTAAAGATACTCGAGGTCTAATTCGTCAACACCAGTTTGAGAAAGTTGAGCTGGTTCAAATATCAAAACCCGCAGATTCATACAAAGTACTTGAAGAGTTAACAAATGACGCTGAGGGTATTTTGCAGTTATTAGAGCTACCTTATCGAAAAGTGGTTCTCTGTACTGGAGACCTTGGTTTTTCATCAGCTAAGACTTATGACCTTGAGGTTTGGCTACCTGGGCAAAATGCTTATCGTGAGATTTCATCTTGCTCCTGTTTTGAATCTTTTCAAGCAAGGAGAATGCAGCTCAGATGGAAGAATCCTGAGTCAAATGAGACTGAGTTTTTGCACACGTTAAATGGCTCTGGACTTGCAGTTGGTAGAACACTGGTAGCAGTTATTGAGAATTATCAAAATGACGATGGCAGTATAACTATTCCAAAAGTCCTACAGAGCTACATGGGCGGCCTAACTAAGATAAAATAACCCCTTTATTATTTTTTGGAGTGAAAGATGAATCTACCACCAGAAATTTTTCTGATTGCAATGTTTGTGCTGATGTATTTTTTACTAATCAGACCACAACAAAAAAGAGCTAAAGATCACAAAAACTTATTAAAAGCGTTAAAGAAAGGCGATGAAGTTGTTACTAATGGCGGTGTTATTGGAAAAATAACAGCTGTTGATGAATCCTTTGCTGAAATAGAAGTATCCTCAGGCGTTGCTATGAAGATTCAAAAGCAAGGAATCAATCAAAAAATGCCTAAAGGCAGTTTGAAGCCAATGACAAAGTCAAACTCTAAGTCAAAAGCTAAATCAAAAGAAACTGATAAAGAAGAATAATAAGCAATAAACAAACATGAACCATTACGCAGCCTGGAAAAATATTCTTATCGCATGCTTCCTATTTATTTTAGGACTCTATGCCTTGCCCAATCTTTATGGTTCAGATTTAGCAATCCAAATTTCTGGTTCGGGCAACTATGAGGTTAATGAGAGAGATCTCGATAAAATTAATGACACTTTGTCAGATAATGGTGTTGATTTTAAGTCCATCTCAATAGAAGATAAGAATATATTAGTTAGGTTTAGTGATTCACAATCACAATTATCCTCTAAAGCAATTTTGAAAGACTCGCTTACAAGAAATTATGTTGTGGCTCTTAATTTAGCACCATCAATACCGGAATGGCTCTCAGGTATCGGTGGCAAGGCAATGTCTTTAGGACTTGATCTCAGGGGCGGGGTTCATTTTCTACTTGAGGTTGACATGAATGCCGTCACCACAATGGCTGTAGATCGTTATTATAATGAGCTGAGGGCGGCACTAAGAAAAGATAAACTTTATAAGAAAATCCGCAAAGAAGATAATTTACTTGTTGTTTCTTTCAAAAGTCCAGAGCTGAAAAATGAAGCAAAAAAAGTCATAAAAAAGGATTTGCCTGACCTAGTTATTGCTGAAGGAAGCGAGCAAGAACTTGAGCTAGGACTTAAAATTTCAGCTGCTGCTCAAGCGGACGCAAAACTTGGCGCTCTGAAACAAAACATTACGACACTCAGAAATCGTGTGAACGAGTTGGGTGTTGCTGAGCCAATCATTCAGCAACAGGGAACAGAGAGAATCGTTGTTCAATTGCCAGGCGTTCAAGATACTGCAAGAGCAAAAGAAATTTTGGGGGCAGTTGCGACTATTGAATTTAGAATGGTTGATGAAAAAAATGATGTCCAAACTGCAATTCAGTCAGGAAAAACACCTACAGGATCTAAAATTTATAAGTTCAAGGATGGGCGGCCCTTACTTTTAAAGACTAATGTGATTACTACTGGAGAAAATATAGTTGACGCCTCTTCCAGTATGGATGAAAACAATCAGCCTAGCGTTAGTATTGTGCTTGATAGCTCTGGCGGCCGTTCTATGCTGGATACGACTAAAGAGTTTTTGGGTTATAGGATGGCTGTGGTCTTTATCGAAAACCAGGTTGAAACTGTGATGGAGGATGGAGTGGCTGTCAAGAAGCGCACTAAGACACAGGATATTATTAACGCAGCGACAATTCAGGGTACGTTTTCCAATCGCTTCCAAATCACAGGTTTAGATAGTGCCAGAGAGGCAACAAATTTAGCACTGCTTCTAAGGGCTGGATCTCTGTCTGCGCCAGTCGAGATTATTGAGGAGAGAACAATTGGGCCAAGTCTTGGTGCTGATAATATTCAAAAAGGATTAATCTCAGTGCTCGTTGGCTTTGGTTTAGTCCTCATCTTTATGGCATGGCGTTATCGAGTTTTTGGTTTGGTTGCCAATTTAGCCTTGACGCTTAATTTAGTTACTATTATCTCTATTTTGTCATTGATTCAGGCGACACTTACTCTTCCTGGAATAGCAGGAATTGTTCTGACTGTCGGTATGGCAGTAGATGCAAATGTTTTGATTTTTGAGCGTATTAAAGAAGAGATGCGCTCTAGTAAAAATATTCAAAAAGCAATTTCATCGGGCTATGAAAAAGCCTTGTTAACAATTGCAGATGCAAATATAACAACGCTTATAGCATCGATTGTTTTGTTTAGTTTTGGTACTGGACCGATTAAAGGTTTTGCAGTCACTTTAACCATAGGAATCATTACATCGATGTTTACAGCCATTATTGTCTCAAGAGCAATTATTAATATAATCTATGGCGGTAAAAAAGTTGAGGAGTTAGCGATATGAGTCTCAGATCTTTAAATCTTCCAGTCATCGATTTTGTTGGTAAACGTAAGTTTGCACTTATTTTCTCGGCAATTTTATTGATAGTTTCTCTAGCCTCTTTAGGCTTGCAAGGCTTAAAATTTGGTATCGACTTTACGGGCGGAACTTTAATCGAGTTGGGTTATGAAAAAACTGCTGACCTTGAAAGCATAAGATCAAAACTTGCAGCAGCTGAATACGAGGGCGCGAATGTACAATATTTTGGATCTGATACTGAAGTCCTTATTCAGCTTGAACCGCAAGCCACATCAAGCGCAAAATTGAGCTCATCTATTATCCGGATGCTGGGTGATGGAATAGATGTTCGAAGGGTAGAGTTCGTTGGTCCAAAGGTAGGTGAAGAGCTTACTAATGATGGCGGACTTGCAATGCTTTATGCACTAATTGGTATATTAATCTATGTTGCATTTAGATTCGAATATCGATTTGCTTTGGGATCAATTGCAGCTATAGTCCATGATGTTATTATCACCTTAGGCGTTTTTTCAATTCTTCAAATTGAATTCGATTTAACTGTTTTGGCTGCCATTCTTGCAGTCATTGGCTATTCTTTGAATGACACGATTGTTGTCTTTGATAGGATTCGAGAAAACTTTCTAGCAACTCGCCATGTTGAACCTGAGCCGATTGTCAATGAAGCGTTAAACCAAACATTATCAAGAACTCTAATGACCTCACTCACAACTTTGCTAGTGCTTTTCGCCTTGTTTTATTTAGGCGGAGAAGTCATCAATAGTTTTGCAGGGGCGCTAATTATTGGTGTCATTATTGGTACTTACTCTTCAATCTATGTTGCAAGCTCTATGATTCTTGCGCTAGGGATTTCAAAGGAAGATATGCTTCCTTCTGAGAAAGAGAAAAAAGAGATTGATGCCAGGCCGTAGTTAGTTTTATTGTTTATATTTTTTCAAAAACAAGACAAGCGTTAGTTCCACCAAAGCCAAAGCTATTCGAAAGCACTCGGTTTAGTTTCACATTTTTTGTTTCTCTTGCAATCGGCATACCAGAGGCTTCACTATCAAGATTTTCAATATTAACAGATTCAGCAACAAAATCATTTTGAAGCATTAAGAGTGAGTAGATCGATTCGTTAACTCCTGCCGCACCTAGGGCATGACCTGACAAAGATTTGGTTGAGCCTATCAAAGGAATTGAATTGTCTCCAAAGACCTCTTTAATTGCTCCAAGCTCTTTGACGTCACCTACAGGAGTTGAAGTGCCATGAGCGTTGATGTAATCGATAGGTCCTTTAACGTCTGCAATCGCTATTTCCATACATCTTTTTGCTCCCTCACCAGAGGGTGCTACCATATCGTAACCATCTGATGTTGCGCCATAGCCAACAAGTTCAGCAATAATGTTTGCCCCCCGAGCTTGAGCATGTTCTAAAGACTCAAGAACTAGGGCGCCACCACCCCCTGAAATAACGAACCCATCTCTATCCGCATCAAAAGCTCGCGATGCTTTTGTAGGCGACTCATTGTATTTTGACGAGAGTGCACCCATTGCATCAAACAACATAGTTAAAGACCAGTCAAGCTCTTCACCACCACCAGCAAAAACTACATCTTGTTTGCCAAGTTGTATTTGTTCCATTGCATTCCCAATGCAGTGAGCACTGGTTGAGCATGCAGAGCTAATAGAGTAATTTATCCCTTTAATTTTAAAGAGAGTAGAAAGACAGGCTGAGGTTGTTGAACCCATTGTTCTTGGGACACGGTAAGGCCCAACTCTCTTAATGCCTCTGTCTCTTAAAATATCCGCTGACTCAACAATATTCTGGTTTGAGGCTCCACCAGAACCCATAATGAGACCCGTTCTTTCATGAGAAACCATTTCTGGGCTCAGTTCAGATTCTTTGATTGCTTCATCTAAGGCTACAGCATTGTAAATTGCTGCATCTGCCATGAATCTTAGCATTTTGCGGTCAATTATATCGCTAGTGTCAATGTCTGGAATGGAGCCATGAACATGTGATCTTAGACCCATCTCCATATATGTTTCACTAAACTCAATGCCTGATTTTGCTGACTTAAGAGACTCTAAAACTTCTGACTTGTTAGCTCCAAGACTACTAACAATACCCATGCCGGTGACAACGACTCTATTCATCAGAATGATGAGGTGTCTGTAAATAAGCCAACTTTGAGGTTTGTTGCTTCATAAATAGTTTTACCGTCAACTTCCATAGTCGCATCTGCAATGCCCATATATAGTTTTCGTGCAATAACCCTTGAAAGACTCACATTGTAGGTTATTTTTTTGCTTATTGGAAGCACTTGACCTGTAAACTTGATTTGCCCTGAACCTAGTGCCCGGCCTCTACCAGGGCCACCAAGCCAGCCTAGATAAAAGCCAACTAGCTGCCACATAGCATCAACACCTAAGCATCCAGGCATGACAGGGTCTTCATTAAAGTGGCAATCAAAAAACCATAAGTCCTTGTTAATATCAAGTTCAGCAGTCATTCCACCCTTACCGTAATCTCCACCATTTTCACTAATATTTGTAATGCGATCAAACATTAGCATGGGTGGCTGAGGAAGTTGCGCATTTCCAGGTCCAAAAAGCTCTCCTTTTCCACATAGGATTAGATCTTCATAGGAATAGCTGCTTTGCTTCATAAGTTTTGTCAAATCTTTTACTGGATAAATTTTAACATAGTTGAATTATGCTTAAAATTCAACTTAAGGCTTAAGGTCATCAATGATATCTTCGATATTTTCTAGCCCAACAGAGATGCGTATCAGGTTTTCTGAAATGTGAGTTTGCTTTTTTTCTTCCTCAGTAAGCCTGACATGGGTCGTTGATGATGGGTGCGTAATCGTTGTTTTAGTGTCGCCCAAGTTTGCAGTAATTGAAATCATTTTGGTGTTGTTTATAAGTTTAAAGGCCTCATTTCTGCCACCCTTAACTTCGAACGAGACAATGCCTCCAAAGCCTGTTTGTTGCTGTTTAGCAATTTCGTGATGAGGGTGATTTTGAAGACCTATATAGTGAACCTTGTCAACAAATGTTTGACTCTCCAGCCAGTTTGCAAGTTTTATCGCGCTTTCGCTATGTGCTTTCATCCTTAGACTAAGGGTTTCTAGACCCTTCAGGACAACCCAGGCATTAAATGCGCTCAATGTTGGCCCAGTGCTACGAGTAAATGAACTAATTTCATCAATAATCGATGCTTTTCCAGCAACTGCACCTGCCAGGCATCTTCCTTGTCCGTCGATATATTTTGTGGCTGAGTGGATCACAAGATCAGCCCCGAGTGATAAAGGTCTTTGAAGTGCAGGCGTCATGATGCAGTTATCAACCGCTAGAACAATTTTATTTTTCTTTGATATGGCTGAGAGTTTCTTAATATCTACCACTTCACCCAAAGGGTTTGAAGGCGTTTCTAAGAGAAATAACTTAGTATTTTTGTGAACACTTTTCTCCCAGGCATCTAAATCCGGCAAGTCAACAAAGGTGACCTTGATTCCAAATTTCGCAACAATATTGTTGAGAAGAACGATGGTAGTACCAAACATACAGCGAGAGGCCACCATGTGGTCTCCCGGCTTGAGGGTCGTCATGATGGTTGCAAAGATGGCTGACATACCGCTCGCGGTAGCCTGGCACTTCTCCGCACCTTCTAAGGCAGCGAGTTTGTTTTGGAAGGCGTCAACGCTCGGATTCGTAAACCTCGAGTATATATTGCCATTACCGTTATTTTCAAAACGCTCAGCAGCCTCTTCAGCATTGTTGAATCTAAAGCTTGAAGTTAAGAATATAGCAGCTGAGTGCTCTTGCTCATTAGTCGGCTCATGACCCTCACGTACAGATTTTGTTTCAAAGTTTTTATCTTTCATGGTTTTGTTTGTCTAGTCAGCATCATTGTAGATTAATTCAGAGCTTTCATTACTGATATTGCTCGCTTTAGCCTCGTCCGACCTATTAGCTTCAAGATTATCAAGGTAGGGTTTGTCAATATCATTAGTCAGATAATTACCATCAAAGCATGAGCAATCAAAAACCTCAATATCCGGGTTCCCTTGACTGACAGACCAAATTAAGTCATCAAGATTTTGATAAATTAACTTATCCGATCCGATCGCTTCGCAGACCTCGTCGGTCGTTTTTTCATGAGCAATAAATTCGTTCTTGCTCGCCATATCGATGCCGTACACGTTGGGGTATCGAACAGGGGGTGCTGCAGAAGCGAAGAACACTTTCTTTGCCCCAGCAGACCTTGCCATCTGCACAATCTCCTTACTGGTCGTGCCGCGTACGATGGAGTCATCCACAAGAAGCACATTTTTGTCTTTAAACTCTAGCTCGATTGCACTCAACTTTTGACGGACCGATTTTTTTCTTTGTTTTTGCCCTGGCATAATGAACGTTCTGGCAATGTAACGGTTTTTAATGAAGCCTTCTCGATACTTGACGTCCAATTCATTGGCCAATTGAAGTGCAGCGGTTCTCGAGGTATCTGGAATCGGTATCACAACGTCTATCTTTTCATCACTCCACTTCGACTTAATCTTTTGTGCTAGCTTTTCACCCATCCTGAGTCGAGATTTGTAGACTGAAATGTTGTCAATAATCGAGTCGGGTCTTGCAAAATAAACAAACTCAAAAATGCAGGGAGACAGTCTCGGGTTTTCGGAGCACTGATGCGAATGAACTTGCCCTTTTCGGTCAATCACAATAGCCTCTCCAGGCTCGACATCGCGAGTTATCTTGTAGCCGAGCGCTGTCAGGGCAACGCTCTCAGAGGTCAACATGTATTTAGTGCCCTCTTTCGTCGTTCTCTCACCAAGTATGAGTGGTCGGATTCCGTTGGGGTCTCTGAAACCAAAAATGCCGTACCCTGGAATCATCCCGATCGCTGCGTAGGCCCCCTTGACTCGTTGATGGAGTTTGGTCACCGCCTTAAAGATGTCGTTTTCATTGATTCGACGCTTCTGCTCTTCAGCAATTTCACTAGCCAAAATATTGAGCAGTATTTCTGAATCTGAATTCGTATTAATGTGTCTCAGATCTTGCTCAGAGATTTCTTGGGCCAGAGCGTTAGCATTGGTGAGGTTGCCATTGTGTGCGAACGCGATTCCGTAAGGAGAATTGACATAGAAGGGTTGTGCTTCAGCCTCCGATGAACTCCCTGCTGTAGGGTAGCGTATATGACCAATACCCATATCTCCGATCAGTTTTTCCATGTGCTTGGTCCTAAACACGTTGCGCACCATCCCATTCCCTTTGCGCATGAAGAATCGACCCTTGTTGGCAGTCATTATGCCTGCAGCGTCTTGACCTCGATGCTGAATAATGGTTAATGCATCGTAGATGTAGAGACCGACATCTTTATTAGTGGTAGAGAGGATTCCAATGATTCCGCACATCTTTTATTCCTTTAAAATTTCGCTTTCTATAAACTCGACAACAACGTCACCCGGCTCAAGTTCAACGAACAGTAAGTGTTTAGACAAAACCGGCTTAATGTCAACAGACCAGTCTTGAAACGTTCTCAGGGCTCCAGTCGTCTCTACCCAGGCATGGTTTTGAGTCACCCAGGACATGCTCTGGAGAATCAGAACGGCAATCAAGACGAACGTGCCCCCTTTGAATAGGCCCAAGACGGCTCCAAAAAATTTATTTTTTAGGCCGACAACGTTTCTTGCATTAATGAGAACATCCAGAGCGCTCAGTAACCTTAATATACCCTCATATGCGGGCGCCATGAGGGAAGGATTTTCTGTATCAACCTTAATATTCAGAAGCCTTGATAGTGCCACTAAGGCAATCATTAAGATAGCAAAGAGCAGAACGAAAGAGACAAAGTTTCTGAACGATTGATTTAGGATGAGCGGCTCTAACGTATTGAAGCTTGAAAACAAGCCCAGAAAGTTGTAACTGATTATTGCCACAATTAAAGTGATTACAATATTTGCGAATGGTCGATTGAGTTGATTAGGGTTTTGATTGTTTGAGGAGGCACTGGCAATTCTATATAGGCCTTTTTTAATGAGCCAGATGCTCAGAAATATGCCGCCAAATGATAACGCGTAGATGGATTGATTGTCACTACTAATCCAGTTATTCAGAAAAGTTTTAGCAAAGGTTTCATAGTAAAGCCAAGCTATAACAATGGCAATAAGAACAAAAATGAAGCTGATGACCTCCTTCGCCAGCCCCTGAATAAAGCCGCGAACCACAAACACAATAAGAATAATCAGGGTAAGCCAATCCGACCAAGCCAGTAAACTGATAGCACTCCAAACGTTGTCAAAAAAATTGCCCATGAGCTCCC
>CAYNES010000040.1:0-9244 GCA_964396315.1 uncultured Piscirickettsiaceae bacterium | reverse complement strand
TTGGTTATCTTAGGCATATTCACTATAAGAAGAAAAGAGCTGGATTAAAGCAATCATTTCAACTACAAAACGTGTTTCAACTTGACCTAAGTTAGAATCTGGGTATATACTAAGTTTACAAAGTACTCAAATTATTATTAAAAACTTAGGAGAAGATAATGAATACAATGGTCATGATTGAAATAAGTAACGGAACGTTTGATGAATGGAAGAAAGGTTTTGATGACCTAGCTGATCAAAGAGCGCAATTTTCAAGAGATGCTAAGGTGGGTAAAGTAGATGATCATACCGCTATTGTTGTTGTAGATGTATTTGACCCGGCAGGCATGATGGCTATGTTTAACTCGGATGCAGCTAAAAAAATGGCCGAAGAGATGGGCGTAGTCAGAACACCATTCAAACTTCAAGCGATGGGCTAAAGAATAGTAGGGCGTTTTTTTACTAAAATTTAGATCAATTAATCACTGCACATAGAAATTGTAGCTGATTCCGGATTCGGATCACCGCCGGCTCTAGCTATGATTTCTGCGTCAGCTTCCATGTGGCCTTGGAGCGCTTCCATTGATGGCGTAAACATGACCACATGAATCGTGTCGGATTCATTTAAATCTTGCCCTCTGAAAACTGTCTTAATACCGTAATTCGTTTCTCTATGCTCTTCAAGGCCATCATATTCTGACAACCAATGTTCATAACCCTTAGTAATCTTGCCTTTGATAATTAGTGTTGGCATGGCACTCTCCTTGTATTAAAAGTAACTTAATTTACTATACACCCCTGAATTGATGAATTTTTTTCATTTGCTAAATATATTTCGATTTAAACTAACAGTTTTAAAGTGTTGTAAGTATTTAGATTTATGAAGCATTATGATTATGTCATCATTGGAGCCGGCTCAGCAGGGTGCGTACTGGCTAATAAGCTTGGAGAAGACACGAACAATAAAATCTTGGTATTAGAGGCGGGGCCAATGGATTACAATTTGATGATTCATATACCTGCCGGTGTTTATAAAGCCTACAGAAATCCAAAGATTAACTGGAACTATTCTACCGAGGACGAGCCAGAGCTTCTTAATCGAAACATTCCAATACCTCGAGGTAAAGTGATAGGTGGATCATCCTCTATTAACTCAATGGTTTATATGCGAGGCCACCCATTAGACTATGATCGATGGCAATCTGAATGTGGATTGAAGGAGTGGTCTTATGATCAATGCTTGCCTTATTTTAAGGCGGGTGAAACATCAGATCGCGGTGAGAATCTCTGGCGTGGTGGGAGCGGCAATCTTGGCGTCTCAAAAGGCTCTTTCGACAACCCCTTGTTTGATGCCTTTGAAGAGGCGGGTCCACAGTCTGGACAGGGTTATTCAGAGGATCTCAATGGTTACAACCCAGAAGGCATCGCAAGGCTTGATGCAACACGAAAAAATGGACGCAGGTGTAGTGCTGCACTAGCGCACCTTAAGCCTGCCCTGGCTCGAGGAAATATAACGCTGCTCACAAGAGCGCAGGTCTTAAAAATAGATATTGATGCTAATTCAGTCAGCGGGGTCACCTTTCAGCACAAAGGTAAGATTCACTCAGTAAAGGCCGATAAAGAAGTAATCCTGTCGGGCGGAGCAATCAACTCACCGCACCTACTCATGCTCTCGGGTATTGGCCCTTCAGAGCACCTAAAAGAGCATGGAATAGACGTTCATGTTGATCTTCCAGGTGTTGGTCAAAATTTGCAAGACCATTCGTGCGTCATACTTCAATACGCATGCAAAAAAAGTTTTCCTATTCACAAGGTGAACCAGCCTCATCGTAAATTAGCAACTGGCATTAGATGGGTCTTTACTAGAAAGGGGATTGCAACTTCAAATATTTGGGAGGCAGGTGGACTCATAAGAAGTAGTTCAAAGGCAGCGTATCCGGATATTCAGTACCACTTTGGTCCGGTAGGTTTTGAATACAATGGCAACAAAATATCTCTCCTTCAAGCTTTCTCAATACACGTCGATCAGCTGCGACCTAGAAGCAGGGGGCAAGTCACATTGAAGTCTGCAAACCCACTCGATAAGCCATTAATGACGTTCAATTTTTTGCAAGACCCAGAGGACTTATCTGAAATGGTAAGTGGATTCAAAAAAGCTCGAGAACTGATTTCACAACCAGCATTCGATGAATTTAGGGGGGTTGAACAAATACCGGGGCCAAAGGTGCAGTCTGACGCACAAATCATTGAGTTTATAAAATCTGCCGCGGAGACGGATTATCACCCAAGCTGTTCCTGTGCGATGGGCAACGGAGAGATGGCGGTTGTTGATGATCAGATGAAGGTTCGAGGAGTTGAAAAGCTTCGCGTGGTTGACGCTTCGGTTATGCCACAAATCATTTCTGGAAATTTAAATGCCCCAACTCAAATGATAGCCGCTCGAGCAGCAGACATGATTTTAGGAAGAGAGCAATTAAGCCCCATAAAGGCAAGCTTTGCATTTGATACCTGAGAAACTAATTTGTTTTTTAGACCCAAAGAAGCTCAATTCATTAGCGAATTCTAAGCTTGATTTGGCTCTGAGACGAATTTCCACTTTCGGAGATATTCAATGAATTTTTCTGAAACGCCTTCCTTGGATAGATACTCCTCTGTAACTGGAATCTCGATTGGTGAAAAGTTTCGATCGGCTTCATACATTTGAGGGAAATTGTGGTGCAGTATTGCGGCTCTTCCAAGCATAACCCAGTCAACCCCTTCAGCCATAGTCTTTTCGGCATCACCAGGAGTTCTGATTGATCCAGCAACGCCCAACTTTGTATTGCCTCTATCAAGCTCTGTGAAATATGAAATTAATTTTTTTCCTTGAAAAGCCTCTTCTTCGGGTTCTTTAAAGACGTCCCATAGAGACATATCTAAAAAGTCAATTTTATTTGACGTCATGAGCTTTTGAGCAAGAGTAGTAATCTCATCTAACTTTAAACCAAACCTTTCAGGCGAAAGCCGAACTCCAACGATGAAGTCTTTATGACAATCGCGCCTTATACCATCGATGATTTCAAAAAGCAGTCTTGAGCGGTTGCTTAGGGTTTGCCCATAATCATCATCACGTTTGTTAATGTCTGAGCTTAAAAATTGCGCCAAGATGTATCCATGAGCACCATGAAGCTCAACGCCATTAAATCCTGCTTGTTCTGAGCGAATAGCCGCTCTAATAAAGTCATCCCTGAGGTTTTCAACCTCATCTATCGACAGTCCTCTAGCATTATGTTTTTCATTGTCAGAAGGGCAAACAGGTCTTTGCCCAATCAGCTCTTCAGGGGACCTCATACCTGCATGGTGCAACTGACAGATAGCAACGCTTCCACTGGCTTTGATTTTTAACGAGAGTCGTTTTAAGCCTTCAAGGTGTTCATCTGAATAGACACCTAGCTGCCCTGGAAACCCTTTTCCAATTGCTTGCACATGCGAAGCGCAGGTCATGGTAAGACCAAAACCTCCCTCAGCGCGCATCGTGAGCCATCTAAACTCTTCATCAGAGAGTTTTCCGTCCTCAAAGCTCTGAGTATTGGTTAAAGGAGACAACATGAAGCGATTCTTCAGGCTTAGGCCTCTAGAAAAAGTTAGGGGGCTTAGAAGGTCTTTCATATCTCTAAAAAAATAATGCTAGCGTTGTTATCAATCAATGATTATAAAAATAGAATTATTCCTCAAAATGAACCGGGTTTTGACTTTCATTATTAACAATCAACTTAAAAATATCAGGCCGAGAATAATGACCCGCTACATCTAATTTTCTATGGGCTGATGAGGCCTTAGAAACATCAATATTGGCATACAAAATACCTTGCTCTCTATTCATAGGTCCAGCAACCAAAGCGCCTCCAGGGGCAATGACCACAGAGTCGCCAGTATTAATCCATTCATTAGGGTCAGGATAAAGGGTTTCTCTTCCAGGAAAAGAATCAGGAATATCGCTTGCTTTGATTGCGCTTCCACTACCAATAACCCAGCACGCACCTTCCTTGGCGATATGTTTCATTGAAGATATCCAAGCGTCACCCTGATCCCAGGTTGGAGCAACATAAACTTCAACGCCTTGAGCGTATAGAGCGTATCTTGCAAGGGGCATGTAATTCTCCCAACAGATGAGGCTTCCTAGTTTGCCGCATGGCGTATCAACAACCTTTAGACCTGAGGCGTCTCCAAAACCCCAAACCATCCTTTCAGGATTCGTTGGCATGAGCTTTCTATGTCGATTAATGATTTCACCTTCACTACTAATCATGACATTTGTATTGTAAATAGTGGTCTGGCTATTTACAGGGTCACGCTCATTTATATTGCAAATTACTGTAACGGAATGTTTCTTAGCGGTTTTGCAAATACTCTCTAGATCATTGTTTTTCAAGTTGACTGAATTGCTAAGCAGTTTTGCGTGAATTTCATCTGTCAAATCTTGATCATTAGCCGGCCTTAGTCTCCACATCCAGTCCGGATACCCCGGAATAAAGGTTTCAGGAAAAACAATTAATTTTGCACCTGAGTCAGCTGCTTTTTCTATAAGCGATACTGCTTTCTGAATCGTTTTTTCCTTGTCAAGAAAAACCGGAGATTCTTGAATGACCGCTACCTTGTAAATATTCATTTTTTTTGAGTTTCTGTATTAAAAAAGAGATTATAGATCGATTTCAGTTAAGTGGTGCTCTCTGTCTAGAAACTTATATTCAACTTTAACAGGTTCAAATTGCTTTATTTCTTCAAAGATAACTTCAGTTTGAA
Source organism: uncultured Piscirickettsiaceae bacterium (assembly GCA_964396315.1). GTDB lineage: Bacteria > Pseudomonadota > Gammaproteobacteria > PS1 > Pseudothioglobaceae > Pseudothioglobus. Next base: position 4,483 of record CAYNES010000040.1, on the reverse strand, counting down.
GGTCACCGCAGGTATAGACATCAAGCTGCATTAAGCCAGGCTCTGATTCATCCCAACAGTGGAGGGCTATATGAGATGTTTCGATAATCACTAACCCAGTTAGCCCTCTGTTTCCTGGCATATCCAGGTAAGTGGTAATCGGTCCCTGGCAGATTTGCATGCCAATTTTAGAGACAAGTTCTGTCAGCCAGGTGTGTGCCCACTTCTGATCGGTTGGAGGCTGATTAACCTCTGCCCTGACTATAAGGTGTTTGTGCTGGACCGTCATTAATTCATTTTATCAAGGCCATAGATTTCATCTACGCAATTAAATTTCTCGTCCCATGCTTGCATTTCATCAGAGCCCATAACTTCCTGCATTTTATTCATATCCGTAATGTGCATCATGAGCATGACCTTGCCTTCTCTAATAATGCCTAGTTCATAATCCTGCATAAAGCCCTGGCCCTTTTCTTTGGTCGAATTAAACATTTCCATATAGTCCTCAGTAGTGCCTTCAAAAGTAGATACAACGCATACATTCATAACTAACTCCTTTTTATTGTTAAAACTATCATGATACTAGGATTTATATTTTTCAATTAACGTAAAATATAGTTCTTTATGAATTCACTATTTCTTAACTTACAGAATCGACTTTCTGTCCTTTCTCCTGGCCTCATTGTCGTTGGCACTATTGCTGCAGCCGCAGGCTTTCTTAGTCTTCATTACAAAGCACCTGTAATGCTGTTTGCATTACTGATTGGAATTGCCTTTAATTTTCTTTCCAGTGATGATCGATGCGCTCCTGGAATTGAGTTTTCAAGTAAGAAAATTCTGCGCTTTGGTGTAGCGTTATTAGGTTTTAGGGTGACCATTGAACAAATTTCAGGTTTAGGTACAAACACCTTATTATTTGTTCCAATCTTAGTCATTTTGTCGATAGCAACCAGTATTTTGATTGCCAAGCTCATGGGCAGAAGGTATCTATTTAGCCTCTTAACGGCCTGCGCGGTCTCTATTTGCGGAGCAGCTGCAGCTCTAGCTGTAGCTTCAGTTTTACCTAACTGGAAAGAAAGGCATCGCGATACTCTGTTTATTGTTGTATGCGTGACAGCCCTATCAACCATTGCAATGATTGCTTACCCCATTCTTTTTTCTGTTGCAGAATTTAGCGATGCTGAGATTGGTATTCTCATTGGTTCGACAATACATGATGTCGCTCAGGTGGTTGGCGCTGGTTACGCTGTGTCTAATGAGACTGGAGATATTGCGACCTTTATCAAGCTTCTCAGAATTTCGATGCTACCTATTATTGTCATATTGATTGCAGTTTTCCTGAATAGAGGAGAGTCTAAATCAATCAGCCCGAAAGCATTTCCTTGGTTTGCACTCGCCTTTGCGGTGTGCCTGGTTATCAACAGTAGTGGCTTTATACCTATGCTTTTATCAGAGTTTCTTGCTAACGTATCTCAATGGTCTCTCGTCTTTGCTATTGCAGGGCTTGGAGTCACAACCTCTCTTAAATCGATGATGGAGCTTGGAGGTCGATCAATCGTTCTTTTAGTTCTTCAAACCCTTGCCTTACTGGTAATCGCCATCCTTGCTGTATCAACTGAACTCATTTAAATTCTCAGTTTGAATATAATTTAGGGATGGATAAGTTACTAACTGAAAAACAAGTCACTGAAATCATCGGTTTCAAAAGGACTAAGTTGTATCAGATGATTAAAAAGGGTGATTTTCCTACGCCAAAAAAATACGGAAGAACTAATCGTTGGTTTCAAAGCGATATCGAAGATTGGCTAAAAAAAGAAAAAGAAGAGCTCCACAAAGACGATGGAATGTTTACTGAAATAGGCAAGTTTTTTGATGACTTATTATCATAAAAATTCAAATACTTTGGGCTGGGACTAATGATGATGAAACGAAGGTATATGATGTGACAGAGGAGGTCAAAGATCCATCCAAATTTGAAGTTCTAACGAAGCGCACTGATATTACTCAAAAGAGAGCTGATGCTGGTGTTGAGCTTGAGAGTCAAGAGGTCATAGATACAATATCAACGGACTACTGGAGTTAGAGTGAAATAAGCTTAAGTAATCTTCTTAGCGAATACCTCTATGCTTTTTAATAGCCTCATAAGCACTAATAATTTCTTGAGTTTTTTCGTTGGCTAGCTTTTGCATCTCTTCAGGCAGTCCTTTAGCCACCAGCTTATCAGGGTGATGCTGAGCCAATAGTCGTCTGTAGGCTCGCTTAATCTCTTTGTTATCAAGGGATTCTTCTACTCCTAGTATCTTGTATGCATCCTCAACAGAGGTCTGCTTGGAGCCACCTTTTGAGGCAGCAAACTGTTGAATTAAATTTTCTAGCTCGTGAAGAGGGAAATGCAGTTTCTGAGCGATGTCTTTAAGTGCGTTATGCTCACTATCATCAAAAACACCATCGGCATAGGCTGCTTGGATTTGAATTTCTAAAAACATGCGAATTAGGTGCGTTCTTCTATGCGTTTCAACTCGAAACTGCTCGAGCACCTCATCCAGATCAAAGTCTGCTTGCTTCCCTTGGTTAAAAAGGTCTTTAGCCACTTTAATCATGTCTTCAGATAATTGCATATGCTGCATGACTTGCTGGGCTAGGATAATCTCCGATTTCGACACCTTACCATCCACTTTGGAGATGTACCCCATAACCGAAAATACACCACTAAAGAAGGCCGCTTGAACGCGTTGTTGGTTACCTGGGCCAAAATTACTGTTAAAACCTGAGCTTGCTCTTCTTTTTGAGAAATTGCCAGCAAAAGCAACCCCAAGCATAGCCCCTAGAGGACCTCCAATCATAAAGCCTACTGCACCGCCAATAACCGTTGACCACCAACTCATAATAAATTTCCTTTTAAATTAAATATAAAAAGACTCAAAGTGTTTTTCTCTCTCATTCTTAAGCATCCCAGAAGTTTCATCCATAAATCGATTTCGATCTTCTCGCGTTTTTAAAACCCATATACAAACCGTATCTCTGCTGTGATAGATTGCCTTTAATTCATCGTCGATGTCGCAAATTTCTTGAGGTATTTCAGTTTTAATACAGTACATAAATACAAGTTTTTACATTTGAACTTAAGTATACACAAAAGTCTAAAATATTAATTTATGGATGAGTGATTAAAGAACTCTTAAAAAGACATTCTGGTACTAAATTCAACCGTATTGTTGTATCCTGAGTTCGATGATTTTGCTGACTCTAGGCTCGCATTGAGCGTCCAGTCATCAGTCATGCTTTTATCAAAATCAATACCAAATTGCTTATTGGAGGAGCTGCCTCCGATGATAGAGAAACTATATTCGGTACTCGGGTTAGGCTGAAATGAGGCTCCAAGATTAATTGAGTTTTCATAACTTGTGTCATCTTCTTGGCTTCTCTCAAAGTCAGCAGAGAGGATCCATCCACCCTCAACTAGAACGTCGGTTCCAAAGCCTATTCGAAAGTTATCAGTTTCTTCCCTGTCTATCTTAAAGGTGTAATCAGTATTGGGATAGACAACATAGGAGAGAACTGCATCTGAGGCATCAACAACATCTCTACCGTACTCGATTCGAGCATTGGGCACAAATGTGGCCTCAGTTGTTTTAATTTCATTATCAATGAGGAGTCCAATGGATGCTCTCGCTGTTTTAATTTTTTGCTCATTATAGTTAATTGATGCCACCTCTCCAGAGTCAGAGTAGCTCTTTAATTTTGTGTAACCGGCATCAATACGACCGTAAGGTGATAGAGTGACATCATTATTAAATTCAGCACCATAGAGAATGGTGCCAAATACTTGCTCTCCTTTTCGAGTTCCGGTCAGGGTCCCTGACTGATGTATTCTGGTTAGGTCAGTTCTTAGTTTGCCAATCCCGAGAGTGCTATCGATATAGGTTTTTTCACTAAACGGAAAGGTTCCATATAATGATATACTGAGGCTATCCGTATCGAGTTTAGTCCCAGCCGATCCAATATCAGTGTCGTCATCCTCCATTCTTACTGCTACGCCATAAATTTGATCTGTATCGACAATCTTATCGATACCCAGAGTGATGCCATTACTTTTAATTTTTTTGATGGCTGATATCGTGTTTTCATCAGTCTCGCCAATAGTGACGCTGCCTTCAGTCCAAATAGCCCAGTCATTGCCGAACAGGTCTGACGTTTTATTCATGAAGCTAGAAAGGTTGATCGCATTTGACATCTCAGTGAGCGATGAATTAACAAACCTCAGCTTGACCCCTTGATTAGACAGGTTGTTTTGATTGTTGTGTCTCCTGAGCCATTCCATACGTTTTAGAATGGGCCTTGTTGAATGCAGAATCATTCTCTTAGCACTCTCTATCTGAGCCTCTATAAGTCCAACAACATCCTTCTCATTGAGAGGGTTGGATAGTGAGGTTTTGAGATATTCTGCAGTGAACGTCTTGGTTGTTTTAGGAACCAGATTATCCGAGTAGTCTTCAAAAGTATT
>CAYNES010000039.1:0-9270 GCA_964396315.1 uncultured Piscirickettsiaceae bacterium | reverse complement strand
TACATTAAATTAACTGGCCTTGTTATTACAAAACCGTTCCATTTCCAGCCAAATGGCTGAAAGGCAATAATTATCCCATATTTTTTGTAAATACGCAAAGACTATTTGGCTTGCTTGGTTTCTCTTTGGTGCTTTTATGGGCGACAACTATGGCCCTAAAAAAGATTCGTTATAATTAAGTCTTTTTTGTTTTTACGCGCAAGTTTTTGGTTATGATATTGTCTGGAGCTATTAAGGGGAGGCTCAATATTATAAATTTGATTTTTGGTTATGAAGGTTGCTATTATTGGAAGCGGCATATCGGGCTTAACAGCCGCATATCTGTTGCAAAAAGACCATGACATTACTGTATTTGAAGCAAACGACTATATTGGTGGACACACCCACACTCATGAAATAAATCAAAACAATAAGCTATGGAAGGTCGACTCAGGCTTCATTGTCTATAATGAAAAAACCTATCCTAACTTCATAAGGCTGCTAAAAAAGCTAGAAGTAAGGGTTCAAAAAACCACTATGGGCTTCAGTGTAAACGCACCAGCAAAAAATCTTGAGTATTCAGGCGGCTCACTAAAGACAGTTTTTGCCCAAAGACTTAATTTGTTTAAACCATCTTTTTTGATTATGCTCATGGATATTTTTCGGTTTAATCGCCTTGCAGTGAGAGAGTTTTCAACGGTTCAAGAATCAACAACAATTAATAGTTTCTTGAAAACACACGGATTTAGTAGGCACTTTGTTGAGAACTATATTATTCCAATGGGAGCCGCAATTTGGTCAACAGCAGCTAATAAGACAATTGAAATTCCAGCGGCGTTTTTTATTCGTTTTTTTAAAAACCACGGTCTTCTTCAAATCTTCAATCGTCCACAATGGTTTGTAATCAAGGGTGGCTCAAAATCTTACGTTCAAAAGATAGTTGAGGGTTTTAAGGAAAAAATATTGCTATCATCTCCAGTAAAAAAAGTTGAACGTAGCTCCTCTGGTGTAAAGGTTTATTGTGACACAAGTTCTGGCCCAATGCTTTTTGATAAGGTTGTCTTTGCGACTCACAGCGACCAGGCATTAGCTTTGCTTAAAGATCCAAGTGACGATGAAACGACAATTCTAGAAGCATTGCCTTATCAAAAAAATACAGCTATAGTTCATACGGACGTGTCGCTAATGCCAAAAATAAAAACAACCTGGTCAAGCTGGAATTATTTATTAAATTCCGATCCAAATAGGCCAGTAACTCTAACCTATAATATGAATATTCTGCAATCACTAAATGCGAAGCCAGATTTTTTGGTTACACTTAATAGCGTGGATGAGATTGACCCATCCAAAGTAATAAAAAAAATTGAGTATCATCACCCTCTCTTTACGGTTGAAGGGGTTCATGCACAAAAGAAAAAAAATCAAATCAGCGGCCACAACAACACGTTTTATTGTGGCGCCTACTGGGGAAATGGTTTTCATGAGGACGGTGTTAACAGCGCATTAGATGTTTGCAAAGCTTTTGGGGTTTCGTTATGAGCCTTTCTAAAATACATCATTTATACTGGGGCACCATTAGTCACCATAGACACGCTCCCTTTAGTCGTTTTTTTAAGTACCCTATTTTTATGGCTTATATTGATCTCTCTAGCTTAGCCTCTGTAATAAAGCCTTCTCTGCTTTGGAATATAAACAGGCCGGCAATTGTTTCATATAGGCGACAGGACTATCATGGGGATCCATCAATAGGCTTAGAAAGCGCTGTCAGAAAAACCATGCATGAAAAAACAGGCAGAGAGTTCAAAGGCCCAATAAGGCTCCTTACCCATTTAAGATACTTTGGACACTGTTTTAATCCTGTTAGTTTTTATTACTGTTTCGATGAAAATGACAAAAAAGTTGAGGCTATAATGGCCGAAGTTACTAATACGCCATGGAAAGAAAGGCATGCATACGTGATTCATGAGCGCCGAGATTCAGACAGCAAGCTGAGCTTTACTGCGACGCCAAAAAAACAATTCCATGTTAGCCCTTTTTGGGGAATGGACCACGATTATGAGTGGTTTTTTTCTAATCCAGAGGAGGAGTTAAATGTAATAATGAAAAACTATAAGGACGGAGAAAAAGTATTTAATGTTGCCCTTAATTTAAAAAGGCGTACCTTCAATAAGAAAGGCCTTATTAGGGCTATTCTTAGATTTCCATTTGCAACCTTGGTGGTCGTCTATAGAATTCATTGGCAAGCCTTGATGCTTTTAATAAGGAAGGCGCCCTTTTTTACACATCCAGACAAATTATGACTAAAAACAAACAATCCAAAGACAAGCTATCCGTCGATGCTCTGGCTAACAGCATCCCGAAAATGCATAAAAGCACCCGAATAACGTCTTTTTTTAAAAGCATTTTATTTAGAAAGCTAAAAAGCATTAATATTGGAGAGCTAACTATTATTGATGGTGGCAGCAAACATGTTTTTGGCAATCCAAGCTCGGAATTTAAAGCAGAGCTTGAGGTTTTTTCCCAAGAGTTCTATGTGTTTTTAGGAAGCGGAGGAACAAACGGCGCAGCAGAAGCTTTCACTGCTGGATACTGGAACTCAAAAAACCTTGTAAAGCTAATACAGCTTATTATAAGAAACAAAAAAACGTTGCTTGGTCTTGAGTCTGGCTTTGCAAGGCTCGCCAACCCGATTACAAAACTAATCCACAAGAAAAGACAAAACACTCTGGCCGGCAGTAAAAATAATATCTTGGCGCACTATGATTTGAGCAACGACTTTTATAGGCTGTGGCTTGATTCAACAATGACCTATTCAAGCGGAATCTTTCCAAAAAAGGACTCAAGCATGCATGAAGCGTCAATTGAAAAATTAGATAGAATTTGTAGAAAACTTAAGCTTTCAAATACAGACCATGTTCTTGAAATTGGAGCTGGCTGGGGAAGCTTTGCAATCCATGCTGCCAAAAACTATGGCTGCAAAGTTACAGCCACAACTATCTCTGACAAACAGTTTCAATACGCATTAGAGATGATTTCTAAAGAGTCTCTCGAAGACAAAATAACGCTTCTCAGCAAAGACTATCGCGAGCTTGAGGGCTCTTTCGATAAGGTGGTTTCAATTGAGATGATTGAGGCCGTTGGCTCAGAATATGTTTCTAGATTCTTTGAAAAAGCATCCTCGTTGTTGAAAAAAAATGGACTTATGCTCCTACAAGGAATAACCTACAACGATCCTGATTTTGATGCCTATAAGAATTCAGTTGACTTTATAAGGAAATACATTTTTCCGGGGTCTTGTCTTGTTGCAATGCCGCAAATTTTGCAATCGATCAAAGAAAAAACAGACATGGCTATGATAGATTCTGAAGACATCACTCACCACTATGCAAGAACGCTAGAAATTTGGCGAGAGGAGTTTTTAAAGGCTTTACCCCAGGTTAAGGAGCTTGGTTTTTCAGATCCGTTCACAAGGATTTGGAATTTTTATTTGGTTTACTGTGAGGCAGGGTTTCTAGAAAATCTAATCGGCGACTTTCAGTTTGTGTTTGCTAAGCCAGATGCTCAAAATACTCAAATTACATATTAATTTATGATTGCTTTATTAATTAAACTTGCAGAAAAAGGACTGTTGCCTGACGCATTAATCAGACTTGGTATAAAGCACCTATGCAGTCAGCGCTTGGTCCAAGCAACAGACTCTGGTGAAGATGAAATGGAGAAAGAGCATGCAGAATGGATTGACGTTTTAAAGAAAAGCCCGATTGCACTTGTCCCAGAAAAAGCAAATGAACAGCACTACGAGGTTCCGCCAAGGCTTTTTGAGTTAGTGCTCGGAAGCAAGCTCAAGTATAGTTCAGGCCTATGGTCAGAGGGCGTCTCAACCCTAGACCAGTCTGAATCTGCGATGTTAGAGCTTACATGCGATAGAGCAGGCTTACTTGATGGCCAAGAGATATTAGAGTTAGGCTGTGGCTGGGGTTCTTTGACACTTTTCATGGCAGAGCATTTTCCAAAAAGTAAAATTACCGCAGTTAGTAACTCTAATGACCAAAGACAATTTATTGAAGAAAGATGCGCACAGCTTAAGCTAGACAATGTCAGAGTGGTAACAGCAGACATGAATGACTTTGAAGCTGAAGAGTTGTTTGATCGAGTTGTTTCAATCGAAATGTTTGAGCATATGCGCAACTATGAAAAATTACTTGGCAGAGTTAATAGGTGGCTAAAAAAAGAAGGAAAGCTTTTTGTACATATATTTTCTCACCAAAAGGTTGCCTATCCTTTTGAAGATAATGACGATGCAGACTGGATGGCAAGAGAGTTTTTTAGTGGAGGTCAAATGCCTTCCCATAGGCTATTAATGAGCTTTCCAGAGCAAATGAAAATAGAAAAAGACTGGAGAGTGAGCGGCACTCACTATGAAAAAACCTCTCTCGCCTGGCTTCAAAAGATGGACAAAAATAAAGCTGAGGTTTTAGAGCTCTTTAAGAAAACTTATGGAGAAAATGACGCCAACTCATGGTTCCAAAGATGGCGCATTTTTTTCATGTCTTGCGAGGTTCTTTTTGGTTTTAGCCGGGGCGCAGAATGGGGTGTTTCCCACTATCTTTTTGAGAAGCCACAATGATTAAAGACCTTGGTGCTATTGCCTTATGTATTTTAACGGCCTATGTTATTGCCATAGCAGCCTCAGTTGATGGGGCAATTATTTATGGGCTTCCAGTAATTCTTTTGTGCGCTATCGTCAGTTTTGCGACTCACTGGATTATTGCGGTGCCCTCGTTAATTACAAGCTCAGAAAAATATTTTGACTTTACAGGAATGATTGCAACGCTCCTTGTTGTTTCAACTGCAATGTTTGCGCTCATGCGTTTGGGAGAACAAGCATCAATTCGTTCAGTTTTTGTTGCTACTTTTGTGTCCGTTTGGACATTAAGGCTTGGAATATTTCTTTATAAAAGAATAGTTAAAGCCGGAGAAGACAAAAGATTTAGAGATATTAAAAAATCACTTCCAAAGTTTTTAATGACCTGGACTTTATCAGCCCTTTGGGTCTTTTTAACTACTGTAAATGCCATTACTATAATCGCATTGAACCCGCTTGAACCAATCGGCGTATTTTTTGTTGTGGGAACAATATTTTGGTTTTTAGGTTTTGTTTTTGAGGTTGTTGCTGACAGACAAAAAAAGTACTTCAGTGAGCAGCCTGAAAACAAAGATGGGTTTATCACTCACGGCCTTTGGTCTGTATCTCGCCACCCAAACTATTTTGGAGAAATTATCCTATGGACAGGTATTGCAATTATCTCGTTACCATTTCTATCTGGCTGGCAGTTTTTGACACTTGTCTCGCCCGTTTTCGTGTTTCTTCTGTTGACGAGAATAAGTGGACTTCCTTTTTTAGAAGATAAAGCTGAAAAAAAATGGGGCGAAGACAAGGACTACATTGAATACAAAAACAAAACACCTATACTGGTTCCATTTTTTGGAAAAAAACAATAACAAATTAACTTTAACATGGCTCTCGAAACTCCTCAATACGAAGTAGTCTCTACATACGATGGATTTGAAATCCGTCGTTACAATGAAATGATAATTGCCACCTCATCAGTTCGTTCAGATTACAGAAGCTCTACATCATCTGGTTTTAGAAGAATTGCTAACTACATTTTTGGTGGCAATGATAAGGAAATGAAAATCGCAATGACTGCTCCTGTAATTGTTGACTGCCCTTCTGAAGACCTAGAGGTCTACAATATTTCCTTCGTGATGCCCAGAGAGCACTCATTAAAAGATCTTCCTAAGCCCAACACAGAAAACGTTTCAATTCAAAAAGAGTCTTTGGGCGAGGTTGCAGTATTTACTTTCGGGGGCTGGGCGACAGAGCCTAGAAGCAAGAACTTTCAAAAAAAATTTGCAACACTTCTCCAGCAGAACAACATTGAAACAAGGGGAGGCTTTATGGTCGCCCAGTTTAATGCTCCTTATGTAATTTCCATGTTTCGCAAAAACGAGCTAATGGTAAGAATTAATAGTTAAATAATTTTTTTTGCTTATTGGCACTTCTTGCAAAGCCCATTAAGCTCAACAGCCTGAGAGTCATTCACTACAAACTTGTTGCTTTCAGGCAGGGAAAGTTGAGCTGAAAGCTGACAAGACTCTTCAACTGATTTGCAGCTAGTGCAGTGCAGCAAGACATGAAAATGGTCGGTATGGCTGTCATTGCAAACTAGGTAAGTATTGCTTGAGTCCATTTTGTGAACAACGCCCACATCAATCCAAAAGTCTAAAACCCTATAGATTGTACTAATGTTGAATGAATGACCCTTGTCTTTAAGGGAGTCCCTTAGGTCATAGGCAGAAAGATTTTTTTTTGCAGCACACAGTTCATCAATTATTGACATTCTTTGTGGTGTTGCGCTTCGTCCCGACTCCAAACATTTAGACATTAATTGTGTCTTGCTAATCATGAGGGTCCTCTAAGTTATAGCTATAATCTTCGTTAGCATATTCCTCGTCACTAAAATGAAGTGTTTCAATAACAGCATCGGTAATGGTGTATCCGCTATCTGCAATATCAAAACTTTGCGATCCCACAGATATTCTCCCATAAACGATTATTGGCATGTACAAATCACGAAACTTTGTAGGATTCGCTGAGACATCGACAAGTAAAGTTTGATTCAAAGGGGGAGGAGGAACATGAATACACTGTCCAGCTTCTGGAACCAGTAAAAACTTACTAATATTAGTGCCTGCGTACTCTATTGGAACCATAAACCCAGCAAGAGCGATATCATTGCCTTCAACGGAATTATTAAGCCTGGTTCCGGCTGCAGCCAACTTGGCTTGAAAGTCTTCACTCATATAAGTTTCATAAGTCAGGTCCTCAGGAATAAAATCATATGCATCAACTGGCTCAAGGCTTAACCAGTTGTCTTCTATAGTAGACAAGTACTCATCAGTTACAACAATAGAGTAAGAACTAAGAGAGAGAAGGATTAGGCCGCTGGCTATTAGTTTTTTTATCATTTAGCTTAACGTTTGATGTAAGTTTTTTCTAAAAACCATAGCTGCTGGAATCAAACTACTTAATACTCCAGCCAATAAAATAATACTGAAAACCTTAACTTCATTGAGGCTAATCCACTTAAACGAAGGCGAAACACCCAATGCCAAATTTAGCTGGGTAGTTGCAAAATATGTAACAATAGTTACTAGAATAATTGCACCAATTATCGCCACCAGGCCAATTACAAGGGATTCATAAACCACCATGGCGGCTAAAAATTTGGGTGAAGCCCCATTGGCCCTGTATATTGTCATTTCTTGTTTGCGGTTATCTAGACTTGCAATAATTAAGGTGACCATTGCAATAATACTAATTGCAATAATTATCCAGCTTAAAAGCCGAAACCCTTTATCAACTAACCCAACAATAGACCAAAGCTCGGACAAGGCTATTCCAGGTATAACAGCGGATATCGCCTCCTTTGGGTATTCTCTGATATTCTTGCTAAAGTTAAATAAAGTTAGTTTTGATTTAAGACCCACAAAAGCAGCCGTAACTGTTTTTGGATTTAGAGCATCAGCCGGAAGAGACGACAAGCCAACATCGTCAAGACTAAATACTTTTTTTCCGCTTTTCCACCCTAAATGAAGAAGCTCATAGCCCTTTAAATCCAAGAAAATAGCTTGATCAATTGGCGTACCTGTTTTATTAAGAACTCCAGTTACTTTAAATGAAAAGTCGTCATGTTTGCTCCCTATTGACTCAATTGAGCCATGAGTGATTTGGATCTCTGAGCCAACACTATAGTTAAGTTTTTCAGCAACATCAGAGCCTAAGGTTGCCTCAGATAGTTCAGCGAAAGCAACTCCTTTTGAGAAAGTTAGAGGCTGATTATTTCCATATCTAATATGTTGAAAGTAGTTTGGCTCAGTGGCGACAACTCTAAACCCTCTGTGACTATCTCCTAATGCAATTGGAACTAGCCAACTAATATCGCTTCTTAGTTTGACATCATTGATAGTCTTTGTTGTGATGTTGTTTGTCGGCCTACCAAGATGAAATACTGTATATAAAACCAATTCAAGAGAGCTAGACCTTGGTCCAATAATTGCATCAACACCTGAAATGCTTCGATTAAAGCCCTCTTCCGCTCCTTGTTGAATTCTCTCAATGCTGAGTAAAAGAACCATCGACGCCATTAAAGATATCGTCACAAGCGATGTCGGAATAATTCTTGAACGCATTGATTTAAGCAAAAGACTAAGCATAGTGTTTATTAAAGTCTATTACAGAGTCAAAGTAGGGTGCAATTGAGGCATCATGGCTGACCATAATAATTGCCTGTTTGGTAGAATCAAAAGTCTCCATCACTTCATTTAGAAATTTTTTAGTTGTATCAGAATCTAGGGCAGACGTTGGCTCATCAGCAAGAATTAAATCTGGCTTGCCAAGAACAGCTCTAGCCACAGCAACCCTTTGTTGTTGTCCAACACTTAAGCGATTTACTGGAGCGCTTAAAACTTCTTTCTCTAGCCCTAACGAGGCGACAAGCCTATCAATTTCTTGGTTTAGGCTGGCAACTCTAGATTTTCTAGATTGAGAGAATCGAACTCCTAAAGCTATATTTTCCGAAACACTTAAAAAAGGAATAAGGTTTAGTGTTTGAAAAATATAGCCGATGTGGTCAGCCCTGAACTTATCCAAAACCAGTGATGACATTGATGAGTAGTCATGGTGATCAAATTTAATCTCACCAGTCTGAAGCCTCAAGGCTCCAGCAATCAGGCTCAGTAAAGTTGTTTTACCACAGCCTGAAAAACCACTAATTAATAATCTCTGTCCCCTTTCAATCTCTATTTCTGGAAATACAATTTTTTTACCATGCTGATAATGGTATTCCAGACCTAGCGTTTGTAACATCAGATCCTCATTTAAAATATTACTTTATTAACATCTGATTTTAGGCTCTTTGTTAGAGCTTTATTGTTTATTACTGCCTCAAAGTTTAAAGTTTCAAGTTCGCTAAAGCGATCAAACGCATTAATTGTGACGCTCTTTAACTGGCTTGGATTGCTGCAAGCAAACTCATAAGATAATTCAACGTCTTTGTGATCTCCTTCTGTTGAGACGCTGTGAAGACCAGATTCAAAAGAAGTTAGATTACAGCCAGCCCCTTTGGGGAATGCAAATAATTGTGAGTAATTGTTAAATGTGGCTAAAGTTTCATCTGAAACAGTTAGCTGGTCGTGATCGTCATGCTCTTCATGGTCATGATCATC
>CAYNES010000038.1:0-9546 GCA_964396315.1 uncultured Piscirickettsiaceae bacterium | reverse complement strand
CGTAAAGTTTTGCATCTTCTCCAGGGTGACCACTTGCACACATCCAGTTTGCTGAAAGGTTGATGTGACTGATGTCTTCAATATAGGCACTGAGTAAATTCGTTAAAGCCTCTCCAACACTCATTCTTGCAGCTGCAGCGGCATTGATCAGTGAAATTGGAGTTTTTTCTCCAATAGACATAGCTTCACCTTGATAACCGTCAAAATCTGAAAGAGAAATGGCGCAGTCAGCAACAGGAACTTGCCACGGACCAATCATTTGGTCTCTTGCAATGAGCCCAGTTACAGTTCGATCGGCTATAGTGATTAAGAAATTTTTACTTGCAACGGTCGGTAATTTGAGTAAACGATTAATAGCATCATTAATCGAAATATTATTTGGATTAAACTCATTTTCGATATTAGGTAAAGACTTAACATCTTTATGAGTTTTAGGAGATGAGCCAAATAGAAGTGACATTGCAATGTCAATTGGCTTGTTATTAAAATGAGAGTCTTCCAAAAGTAAATGTCTATCTTCTGTTGCGCTTCCTAATACGGCATAAGGCGCTCTCTCTTTCAGGCAAATCTCATCAAAAAGAGCAATACTTTCCTCTTTAATTGCAATGACATATCTCTCTTGTGACTCATTACACCATATTTCAAGTGGTGTCATTTTTAACTCGTCATTTGGTATTGACCTTAATTGTAGCTTAGCACCTTTTTTTGAGTCATTAACGAGTTCAGGAATTCCATTTGAGAGTCCACCAGCACCAATATCATGTATAGATACAATTGGATTATTATTGCCTAGACTGGTACAAGCGTTAATGACTTCTTGAGCACGTCTTTGCATTTCTGGGTTCGCTCTTTGGACAGAGGCAAAGTCAAGGCTTTCATTTTGATCTCCACTACCAATGCTCGACGCTGCACCTCCACCGAGTCCAATAAGCATAGCAGGACCACCTAGAACGATTATTTTATCGCCATCAGAAATCAAACCTTTTTCAACGTGATTTTTTTTGATGTTTCCGATGCCACCGGCCAGCATAATTGGTTTATGATAACCTCTCACATCATCATTTTTTGTTTTCTGCTCGTAAGTTCTAAAATAACCACAAGTGTTTGGTCTTCCAAATTCATTATTAAATGATGCAGCACCAATGGGCGCATCAATCATGATTTCTAATGCAGAGGCAATCTGATTGGGTTTACCGTAGTTTATTTCCCAAGGTTGAATTGAATTTGGCAATTTCAAATTTGATACAGAAAAGCCACATAAGCCAGCTTTTGGCTTAGAACCTATACCAGTAGCACCCTCATCTCTAATTTCACCGCCAGACCCTGTAGCCGCACCGGGATTGGGAGCAATGGCAGTAGGATGATTATGCGTCTCAACCTTCATCAGAACTGCTTTTTCAGCAACGGAGGTTTGATACACTCCATTTTCATTTGCTTCAAAGTATTTTGAATCATAACCATTCATAACTGCAGAATTATCGCTGTAGACAGACAAAAGCCCTTCAGGATTTTGTTTGTATGTATTTTTAATCATTCCAAAAAGAGAAATTGCTTGTTTTTCTGAGTCTATAGTCCAATCTGCATTAAATATTTTGTGTCTGCAGTGCTCTGAGTTTGCTTGAGCAAACATCATCAACTCAATGTCTCTAGGGTTTCTCTCTATTGCAATGAAGCTTTCAAATAAATAATTGATTTCACTCTCACTTAAAGCAAGTCCAAGTTCAGTATTAGCTTGTGTAATTGCAGATTTGCCGTGACTCAGGATATCTATGCTATTAAATTCATTTGGTTTAAGTTCACTAAATAGTACATCTGAATCATTGATATCCTTAAGATGTGATTCAGTCATCTTATCCATTACTAGCTCCAGGATAGTGACTAATTCCTGAGCATTAATTATTCGATCAAAATGATAGTTGATACCTCTTTCTATTCTTGAAACTGTTGACAAGCCGCAAAGTCTACAAATATCTGATGCCTTAGATGACCAAGGAGAAACGGTTCCAATTCGAGGAGAAATAGTCACTCTGTATTTGGAATTTTTTAAATCTACTTCTGATGCGTAATTTAAAAGTTTAAAAAGTGTTTTCTTTTTAGACAGACTTAATTCTTTTTCTGACTCAATAAAGTGAATATACTCAGTTCCAATCAGGTTTAGATTTGGAATTAAAGACTTAATTCTTTCATTGAGAGTATTGACTTTAAATTTTCTGAGAGCTTGAATTCCTGAGTGATAAGAAATCATAGTTCAGACAAGATCTCATCTGAAATATCAGCATTGTGATATACATCTTGAGCGTCCTCAAGATCTTCAAGTCTTTCAATAAGCTTCATAAATTTTTCTGCATCTTTCAAGTTAAGTTCAACTCTGTTTGCCGGCTCCATAGTAATCTCTGAATGATCTGGGGTTAGATTATTAGCTAATAGTGCGTCTTTAACGATGAAAAAATTCTCCGGCGAGGTAATTACATCAATTGAGCTATCATCATTGATCACAATATCTTCTGCTCCAGACTCAATGGCTATTTCCATAATTGTATCTTCATCTCCAGATGCAAAGCTTATAAAGCCTTGCTTGGAAAACATGTAGGAGACAGAGCCATCTGTACCAAGATTTCCCCCATGCTTAGAAAAGGCATGTCTAACATCAGATACGGTGCGATTTTTATTATCTGTAAGACAATCAACCATTATGGCAGTGCCTCCAAGACCATAACCCTCGTAGCGAATTTCCTCATAATTTTCGCCTTCAAGATCACCAGAGCCTCTTTTGACAGCGTTATCGATTGTATCTCTCTTCATGTTAGCTGCCAAAGCTTTATCAATGACGGCTCGAAGAGACGGGTTATTTTCTATAACACCACCACCCATTTTTGCAGCAACTACAATTTCTTTAATCAGTTTTGTGAAAATTTTCCCACGCTTGGCATCTTGTGCACCTTTTCTGTGCTGGATATTGTGCCATTTACTGTGTCCTGCCATTTTTTATTACCATCTCCAATAATAGGTTATTTTGTAAAGTCTAGTAAACGTTGAATTGAGTGTTTGGCTCTATCTATGACGTCACTATCGATAAGAATTTCATTTTGTCCGGAATTGAGTGTATCAAGACATTTTTCAAGACTATTCATCGCCATCCAATTACAATGTGCGCATGACTCGCAGTCTGCACCCTCTCCCATAGTAGGGGCTTCAATTAATTTTTTATGAGGGGCAACTTCCTTCATTTTGTGAAAAATTCCATTATCTGTTGCCACAATAAAAGTTGTTTCAGATCTTGAGGATACTGCTTTGATGAGTTGGGTTGTAGATCCAACAACATCTGCAAGAGCAATAACCTCTTTGGGTGATTCAGGATGAACTAATATGCCAGCCTCAGGGTGCAGCTCCATCAATCTTTTTAGACCTTCTGCTTTAAACTCTTCATGCACAACACATGCTCCGTCCCACATCAGCATTTCTACCCCTGTCATAGACTGAACATAATGACCAAGGTGTTTGTCAGGAGCCCAGAGTACTTTTTTTCCTTCAGTATGCAATTTCTGCACCACTTTCAGAGCGCTTCCTGAGGTAACAACCCAGTCAGCCCTTGCTTTGACTTCTGCAGAAGTATTGGCATAGACAACGACTTCATGTTCAGGGTTTTGATCACAAAACTCAGAAAATTCATTAATTGGGCATGATAAATCTAGAGAGCAGGTAGCTTTTTCATCCAGAACTAAAACCCTTTTCTCAGGAGATAAAATTTTAGCAGTCTCCCCCATGAACTTAACGCCAGCAACAATAATAGTTTCTGCATCACTGTTTTGACCAAACCTAGCCATTTCAAGAGAGTCTGATACTATACCCCCAGTTTCTTCAGCTAAAGTTTGAAGGTCACCACTAACGTAATAGTGGGCCACTAGAGTAGCATTATTTTCCTCTAGTGCTTTCTTAATTGAATCTTCAATAGATTGATCTATAACTATATTTTGCATTACTGAGTTTTGTTTGGAAGGGTAACCTTAATATTCAATTCTTTAAGTTGAACCTTGGAAACAATCGATGGTGCATCTGTAAGAAGACATGCTGCTGTTTGGGTTTTTGGGAACGCAATAACATCTCTAATTGATTCAGTTTTGCTTAGGATCATGACTAGTCTATCAAGTCCGAAAGCGATGCCTCCATGAGGCGGGCAACCATAATCAAGAGCATCTAGAAGGAAGCCAAATTTTTCTTTCGCTTCCTCATCATCAATCCCTAAAAGGTTTAGGACAGTTTTTTGCATTCCACTTTGATGAATTCTTATTGATCCACCGCCAACTTCAGATCCATTAATTACTAAATCATAGGCTCTTGAGAGTGACTCCTCAGGGTTATTCAGTAGGTTTTTTGCATCAACACTTGGGGCAGTAAATGGATGATGAATGGCATTGAGTGAGCCATCATCCGAGACTTCAAACATAGGAAAGTCCATTACCCATACTGGCGCCCATTCTTTATCAAAAAAGTTGAGATCTTGGCCCAGTTTTTCTCTGAGATTTCCTAGTGCTTCATTAACGATTTTAGATTTATCGGCTCCAAAAAAGATGATATCTCCAGTTTTAGCATTAGTCAAATCTATAACTTTTTGGGTAACTTCATCACCTAAGAATTTAATGATTGGCGAGGAAGGTCCTTCTTCGTTAAGCTTGATATATGCGAGTCCTTTGGCTCCATAAATACTGACAAATTTTGTGTAATCATCAATTTGTTTACGACTAATTGAAGCGCCGCCATCTACTTTCAGAGCTGCCACTCTACCTTTTTTATCATTAGCTGGACCAGAGAAGACCTTGAACTCAACATTCTTCATAATGTCGTTTACATCAACCATGTGTAGTGGAATTCTCAGATCAGGTCTATCAACACCATAAAGTTTAATAGCATTTTCATAAGAAATAGATGGAAACTTAGATGGTAGTTCAACATTTCCAACCTCTGCGAAAAGCCCTCTAATCATTTCCTCCATGAGAGCTGTAATTTCTTCTTCATTCATGAATGAAGTCTCAACATCTAGCTGAGTAAATTCTGGCTGTCTGTCTGCCCTTAAGTCCTCATCTCTAAAGCATTTAACAATTTGATAATATCTTTCAAAACCTGACATCATCAAGAGTTGTTTGAATAACTGAGGAGATTGTGGAAGAGCAAAAAAGCTACCTTCATGAGTTCTAGATGGAACAAGGTAATCCCTAGCTCCTTCAGGTGTTGCTTTGGTTAGAAAAGGGGTTTCAATATCAAGGAAGTCATTCTTATCCATAAAGTCACGCATGAAGTGCGTCACCTTTGATCTAAGGCGCAATCTTTTTTGCATCTCTTCCCTTCGAAGGTCTAGGTAGCGATATTTGAGTCTGACTTCTTCTGAAGTTTCCATGGAGTCGAGTTGAAATGGCATTGGTTTCGAGTTATTCAAGATTTCAATGTGTTCAGCAAGAATTTCAATTTCACCAGTTGGAATTTTCTTGTTTACCATCTCTGCGTCTCTAGCAATTACTTTGCCAGTAATTTGAAGTACAAACTCATTTCTAATGGTTTCAGCTATCTTAAAAGTATCAACTGTGTCCGGGTTAATTACTACTTGAGCGATTCCTTTTTTATCTCGAACATCTAGAAATATTACTCCGCCATGATCGCGCCTTCTGTTAACCCAACCACAAAGAGTAACCTCCTCATCAAGATTAGTCTTGCTTAGTTCACCACAATAATGTGTCCTCATTTCTTTTCCTTAATCTTTAAATTCTCAGGAGTCACTACTCCGGCTGATATAACTAGTTTAAATGCTTCTTCAACACTCATTTGAAGCTCATAAGCATCTTTTTTAGGCATCATCACAAAGAACCCAGAAGTTGGGTTAGGTGTTGTTGGAACAAATAAATTGATTACTTCGTCTCCAATGATATTTTTGACTTCACCCTCGTAGTCTCCTGATTGGAATGCAATAACCCATATCCCTTTACTTGGGTACTGAATTAAAAAAGCTTTTCTAAAGCTATCACTGGAATTATTGAGAACTGTAGAAGATATTTTCTTGAGTGCATTATAAATATTTCTAAATCCAGGAATTTTATTGAGAGCTCTTTCCCACAGATCTACAAGCTTTCTGCCTAATATATTTGTAACTAAAGCTCCAGTTATTAGAATAATAAGAATAACGAGAATAATTCCTGATCCAGGGATAGTTGTATCTAGGTTAAGAAGTGATTCTGGCAGAAGTCTAGAAGGAATTAGATTATTAACGACTTCTAGAAAGAATTTAATAACAAGCACACTTAAGGCTAGAGGAATCCAAAACAGGAGGCCAGATATAAAGTAATTTCTTAAGCGCTTCACTGAACTAAATAAGTAAGTCCGAAAAAAGAGTTATTTTAACACAAGCTGAATAACCAATTTGATACTCAGGGGGTGAATCTGAATAGGTTATAAATTACTTTCCTCTTTACGAGGGGTTAAGATTTCATGACCAGTGTCAGTAACTAAAATAGTATGTTCCCACTGGGCTGAGAGAGATCTATCTTTTGTGGTAACTGTCCAGCCATCAATCCTTGATGTCACTACTTCATATCCACCTAGGTTAATCATAGGTTCGATTGTAAAAGTCATACCTGGTTCTAGAATAGGACTCTGATTGATTTTGCCATCATCATAATGAATCACTTGCGGCATCTCATGAAAGACTTCTCCAATTCCATGTCCACAATAGTCCCTGACCACTGAGCAGTTTTTACTGTGAGCATAATCACCAATTACTTTTCCAATCTCACCAAGATGAATTCCAGGTTTAACAATTTCAATACCTAGCATCATTGATTCTCTAGCTACATTACAAATTTTCAAAGCTTTTACGCTAGGTTTTCCAACAATAAACATCTTAGATGTGTCACCATGAAAACCATCTTTTATAACAGTAATGTCTATATTGATAATATCGCCCTTTTTTAATTTTTTTTCACTTGGAATTCCGTGACAAACAACGTTATTTACAGAGGTACAAATCGACTTTGGAAATCCATTATAGTTGAGTGGAGCAGGTATTGAATCAAGATCATTCACAATAAAATCATGACAAATTTGGTCAAGTTTATCTGTAGTTACTCCAGTTTTAACATGTTCACCAATCATCTCTAAAACGCTCGATGCCAGTTTTCCAGCAATGCGCATCTTATCAATTTGATCTGCTGACTTAATTGAGATTGACATCTGAGTTATTTATCTGGATTGTTGTGCTCTTTTTTCCAGAGCCTTGATTCTTTCTTCTATTGGAGGGTGCGAAGATAAACGTTGGCGCCATCCAGTCTTTGGTTTTTCATCAATTCCAAATGCAGCCAACTGTTCTGGTAGTGGCTCTGGTTCTCTTTTAGAAAGCGATTTGAGGGCATTAATCATATTTTGATGGCCTGCTAAATCGGCACCTCCCGTATCAGCTATAAATTCTCTTTTTCTCGAAAAGTACATAACAATAAATGCAGCTAAAAATGACAGAATCACTTGTGCAAAAATTGTAGTTACAAAGTATCCAATTCCATAGCCTCGTTGATTTTTCAAAATCACCCTATCTACTATATGGCCAATGACTCTTGAAAAGAAAATAACAAAAGTATTAACCACACCTTGTATTAGAGTCAGCGTAACCATGTCTCCATTAGCAACATGGCTCATTTCATGCCCAATAACTGCTTCAATTTCGCCTTGAGTCATGTTGTCAAGTAGGCCTTGAGAGACTGCAACTAGGGCATTGTTTTTACTTGCACCAGTAGCGAATGCATTCATTTGACTGGAAGGGAAGATAGCTACTTCAGGCATTTTAATGCCTACTATTTGAGATTGTTTATCAACTGTTTCAATGAGCCATTTTTCAATATTGTTCGAAGGGTTTGAGATGACTTGGGCCCCTGTCATTCTTTTAGCCATCCATTTTGAGATCGCAAGAGAGATGAAGGCACCACCAAAACCAAAAACTCCAGAAAAAATAACTAGCGCATTAACATTTAAATCACTTCCGTTTTGCATAAGCAGGCTTTCTACCCCAAGAATTCTTAAGGTGATGCTTAAAATCACCATTATTGCGATGTTGGTTAGCAAAAAGAGGAGTATTCTTTGCATATATTCTTCCTTAGGTTATTATCAAAGTAATATTATATAAATAAATTATTAATTGATTTGTGTGAAATTTATGAATTATTGATGCAATTCATAAATTTCAGGATTATCTGCCAGGCCACATCATTCTTGATTCAGTAATTGTGCATCCATATTCTCCTGAGGAGGTGAGGATTGTTTGATATGAATTGTCTTTTGGCGTAAGAATGATGTAACTTCCTTCTGCATAATTTGAAGCCTGAAGATTTTCATCGCTGCTAGTTTTAATTTGGGCAACCTCGGAGCAAGTTTGATTATTAATTGCCGTAATCATGATAGTTGATAGGTAGCAGTAATCGCCATCAGGTGTTAAAGTTGCAGAAAAAGAAGAACTTCCATTGTTATATTTCTGAGAAGAAATATGAAGTGAGGGATAACTTGAAGGGCTCTCTGGGTGAGCAAATGTTATGTTTAAACCACTCAGATTATATGAAGCTTCTATTTGACTTAAGTAGTTGTAACAATTGGAGTTAATTCCTCTTTCTTTTGCATCTTCAGACAGCGAAGAGGCAAAAGAGTTACAAGAAAAAAGTAAAATAGTTAATATTGAAGTTATCTTTAAAATTACTTTCATTTTTATGAATTACTTTAATGAAATAACACTTCAATATACGCTTAAAGAGCCAAGCAGTGCATAATTCTTTAAGTTTAAGAAATATTCAATTTGGATGGATAAGTAATTTAAAGTACTTTATAATGAAATTTCGAATATTTCTTGGAGTTTAAAAAATGAAGTTAAGATTTTTATTTGTTGCTGTTTTAGCATTGCTTGTAAGTGGTTGTATGGACACTATTATGGCGGTTCCTGCTGCTGCAGTTAATGGAGTTGGGAATGTAGTTGGTGGTATTTGGGGAGCAGTAACAAGTATTTTTTAATTCTCTCTTCTGACTCAATAAAAATCCCATAAAGATTATTTATGGGATTTTTTTATCTTTAATAAGTCATCCCATAATCAATTTTTTTATTTTCAGCTAACTGAAGCGCTTCCTTTTTGCTTGAAGCTTGAACTGAAAACGATACTTTATACCCTTTATTCAATAAATTTTGTAGTGTCCATTCATTCCCTTTAAAAGCAGGCAATAATAGAATAACCAGTTCCACAATTACTATGATAATTTGAAGATCATTCGTATTGGAAAAATTAAAAAAACCAAGTTCTCCATAGATCTCATAATCAATACTGGCAAGTATAAGAATAGTCAAAATATAGGCGATAAAAATTTTCCAAAGTCCACGAAATAAAAACCACACCGGAAGAAATGGGAGAAAAGTCACAAAAGGTATTGCAAGCCAAGCGAATCCAGTTTTGACAGCTTTAACTTCTTTTGTTGGATGACTCAAAACTTTGAAGGTTTTCATTAAGATTTAAGGTTATTTTCTTGAACGAAAGT